>DATINV010000024.1:0-3350 GCA_035473775.1 Chthoniobacterales bacterium
GAAGAAGAAGGCAAACGCGAATAGCCAGGAATAACTGAACTGGTGCGGGTCAATTGCCGCGCCTACTCCACAAAGCGCAAGCCCAACCAAAGCAACGATGCCGACCAACACCGACAAACCGGCAAACCGTCCGCTCTCGAAGTACTCGCCTTCCGGCGTTGGGAGGTTGTGCAACCGTTCGCTCATTTCTTTGGCGCCTCCGGTTTCGCTCCAGGTTTTGCCTCCGGCTTTGCCTCGCCCGGCTTATTCTCCGCCGGTTTATTTTCGGCCGGTTTGTTCTCCGGTGGTTTTTCCAATTCAGCTCGATGTTCGGGCGGAACGTCCGATGCGGTTGCTCCCTGACTGCGTTGAAGCGCGCGCAGATAGGCAATGATCGCCCACCGATCGGCGACCATGACCGTTGGACCGTAGGCCATCATTGTGTTCTTGCCGTGGGTGATGGTGTTGAAGATTTCGCCGTCGGCCATTTTGCGAATGCGATCGTCTTGCAACGTGACAACGGTGGCGAGTCCGTACTGTTTGGTGATACCGTTGCCGGTCGCGGTTGCGCCGTGACACATCGCGCAAGTAATGTTGAATCGCTGGCGGCCGCGCGCGAGTAACTCCGGTGTGACCGGAACCGGAATGCCAGTCCCCCAGTTGTTGCCCATCTTTCCGGTATCGGCGTAGTCCGTGCCAACACTAAATCCGGGCGGCATGGTTTGAGATCCGGCAGTTGCCGCACTCGTTTCCGGTTTCGGCATTTCGTAGCCGATCGGCACGGTGCCGTTGATCGGCATGCGCGGGCCGCGGCCGTCGGCAAAAAACTTCAAAGGCGATTGCGCCCGCACTTTCATCTGCCGGACCATGTCGGGAAAAAGCTCCCACGGCTCGTTAGTGGTTTTTTCTCCCCGAAATCCGAGCACCGCCACGCTGGCGAGCGTGATTAAGAGAGAAATTAAAAGAAACGCGCGAAGCATATTAATCCTCGTGCACGATGGTGATGTATTGGCCACCGCTGCGCTCGAGTAATTCGCGGGCCTCCACTTCGGTGAATCGCGGATCGCGCGCTTCGATTACCAGGAAAAATCCGTCGTTGCTCGCCCGCGCGAAACGATCCCAATTAAAAATCGGATGGTACGGTCGAGGCAGCCCATTCATGATCAATACCGCAAAGAAAGCGGCGAAGGCCGAGAAAAGCACCGTCAACTCGAACATGATAGGGAAGAACGCCGGCACGACTTTCCAGTCGAACGGTTTGCCGTGCACGATCAACGGATAAAGCCCCCACGAGGCGCCAAATTCAATGAGCATCGCGGTGGAAATGCCCAGAATGCCGCCAATCAAGACCACCGCGCTCAACCACGATTTGCTAAGCCCCATCGCATCATCCATTCCGTGAATTGGAAAAGGCGAATGCACGTCCCAACGTTTGAAACCCGCGTCGCGCACCATTTTCGCCGCTTCGAAAAGCGCATGTGGGCTCGCGTATTCCGCAGCCATCCCGTAAACCTCGTGACCGTAGGGCGTTCTCATGTTCGCTCCATTCCTCCGGCTTGAACCGGATGATGGCCGTTAGGCCCGACGTAATGAGGGTCGGCGTCCGGTAGGACGATTTTTACCTCCGACATTGCGATCATTGGCAGGAAGCGAATGAACAACAGGAAGAGCGAAGTGAAGATTCCGAGCGTGCCGATAAACGTCCAGATATCGACCCAGGTTGGAATGAACAATCCCCACGAGGATGGAAGAAAATCGCGATGCAATCCGCCGACGATGATGATGAAACGCTCGAACCACATGCCGGCGTTTACGCACATGCAGACGAAATAGACGACGAGAATATTCCGGCGGCACCAGCGGAACCAGAAGAGCTGCGGCGAAAGCACGTTGCAGAACAACATGCCGGTCCACCAATACCACCAATAAGGCCCGAGCACGCGATTCCAAAACGCGAACCGCTCCCAAGAGTTGCCGCTGTACCAGGCCACGAAGAATTCCATCGCGTAGGCGTAGGTCACGAACGATCCGGTCAACAAAATGATCTTCGCCATTTTGTCGATGTGTTGCGGAGTAATGATGTCGTGCAGTTTGAAAATCGACCGCGCCGGAATTAGCAACGTCAGCACCATTGCGAATCCGCCAAAAATCGCCCCGGCGACGAAGTAAGGTGGAAAGATTGTCGTATGCCAGGTGGGCAAGATTGATGCCGCGAAGTCGAATGACACCACGCTGTGCACTGAAAGGACCAGCGGCGTGGAAAGTCCCGCCAAAAGGAGGTAGGCCATTTCGTAATGCCGCCAGTTGCGGTTCGATCCGCGCCAACCCACCGCGAACACGCCAAACAGGAACTTTTTGATCTTGGTGTTCGCGCGATCTCGCAGCGTCGCGAGGTCAGGAATCAATCCGGTATACCAAAACAGGACCGACACCGTAAAATAGGTCGAGACTGCGAATACATCCCACATCAGCGGGCTGCGAAAGTTTTGCCAGATCCCGTAGTTGTTTGGGATCGGCGCGAGATACCACGCCATCCAAACACGACCCACGTGGATGCCGGGGAAAATCGCCGCGCACATGACTGCGAAAAGCGTCATCGCTTCGGCCGAACGGTTGATCGACGTCCGCCATTTTTGGCGGAGCAAATACAAGATCGCCGAAATCAGCGTGCCCGCGTGTCCGATACCGATCCAGAAAACGAAGTTGGTAATGTCCCAGGCCCATCCCACCGGAACGTTATTCCCCCATACGCCAACGCCGGTCGAGATTTGGTAGCCCAAACAGAACAAACCGAACATCGCGATGCTGGCGGTGATGGTGAAACAAACCCACCACCAGCGCGGCGCCCGATCCTCCACCACGCCCGAAATTCGCTCGGTGATCCAACTGAAGTTGCGGCGATTTAAAACCAGCGGCACGCGCGCGAGCGGACGTTCGGCAGTCGCCGACGTCTCGCCTTGAATCACTTCCGGTGCTGTGGGCGCTTCGTCCATTTAAATTGTCACGCTTTTTCCGCGGGGCTCGCCACGCCAATGTTTCCGGCGTCGGGCATTTTCGGGTTTGGATTACGAAGTCGCGCCAGATAGCTGGTCCGCGCTTTGATGTTCAAGTAGTCCAGCAGGCGGTAATTCCGATCGGCGGCTTTGAGCTTGGAAATTTTGCTTTCAGGATCCTTGATATCGCCAAACGTAATTGCTTCATGTGGGCAAGCCTGGGCACAGGCGCTAGTGAATGAGTCTCGCGGAATCCGGATATCGCCGCCGGATGCTCCAACGTGCGCTCGGGCGGAGATTTTAGCTTCCTCGATTCGTTGCACGCAATAAGTGCATTTTTCCATCACCCCGCGCATCCGGACGGTAACATTTGGGTTT
>DATINV010000025.1:0-7499 GCA_035473775.1 Chthoniobacterales bacterium
AGCTCGACCGACGCTGTTGCTTCCAAGTGTTCGTTGCCGACGATAAATTTTATCGCGCCGGGAGGAGCTGGGGCATTGGGCCCGGCGCCGGCGCTTGACCCGCCCTCACGGAGCGCCCCCTTCGGTTGCTCATTCCGAATGTGTAACGTGCGTATAATAAAAAACTGCTGCTCGAAACTTGCGATTTGATTCAAAATCTTTCGCACTGTCGTTGGCGAAGCCATGAAGGTAACATCGACTACCGATCGTTCGACGACCTTCGGAGATTCGGTTAAAGGCTTTCGCGTGGCAGACACGACCGGTTCGGCTGGCACGATCGGACGTTTGAGTTCCGTAATAGCGTCTACCTTGTTGTCGATCAACATATTGACCAGCAGTTCCACCTGATTGAGTTGCTGTCCGAGAAGCGGGGAAGCCGCGGTGTCAGGCAACGCGGCGGTAAATCCGTCGAACCCCAGATGAAAATTCTCCGGAAGTTTTACCCGATTATTGCGTGCTCTTTCAGTGGCATTAACGATTGCCTGTCGCAAATGAGATTGAAACTCGTTAGGAGCGAGCGGCGCCAAGGGCACAACCTGCGTTTTCAAGTCCTCTTTCGTTTTGTTCAGCGTCGCGCCGTAAGCCTCCAACGCGGCCTGTATTTTCTGAAAATTCTGCTCGTTCGGAAATGGATTGAGATGCTCCAGCCGCATCCGCTGAGTCGCAACCTCGTTGAACTTCGCGGACGCCTCCGCGAATTCGCGCCTGGCATGAAACAAAAACCAAAGTGCGAGGAACAAACTCGCCGCGAAAGCGCTGAGAAAATTTCTGAGCCAACAATCTTCGCGATACGAATTCATGGCATTTTAACTGGCTTCTTGAGATCGAGGCGCAATTCATAAGGAAAGGCCCACTCCGTGTCGTCCGGAATGGTCGACTTGATCGCGCGCGCCTGATTTTTGGGGTCGACATTAAAGAATGGTGAGCCGGCCAGATTCTTGAAATAGTCGACCACCACTTCCTGTTGCTTCGCGTTATATAAATAGAGACCGCGCAAGAGTAGACCGTCGATAGCCGGTCCGCCCGATGAACCTTTGGTCGACGGTCTCGGTGGCACCGGAGTATTTTCCACGTGCGTTTTTTGATCTATCCCAACTGGCTTTCCGCCCGAAATCGGAATCAGCTCAGTGATCCAGATATCTTCTTTCGGCAGGCGCGCGTTTAGGTCTTCCAAAATCTGCGTCCAAAAAAATCGATCGTTGATGGCTGCAATCAGCGGGACGCTCACCTCATCCAACGCAATCACTTGTTGCCGCACCTGGTCGATCTTGATTTCGACCGCGTGCATCGGCGCATTGATGTTCTTAATTTTCTCCGCGCCGGCGCGAGTCACTTGCGAAGCGCGCGCGTAATAAAATCCCCAACTAAGCACGGCGAAGATGACGAATGACGCCGCCAAGACAAAAAATGGACGCCGTCTTTCTAGTTGCTGCCGTCGAGCGACTGATGCCGGCCGTAGGTTGATCGACATTGGACAGTCGCCGACTGAACGCAGCGCCAGGCCCACCAGCTCGCCCATCAAGTGTGCCAACCGTCCTAGTTCTTCGACGGGCGCTGACGCTGCCATCGCGATATTTCTAAGCGGATTAAAAAATTCTATCGGCAGCCCCAACTTATCAGAAAAGAAATCCCGCACCCGCGGCATGGTGGCTCCGCCACCACCTAGAAAGATACGATCCGGTGGGCTTCCCAATCCTTGAATGCGATAGTGGGAAATCGAGCGCATCACTTCGGTGTGTAAGCGCGTCATAATTGAGAGCGCGACTTTTGAAACGCGCACCCTTTCGGCGTCTACTGGCTCGTCATTCAAATCCTGCAGGCTAACTGCACCGTAACGATGTTTTCGTAACTCGGCCGCGGCGAAAGGTTCGTCAAATTCTTTGGCGATTGCAGCGGTAATTGAGCCGCCGCCGATAGGAATGGTTCGCGAGAAACAGCATTCTCGCTCAATGAACAATAAATTCGTCGTATGCGCGCCGATGTTGATGAGCAATGAGCAGCCGCTCAGATCGCCGTAGCTGTGGCGAAACGCGTTGTAGCGGGCCATTGGAGCAACATCCACAATCACCGGCTTTACCCCGATCGCTTCGATCGCGCCGTGCACCTCGGCTAGTAAGTCGGCTTTGATAGCGACAAGCATTACCTGAACTCGTCCATTCACTCCCCCGCCGATGAGCTGATAATCCCAGACCACTTCATCGATCGGAAACGGCACGTTCTGTTGCGCTTCAAACGCAATGATTCGCTGAATTTTTTCCGTTTCGATTTGTGGCAAATCTACGAAGCGCACGAACACCGACTGGCCCGTGATGGAATAGTTTACGTGCGCAGCCTTAAGTTTTAGGGCATCGACCATCTCGCGCAGAACGACAAGCATTTGCGGCTGGCGCATCGCTTCTCCGACCGGGTCGACCAGAATCTGTCGTCGACAGTGGTGATGAAGTTCCAGCGTCCCGTCGGCGTAAACACGAAAAATGCCTAAGCCTACGCTTTGCGATCCGAGATCTAGCGCAATGAGTCGCCTGAACTTGGCCATGAACTGGGGGGTAAAATGTGAGGCCCATTTGGGGGCCTCATCAATCCTGCGGCAAAAGACCGCCTGACCGCCAGACAAAAATTCTAGACGGCGGAATGAGGTGAGCCGCGCGAAAATTTAACCGCGACGGCGGCGGCGAAGTGCAGTGAACGCGGCGGCACAACCCGAGCCGAGGAATAACATCGCGATCGTAGCAGGCTCTGGAACAACAGTAGGCGCGCCGGGACCATTAACGGGAACGGTGGGATCCAATAAGGGGCCACGGAGGCTCGGATCCATAGTCGCCGGTGCGTTCGAATCACTGTTCGTGAAGGGCTGAATGGTGAAACCCGCACTGTCCGGACTGACTTTTTGGAATTGTTCGGCTCGCCCGACGAGGACCGAAATCGCCAGGAACAGGCAAACCATAAGATACTTGCTGCGCATCCCGATCATTCTGCCAAACCCGACGGCCGAAAGTCAATTCAATTCCTCGGGAATTGGCTGCGAGAAGCGCGAAGCCCCTTAAATCAGCTGCACGGAGCCGCTTCTGGACAGAGCCAGACCTTCTCTGTTGATTGTCTCCGTGACGCGCGCCGCACGCACTGGTTTGTTTATCGGAGCTCTGCTCTTTTCGTTTAGCCCTGCTGTCTCCGAGAGTGCAACCCTCGCCGGTCAAACCGTTCGACCGGGTGCAACGCTCGACATCAAGTATCCGCTCGACAAATATTTTCAGGATTACGCAGCGGCCGGCGGCAACACCCGGCCAACCACCGGCCGGACCCTAGTTACTTTTCCGAAAAACTTCGATCCTGCGCGCCCATGGCCGATTCTCATTGTGGTCGCGACCGCGGATTTTCACTACACCAATGCGGAGGCCGCTCCGCCCTTTCAAGAAGCGGGGATGGCTGAAGGGTGGATCGTGCTTGCAGCCGATGCGACAGTTGGGCCGCGGGAGGATTCGGAGGCGTGGCGCGTGGCGCTGATCGGAGCCGCTCTCCAATTGATTCACAAACAATGGCCGCAATCGGCCCATTGGCCGGTCGCGTTCGCCGGACTTTCCGGGGGTGCCAAGCGCAGCGGTTTTCTCGCCGCCATGCTCGCGAGCACTAACCCAATTAAAATCCGCGGATTTTTCCTGGCTGGGCTCAATGACGATCGAATCAGCGTTGCTTACAAAATGTACCATCCTCCACCCGATTTTTTGAATATCCCGATCTGGCTCAGCAGCGGTATAAGCGATCCGCTCGCGCCGCCGTTTAAAGTCGAGCATGTTCGTGCATCTTTGGCGAACACCGGCTTCAAACATGTCCGCTTGGAATCGTTTGCCGGCAGTCACGAAGCCCAGCCGGCGCAAGTGCAACTTGCGCTCCGCTGGTTTCGCCAGCTCGGAAATTTCTGAGATCGGACTATAGCCGGCAACCGATTGGCGTGGTTGCTGCTTTTTTTTGGCGAAATGAAAGCCGTTGCCGCCCTGTTCTTGATCGGTTTGGCCGCTGCCTACTACTTCGGATACGACCCATCCGATTTCATTCCGTCGTTTCAATCCAGCGCGCCACCGCCGAGGGGCCGACGTGAACCCGCCCCGACTGAAGAAACCCAGAACGCCGCACCCGCGCGACCCAATAACAGCAATGTGGTAGCACAAGCTCCAGACGGGTCGTTAGCGAGTCGCTGGAAGCCGTAGCCGAACATATCTTCGGCAAAGTATCCAGATTCGACGTTCGCTGGTCTCAGCGTTGAACTCCATCGCGAAGTTCTTTCTGCCACTGATCCCAATACTCTTGCGTCGCAAGCGTAATTCCGGAGGGCGACAACACGAGAATAGTCATCATGTTTTTGTTCGTGTGTTGAAGTTTTTTAATCTGTGCTCCGGTGAGCGCCGCGATCTCTTTGCCGTTCAAATCGAAAAATTCCTCGCGTGACCCGGGCCAATCTCCCATTGCCGGCAATTTTCGTTCGCCCGCCCCAAGCGTGAACCGCTCATCGCGGCCATGCACATGATGCACGACGGAAACCGGGCGACGAAGCTGATTTACATATCCGTAGCCCACTGGATCGCACCCAGCTGTGAGAATCATCAGCAGCGTAGCCGTAATCACGCTAATCTTTTCTTCTCCTTCAGCCTTTCTTCGCGTTGGCTTCATTGGTTGGTTAGACGTTCGGCTTCAGTTGCGGTTAGGTTCCGGCTGCTCGCGATAAGGTTGGTGCTTCCTACTTATCCTAACGAGTAGTTCTGCGATGCGGGCAACCATTGGGGGTTTTTTCCACAAATGCCAACAGCAGCCGCATTTTCGACAATCTCAAACCCCACCGCAACATTTTCCTTTTCTTACCATCGGCCAGGACGTAAGACCGGGTTTCGGCTCACATCACCGGATTTCCCGCGCAGATTCATGAAAACAAAAATGCTAATTGCCACGGTCGTTGCTGTTTCATTTTTCAAACCGGCCGCAGCGCGGGCGCAGGGCGACAAGGTCGTGGCCGATAATCTCGCCTACAGCCGCGAGTTTTATTCGGGCGTCCATGTGGTGGCGATCGCGTCGTTTCCAGTTTCGTTCGCTTACGATCGATATCCGGACAACGGACCAGAGCGGATTCGTTGTGATAGCGGAACGTTCGCGCGCAAACAAGGGAAGCCGTGGCTAAAATCGAACGATTGGGGGGAATCTGGCCAACCGGCGAGCAAAGAAATGGCGCGTAAGTTCGATGGCTGGGTCAAATTGATCGACGCGGCTTTTAATTCTGTGCCGGCCGGGATCAAGCTCGCGAAAAAATCTGAGGAAGACGGCCGGGTGCAATGGCTGTTTGAAGCGCGCTCACCAAATCCGAAGGGAAGTCCGACCAAGCTGCGATTCGCCAAGCCGCTGTACGACAACAACGAAAGCGTGCTGCTTCACGGCTTCGAGGCGTCGCTGAAACTGGAAGGCGACAAAGTCGTTCCCTCGACCGCCGCGAATTCGGTCAAATTAAGCTTTGGGTATCTGGTCAGCGTCAACGGAGGGGAATTTGAATTGTCGGAACGGGCTTGGGAAGATCTCGACGCCCCAAAGGACACCCCGGCTACCGAGCCCAAGATCGGACCAAATCCAAAGGACGCTGCCGGTTTCCAAAATCGGGCAGGTCTTCGCGCTCACAACGGCGATATGAACGGAGCAATCGCCGATTACGGACGTGTGATCGAGCTTGATCCTAAGTCGGCAGCGGCCTACTGGAATCGTGGCGCGTTGAAAAGAGAGAAGCGCGATTTCGATGGAGCCATTGCCGATTTAAACCTCGCGATCGAGTTGAATCCAAACGATCACGATTATTACAACGACCGCGGTATCGCGAAGCGCGGGAAAGGTGACAATGACGGTGCGATCGCCGATTACACGAAATCGATTGAGATTGATCCGAAGAATGGGGAGCTGGCCTTCTTCAATCGCGCGCTGGCGAAGAATTCGAAGAATGACAAAGATGGAGCGGTTGCCGATTACAACAAGGCGCTCGAATTGAATCCGAAGAACGCCAACGCCTATAATAATCGCGGCAACCTCAAGAAGGACAAAAACGATCTGGACGGCGCAATCAGTGATTTCACTAAAGCAATCGAGATCAATCCGAAGATCGCGCTGATTTATAAAAATCGCGCGGATGCGAAGCGCAAGAAGGGCGACCCCGCCGGCGCAGATGCTGACCTGAAGAGCGCAGCGGAGCTGAACTCGAATTCACAGTAAGGCTCAAATCCCCGGACCCTCGCCCCTCGCCTGCCGCGCCATAGCCTTGGCGAAGGCGGGTCACTTCTTGCTCCCAGAATGTGTGCTTATGACTTGCGATTTGTCTCCGGGCAAGAGCTCGCACTCGCCTTCGGTATTAAACCAAACGTGATAAGCACCGCCGGGTGAATCGGCGCTGTCATCGTTCTCTTTTTCCACTTCGCCATATTTGCCAATCGCTGCTGACGGATCGCGCGTTCGGACTTGGAACTGGGATTCTTCGGCAACAATAAAATGCGTTGGCGACAGCCATTTCGTGATCTCGGAAGTGTTAGAATTTTGGCGCACCTTTGAATCCTCACCTTCATCCTTGTTAGGATCGTCAGGAGAAGCACCCAGCTCTTTCAGGAGCTGACAAAAATTCGGGACGGCGTGACACCGCAATTCAGGCGCCTGCACCAGAAAAGCGCGTCGACCTTCAATTCGATAGATCACGTTTTCAAGCATATGGCGATCGCTCCGGGACGAAATGCCGACATGTTTCGAGTCGGGCGACCAATGAGCGTAGTAGGCATCCGGCGCAGTATCGAGATCGGTCGCTACTTCTTCGAGTTTGCCGATTATTTTTTTGGTGGGCGCGTCCATCAAATAAACGCCGAACTCGCCCTTCTGATTTTCACCGGAAACGATGGCAAACTTCTTGTCCGGCGATTTCCCATCTTTGATCACCAGAAATTCGCCCCGCTTGTAGTCGTACTCGGATGTGGCGCGAAGCGTCGCGGCAAATGCGATAGTCAAGCAGACGATCGCGGCAATTTGATTAGAATGCGGCAGATTTCTCACCACCGAGGACGCAGAGATCACGGAGACTGTCTACTCCGCCGGAAAGCTCGCCATCAAGAAAGAATCGCTACGTCAGCCCCTATCGATTTCGAGCAGGCCGGCGCGGCTTTACTCTTGAAGCCGGCGATGACTTCGATGGTGGACTAGTCGACGACAACGACGCGCCCGAAAGAGAAGTGCCCGAGAACGATTGCACTAGCGCAACATCGGAACTGCTGATGATGCCGTTGACGGTCACGTCTTCACGGAAATTGCTCTGCGTTACAGCTTGCCCCGACTGCGATTGGGTTTGGGCAATGTCGCTCGAATTAACGAGCCCATTAGCCGTGGTGTCGCCTTCCAGGACCCCCATCGATACTGAAACGTTACCCGTGCCGCCAGAAGCGTCGACGACATTATCGAGC
>DATINV010000026.1:0-10543 GCA_035473775.1 Chthoniobacterales bacterium
CATTTCATCAGGCGGGCTCTTGGCCACGAGGTCGCGAAATGCTTTCTGTTCATTCTCGGCTTCCGCTGTCTTGCCGATATTGGCCAAAGCGATTCCACGGGCCGAATGCCAGATCGCACTCGTCAGAACAAGTGAATTGTCTGGTTGCGGAAACTTCAAAATGTCCGGCCAACGTTCAAAGCCCAGAAGAACGAGGATCGGCGTCGGCATAAAACCTTCGAGCATCGGAATCGCTTTTACGCCGGGTTTGACGTTTGTGACCAATTGATCGGCTGCCGCTTTCGCACCGGCGAAGTCCCCGCGCATGCAATCAGCGAAGGCGAGAAAATGCATGTTGTGGCTGTAATACATCAGTCGGTAGAAGCCTTGCTCATGGGTTTGGCCGAGGAATTTCTTGTCGGCCGCCATCGCAGCGGCGTTACAACGAGCGGATGCAGCATGATCGCCCACTCGCGCGTAAATGTGCGACGGCATGTGGGAGAGATGACCTTCTGCCGGCGCCAATTTTTCCAACCGAGCCGCACTCGGCAATGCACGTTCCGGGCGAGTCGAAGCTTCAACCGCGTGAATGTAATAATGATTAGCGCCGAGATGATTTGGATCGCGCTTTAGAACCGATTCGAGGGTCGAAACGATTTCGTCCGTGCCATCGGCGGCTTTGCCGTCCGCAGTCCAAAGCTTCCACGGATTCAGATTCATCATGCTCTCGGCAAAAAGCGTGACCGCGTCGAGATCGTCCGGATAACGCGCAGCCAGTTTGCGCATGGCATCGGCGTAAGAGCGATCGAGCGCATGGAGATCCGCGTCCGGATCGTTGGAATATCGGACCACAAGCGCGTCGATGTAGGCCCGCTCAGCCTCGGAGGCGTTTTCTTTAAGCGCGACCGCGCGCTGGACCGCATCGTAGCCTGCGCGCTCGCGTTCAGGATCAACCGGCAGATTGTAATTCGGTCCGAGGGTGAGGGCGACGCCCCAATGCGCCATTGCCAGTTTTGGATCCAGCTCCGCCGCGCGCATAAAAGAACGGCGCGCTTCGTCGTGATTGAATCCGTAAACGAGCTTCATTCCTTGATCGAAAAACTGCTGGGCCTCCTTGTTCTTGGTCGAAACCGGGTGATGAACGCTGCCCAATCCGGGAATTAATCGGACGGGAGCTTCCGGATTCGGCGTGGCCGCGCTTGCGGTGATGAAAGTGCCAAGGAAAACAATCGCAGGGACAAATCGGTAGGGCATGGCGGCTTAGAGGCTTTAATCCTTGTCCTCGTTCAATTTAGCTTTCACGGCGGACTCGATTTCCGCGTAAAGTTTGGCGTCCTCCTTGAGGACTTCCTTGGCGGCGTCGCGCCCCTGAGCCAATTGGGTACCTTTGTAGTTAAGCCACGAACCGCGCTTCTCGATGATTTGCTTCTCCAGCGCAAGATCAAGCAAAGACCCGGTCGTGGAAATGCCTTCGTTGTACATGATGTCGAACTCGGCCTCGGTAAAGGGCGGCGCGACTTTGTTTTTCACGACTTTCACCCGCGTGCGATTGCCGGTAACGCTGCCATCGGTTTGTTTGATCGCGCCGATCCGGCGAATATCGATCCTGACACTGGAGTAGAACTTCAATGCTTTTCCGCCGGGTGTGGTCTCCGGATTGCCAAACATCACGCCGATTTTTTCCCGAATCTGATTCGTAAAAATGCAGCAGGTCCGTGCCTTCGCGATCAGAGAGGTCAATTTCCGCAAGGCGGCGCTCATCAAACGTGCCTGCGCACCTACGGTTATGTCGCCGATTTCGCCTTCCAACTCCGCGCGAGTGACCAGGGCAGCGACGGAATCGACAACGATGACGTCGAGCGAGTTGGAGCGAATCAGCGTTTCGCAGATTCGAAGCGCTTCCTCGCCTGAGCTCGGTTGCGATACCAGCAAATCATCCAAATTTACGCCGAGCTTTTTTGCATACTGAGGATCGAGGGCGTGCTCAACGTCAATGAACGCGGCCAGACCCCCGCGTTTCTGGGCCTGCGCGATCACCGTGAGGGTGAGGGTCGTTTTACCGGAAGATTCCGGACCGTAAACTTCGACGACTCGGCCACGGGGAAATCCGCCCACGCCAAGGGCGCGGTCGATCAAGATGTTGCCGGTCGGAATGACGTCGATGTCGACAATTTTCTCGCCGCCGAGGCGCATGATGGCGCCTTCGCCATAATCTTTTGCAATTTGCTGGATCGCGAGGTCGAGATTTTTGTTTCGGGCTGCGGTTACTTTGTCGGCGCCGGTTTTCTCTTCAGTTTTGGTGGCCATAGTATGGGGGTTTCCTCTAAGTAAGTCGGGGCTGACAGATTCGCCAAGTAGAAAAGCGAAAGATTTGCGCGAAACGATTGCTTCCGAATATTTACTGTTCCGAAATGAATAATGACGAACGGTTCATGCATGAGGCGTTGCGCGAAGCGCGAAAATCGGTCGGACAAACCAGTCCCAATCCCGCGGTTGGCGCGGTCCTGGTCGTCCGCAACAAAATTGTCGCGCGTGGGCATCATCGGCGAGCGGGCTTGCCCCATGCCGAGGTCGAGTGTCTGCGGCGGTTCAAGAAAGCCGTTCCGAAGGACGCGGTTTTATACGTCACCCTGGAACCATGCTCGTCCCTTGGCCGAACCGGCGCCTGCACGGACGCGATTGCTGGTGCGGGCCTAAAGTCGGTAGTTATCGGCGCGACTGACGCAAATCCGCAACACCGTGGCCGCGGAATAGAGATTCTGAAAAACGCCGGTCTGGAAGTGCGGAGTGGAATCCTGGCGGAGGAGTGCGCCCGGCTGAACGAGGCATTCAACAAATGGATCGCCACCGGCATCCCATTCGTGACCGCGAAGTGCGGAATGAGTTTGGATGGACGTCTGACTCGACCAAGCCGTGAAGGACGCCGGATCACCAGTGATGCCGCGCGCAAACGTGCGCAAAGATTGCGCGCCGAAAATGACGCGATTCTGGTCGGCGCTGAAACGATCAGGATCGACAACCCTCAGCTGAACGTTCGTGACGCCCGAACTTCGCGTCAGCCGGTACGTGTGATACTTAGCCGCTCGGGAAATCTTCCTCGGCGCGCTCGCGTGTTCACGGATCGCGAGGCGAAGAGCACATTGGTATATCGCGACGAACCGCTGGCAGCTGTTTTGGCCGATCTTGGAAAGAAGGACGTGGTGAGTTTGTTGATCGAAGGTGGCGGCGATGTTCTCGGGCATGCGCTCGATCAGCGTCTGATCGACAAGGTCCAGATTTACACCGCGCCGATTTTCACCGGCGGCGGTGTTTCTGCGTTTGCCGGGAGCGGCGTGCGATCAACATCAGAGAGTGCGCGGCTGGAGCGGATCACGTTCGAAAAAATCGGGCCTGATCTGAGGGTGAGTGGCTATCCCAAGTATCCCGCAATGGGCTGACCGAATAATTCGAGCAACTTTTCGTCTAAAAAGATGTTCAATCAGAGAGGTGAACGAACAATGAAAAAGTTACTCTTAATCGCATTGGCGGCCGGTGGCATCGCTCTGGCATCCGCGCCGAGTTCTAACGCAGGCGTTGCCGTGGGTATCGGCTTCGGATTTCCCGCCGCTTATCCTTATTATTATGGTCCTCCGTATCCGTACTACGGGTACGCCCGGCCGTATTATGGATATGTGGGGCCGACATTTTATTGGTCCAACGGCCATCGCGTTTATTATCGGCACCACCGATATTACCGGCACTGGCGTTAAGCCGACAACAAGCTGGAATTTATAACCGGCGGGTAGAAACGCCCGCCGGTTTATTTTTTCGGAGAATTCGAGCTCCCGGGTGCAGCGGACGACGAACCCTGCGGTAATGGCTCCCCAAACTCTTTCTTCAGACGTTCTTGAAGGGCGGGTAATTGCTGCTGGCGCTGGCTTTCGATCTCCTGCCGGAGCGAATGCTCCATGCGACGTCGCTCCTGCAGATAACGCTGCTCGAATTGCGTGCGCTTTTCACCTTCAAGATGGAGACCGGATTCTCTCAACGCTGCGTCTACTTCTTTGCTGACTTGAGCACGGTAAATTCTTTCGCGAACGCGCATCATTTTTCGCTCGTCCGGACCCATCTGCATCCAACGCTCGGCGTTTCTCTGAAAAATCTGTCGATCTTGCGGAGGCAGGGAGAGAAAGCGCTGACGCGGGTCATTGAAGCTAGGCGCGCGGTGCGGCTGAGGCATACTTCTCATGCTTCCGCCTTGTTGACCGTGCGGTTGAGCGTTCGCAGCCGACGGCCAATTCAACACGAAAAGGACAACCGCTGCGATTGTGCCTACAAAGTTTGCGTATCGTCGTCCCACAGATTGCTCTCGTCGTTGACCAGCAACTCATCCAAGTCAGCGACAACGTCGTAATCCTGCGGGTCGATCTGGGCGATCACGTCGGGCGCGTTGCCGGCAGACTTTTGAATTGCCGGGTGATGGAAGGCCATTATTGCGGCGATTAGCGCAACGGCAAGCCCAGTGATCGGAACTAGCCGGCGCAGCCCGAACCAACTGCGCAGTGACTCGAATTGTTGTGATCGTTGCCGAACAGTCCGAACAACGTTACGCGAAAAGAAGGGAGAAAGCTCCGGGGCCGAGGCCTGGCCAAGGAGGTCCCACAGTTGCTGGTCGTCTTCGCGTTTCATTTCCTCGCGAATTGAACAAATTCGATGAAAAAAAGTTGCGCGTGAAGCAAGAGGGCTTGAGTGCGGTAAGACCTTACGCTTCGGGCGCTTCCAAGAATCCTTCGAGCTGCCGAATCCGGGTGGGATGCCGCATCTTTCGCAATGCCTTGGCTTCGATCTGGCGAATTCGTTCGCGAGTGACCCGAAATTGGCGCCCGACTTCCTCCAGGGTGCGGCTATAGCCGTCGACTAAACCGAAACGTTGCTCGAGGACCTGACGCTCGCGTTCGGTCAAAGTTTCAAGCACGTCTTTGATCTTTTCCTTAAGCAGGACGATCGCGGTCATATCGCACGGGTTTTCCGCGCCTTTGTCCTCAATAAAATCTCCAAAGTTCGTTTCTTCGCTTTCGCCTACCGGGGATTGAAGCGAAATCGGCTGCTGGGCCATTTTCAGAACGGCGCGGACTCGGTCCACCGGCAACAGGATTTCCTCTGCGACTTCCTCCGGAGTCGGCTCGCGGCCGTATTCTTGGACCAACTGCTTTTGCACGCGCATCAGCTTATTAATCGTTTCGATCATGTGCACCGGAATGCGGATGGTGCGGGCCTGATCGGCGATCGAACGGGTAATGGCTTGCCGGATCCACCACGTCGCGTAAGTGGAGAATTTGTAACCACGGCGGTATTCGAATTTCTCGACCGCCTTCATCAGGCCCATGTTGCCTTCCTGGATTAAATCGAGAAACGACAACCCGCGATTGGTGTATTTTTTGGCGATGGAAATCACGAGTCGCAGATTGGCTTCTACCATTTCTGTCTTCGCGCGCAGCGCCTTGCGAAGCCAATCCTTGAGCGACTGATATTGTTCGGTGTATTCCTCAACCGTTAACCAGAGCGATTGCTCCAACTCGCGTGATTTTTGTCCGACTGGCGACCGGGGGCCTTTCTTGGTCGTGTCATGCTGGACCGTTAACAGAGTCCGATAATGCTCGTCCGCGAGATGGACGAACTCTTCGGTCACCTTTTGTTTGAAATAAAATTTTGGATAAAGGCGCTGGAGCGAACCGAGGACGCGGTGGAAACCTTTCATCCGCTTGCTGTCCCGTCTGGGACCGCCGGCCAGCTTGGCATATTGCTGAGTGATTTCGTCCGCTAATTTGTCCACCTGCTTGCACAAGCGCGGCAGAATTTTCATGTAGCGTTCGCGACTCTCAATTTTCTTATCGAGAATCACGCGGTCGAAACGTTCCCGGCCTTCAGTCAATTTCTGAGCAAGATCGAGATGGGCGCGCGCCGTGAAGCCAAAGCGGTTGATGTGCTTTTGCACCATGTTTTCCGCCTCTTCGATTCGTTTGGAAATTTCTACTTCCTGTTCTCGGGTCAGCAGCGGGACTTGCCCCATCTGCTTGAGATACATTCGGACCGGATCATCCAGGATATCGAGTTTCGTCTCGGGCTTTTCTTCTTCCTCTTCATCCGGATCCTTTTTAACTTCTTTATGGCGATCGACATCCGAAGCTTCAATCACGTCGATCTCCATTCGGCGCAGCCGCGTGAGAATAGCATCGAGCTCGTTGGCGTCGGTGATTCCCTCGGGCAACGCCTCGTTCAAATCATCGAACGTGAGATACCCTTGTTCCTTGGCCAGTTTGATCAGCTCCCGCAATCGCGCCTGGATCTCGCTGGCGGCGTCACTTTCCGATTTACCCTGGACCGCCAGATCTGGGGCTGTTCTTCGGGCCCGGACCAGGCTGGTAATTCGTTTCGTTTTGAAGGCTGCTATTCTTCCGGCGCCGTTTTTCGATCGCACCTCTGGTGCGGGAATTCGCGACGCGGTGTCGCGGTGCGCTCGTTTAAATTTCGGACGCTTCGCCGTAGGTCGGCGAAGAGCTTTGCGTGCTTTCGGTTGTCTGGCCAAGACTGTAGGTTAAGGGTTGCGGCCTTCGATCGAAGTTCCTAAAGGTCGGCAATCATCGGCCGGCGTCAGGAACAGACGAAAGCCCGGAAATCTGGTGGAGTTGCTCATGTAGGTCAACAATTTCTTTCTGTAAATTCACTACCTCGCCGGTGGTCAACTGCGGGAGACGAATTCGCGTCTCAGCGATCTCCAGTTGGCGGCGCAAGACCCCCTGCATCAGTCCCTTCCACCAGCTTTCGGTCACCTCCATCGCATTTGCCGGTACCTTCTGCATGAGCCAAGCAGAAACCAGGCCCTCCTCTTGGGCAGAGAGCTTTGACATAAAAGAGTTAAGCGAGGCCGGGTCTTCGGGTCGCAGATCGCTTTCCAGAATCTTCGTGAGCAATTCGGTTCCCGCGATCTGCTGCAACAATTCAGGCCAGTTTTGTCGGAGGAGAAAATTACGAGCCGCTTCGTCGCGCAAGGCAAGGAGACAAAGCATCGCCACATCGTGCCGTAGCATAACCGCCAACTCGCTCGACCCTGTGTTCTGATCAAGACTGCGGGCGGGGCGCTGCTTCGGCACCAGTTTTTCAAACTCAACGGTTGGCACTCCCAGCCGGGCGCTCATCTTATTTAACACTTCCCCACGCATCAAGGAGTCACGCACTTGAGCAACCGTATCGGCCAGCTTGCGGGCCAACTGCATTTTCGCTCCCATCGAACTCAAATCGACCATGGACACCTCGCGTTCGATCCAATAGTCGAAAAAATCCCGGGCCGACTCTACGAGTTTCTCGAATTCTTCCTTTCCTTTCCGACGAATGAGCGAGTCCGGGTCTTCGCCAGCCGGCATGTCTACTACTCGAACCACCAAATCGTGCTGAAGAAGGGAATCGAGCGAATGCTGGGCGGCTTTCTGGCCAGCTTGATCGGCATCGAAGCAAAGTACGGCTTCGTCGACAAAACGTTTGAGGATCCGCGCCTGGTGATCAGTGAAAGCAGTTCCTTGCGGCGCGACTACATTTTTGATTCCTGCTTCAAATAAACTGATCAAATCGAGCTGCCCCTCGCAAACAATTGCGCAGTTCGCGTCGATCAATGCGCGTTTGGTTTTGTGCAGTCCGAACAAAACCCGTCCTTTTTGGAAGAGCGGCGTTTCCGGCGAGTTCACATATTTTGCGGCTTGCGGATCGGACTCGAGCAATCGGCCGCTAAAAGCGATCACCTCGCCGACGTCGTTGCAAATCGGGAACATGATCCGACCCCGGAACCGATCGTAAATGTCGCCGCCGGAATGCTCCTCGTCGCGAGGTTTGACTAAACCGCTTTGCAAAACCTGCGTCCGGGAATAGCCGCAAGCGAGCGCCCATTTCAAAAACGCGTCCCAACTGTCCGGCGCAAAGCCGAGCTGCCAATCTTTTGCAACTTGCCGATCGATTCCGCGATTTTTCAAATAATTTCGCGCCGGATTGGCAAATTCCTTTTTCAAGAGATTATCTTGAAACCATTCAGCCGCTTCCGCATGGAGTTTTAGCAGAGTCCGACGGCCTTCATGTTGCCGGCTTTCCTCTTCGCTTGCGCGTTCCTCGACGATCGGAATCCCGACCCGGGCCGCCAGTTTTCGGACCGCCGCCGGAAAGTCGAGGTGCTCGTATTCCATGACAAAGCGAAAGACGCTTCCACCGACGCCGCATCCGAAGCAGTGAAACGTTTGGCGCGGCGGACTGACGTGAAAGGAAGGCGTCTTTTCCTGGTGAAACGGACAGAGCGCTTTAAAGTTCGCGCCGGCCCGTTTCAGTGGAAAATAGGAACCGATCACTTCGACAATGTCATTTGCCGCCGCCACTTGCTCGACTGTTTCAGAAGGAATCACCGGTTCGATTTTTCGCTCGTTTGCGCTTTGAAGCGATGCCAAATTTAGCCAACGTCAGGATGGTTTCCAACCGATGAAAAGACTGTTGATCCTCAGCTTGATTGCGATGTTCGCGACTCTTGGGACCGGTTACGGCCGGGACGCGATTCATAAGGGCGACGTGGTCGTGGTTCCATTGCACGGGGAAATTTCCCCTTCGCTTCTGATGTTCCTCCGGCGCGCCGAGAAGCTGGCTGAAACGAACGGTGCCAGCGCGATCATTTTTGAAATGAATACGTATGGCGGGCGTCTGGATACCGCAGAGGAGATTAACAGCGTCCTCAATCATGCCAAAATCCCGACCTATACTTACATCAATTCAAATGCCGGCTCCGCGGGAGCGCTCGTCGCGCTGGCGACTCAACATATTTATATGGCGCCGGTGAGCGCGATCGGCGCCGCTGCTCCGGTTTTGGCCACTGGCGAAGATCTACCCCTGACCGAGCGGGAAAAGACCATTTCCTACTGGTCGGCATTGATCCGCGGCTCCGCCATGAAGAACGGCCACAATCCCGATGTTGGCGAAGCGTTCATGAACAAGGAGAAAGAAGTAAAAATCGGCGATCGCGTCATTCATCCAAAGGGAACCTTGCTGACTCTAAACGCACAGGAAGCGTCGGAAAAAGTGAACGGCAAGCCGCTGCTGGCTGATGGAATCGCCGATTCTGTTGCCGATCTGACGCAGAAAGCCGGATTGAAGGGCAATGTGGTTTCACTGGGTCCCACCGGCTTCGAACAGCTCGCATTCTGGATCACCGCCCTGGCTCCGTTGTTATTGCTCGGCGGAATTATCGGAGCCTGGCTCGAATTCAAAATTCCAGGCGCCACCCTGCCCGGAATCGTTTCAGCGGTCTGTTTCGCGCTCTTTTTTCTGGGACATTATCTGGCCGGCCTCGCCGGTTGGGAGGTCGTGGCTCTGTTTGTCTTGGGAGCTGCTTTAGTGATCATTGAAATCCTCTTCTTCGCCCACTCCACGATTGTTTTCGGCGTGGTCGGCGTGTTTCTGATGCTGGCCTCATTGTTCTGGGCCATGGTCGATCGATATCCCGGCGAAACCTTCTTCCCGAGCGGTCGAATCCTGGCGATGCCGCTGCTGAATCTTTTCCTGGCGCTGATCGGCGCTGGGATAGTGATCTCTCTTCTGGCGCGCTATTTGCCAAAGACGAGCATTTATCGGCGCTTTGCTCTGATGACGACGAATCCGCCAGGCCCGTCATTGGCGGGTGTTCCGCGGGAATTTACGACCGCGGTAGATCTCTCACCTAGCACGGAAGGAATTTCATTGTCAATCTTGCGGCCGAGTGGGAAAGCCCGCTTTCTCGATCAAATCATCGACGTAGTTACCCAAGGTGAATTTATTCCACCCGATACGGCCGTCATTGTCGTCCGCCGGGACGGAATGCGAGTCGTTGTCAAAGCGGCCCGTTCCTAACCGCCGGCGACAACGCGGACAATCTCGATCCGGTCACCATCCGCCAAGGTTCGTTGCCGCCATTCGCGTGGATGCAACGCCGTCCCGTTGTGCTCAATCAAAATGGATTGCGGCAATAATCGATATCGCTCGACCAGCTCGGCGACGTTCGCCGCGCCTTGAGTGTCTGATCCCTCGCCGTTGATCAGGATCCGCATCAGCCCGTGAGCGCCTGCTCCCAATCCTTCCAGATCGGCTCCAATCCCCGTTGCCGCAACAAGGCGGCGATCTGGTTGGGCGATCGATCGTCGCTGATTTCGAATTGGCCGGTGGCCAACTCATCTTCGCCGTCTTGAAATTCCGGAGGGACGATGCGGCCGCGCACGGTGTAGTGCAGATGCTCGGTCCCGCGGCGCGTGTAGCCGCCAGGTTCGGTGTGGCTTCCGGCGCTCATCATTGTGATACCGAGTGAAACTAGGGCGTCCCGCAAAGCTGGGCGCTCGCGGGTACTCAATACAATCCCAACCTGTGGAAAAGTGATCCGCAAAGCGCAAACCAGTTGGGCCAATTCACGATCGGTGATAGAAAATAACGGGCGGAATCCGCCGGCAGCGGGTCGAAGGCGCGGCAGACTGACCGTGATCTGGCCCTGCCAGCAGCGTTGCAGTAAGTACGCGACGTGGGCCGCGAGCGC
>DATINV010000027.1:0-12493 GCA_035473775.1 Chthoniobacterales bacterium
GCATTTCGGCAATGGCGATGTCCGCGGCCGATCCGGCGCCTTGCAGAGCCTCCTGCCAGCTGGCCCATTGATAGGCGGTAAGATATTTGTTGGCCGAGCTCAGGAAGGTGGTTCCAATCAAGAGCATCAGGATGGCCACAAGAGCCAGCGTAACAATCAAAACGCTGCCCCTGGACTTGGTTTGCGCGGACGACTGAAGATTCTGAATTTTCATCGTGTATTCCTCGTTAGTGTTGTTTGATAGTAGGTAGTGCTTGTAATCGCGCTGCTCGACGCCATTGTCCGAAAGCGCGGCTGAAATGTGATCTGAGTGTTGGCCGTTTCATCAGTATCGCTGACATTGACACTAAAATCCTTTACGTCGGTCGCGATGGTCTGGCTGATTACCTGGTTTGCGGAATTTGTTACCTGACGGGTAAGCGTATAAGCGTTGTTGTCGAACGTGTAGGTCACGGTAAGCGTTGGATCGGTCATGCTTGAGCCGTTCCAGCTGTTTCCGTAGTTAACGATCTCGTTCAGAATGATATCCTGATGGTGATTGTGGTGGTGCTTCTTAAAAGGCCAGCCGTTCACCGTTTGAATGTAGGGGCTGTTCGGCGTGTCTCCCGGATTTCCCTGACTCGGAGTGGCATTAGGCGCCAGGGTATAAAAATTCGGAATGATTAACGTGACCGTCACCGGAGGACTGGCGGAACTTCCGGCGACCGAAATGCTAAACGCGCGACGCATATCCAGCGAGAGATAGTCCGAAATGCGCATCTGATCGTTCATGCCTTTGGTATAGTCCGCGATCGCCACGAAGCTGCGCTGCAGCGCAACGCTGGACATTATGAATGCAGTAAGAATTGCGCTTCCGATTCCGATTGCGACTACTGCTTCAGCAAGGGTAAATCCTGCGGCAGCCAGTTTTTTGTGGGAAAGAATTTTCATCGGCCGACGCCTCCGTTAGCGACGACAACTGAGGTTTGACGCATCCTCGTGACTCCATTCGGGCCGGGCCAACTGATTTGAACATCGACCCGGACCTCTGGGCCGCTGACGAGGGTTTTATTGTCCGATACGAGAGTTACGGCGCCACTGGAGTCGCGGGTGATTTGGATGTACGGCGCCACTGGAGCGGCCGAGGCAGGCCAGGGGGTTCCCGAGGTCGCGGCCGCGGTGGAGGGGTTAAATGCAGACACCGTGACTTGCTCCGAGAAGCCGGTGAGCTCGACCGACGGTAACGGCGGCGAAGCGTACAGATTTTGCATCGCCGTCGCGTCGGTAACCTCGGTGTAATTGTAGGTGCGGATTTGCTCGATTCGTTGCTGAAGACACTTACTGGCAACGGCTGCTTGCTTGGCCGCTTTCAGAGTGCTCATGGCACGTCCGTTTGCAAAGATCACCCCAGTGACAGCAAGGGCAATAATGAGGACTGAGCCCATGACGTCGATGAGGGTGAACCCGTTAGGGATGCGCCGATTGTTTAGACCCAAATACATGCCTATAATTTCCATAGAGCACCCGATGTGCCAGCTTCGAATAATATCCTGGGCCGGCCGCAGATAGGAACCCACCGTGACCGGAGCTACCCTACAGATATACAGCACGTCGCATGCAGAACAGCGCCACCCCTAAAAGCCGAAACGGGCAGGTGTTAACACCTGCCCGTTTCTACGCAATCTAAACAAACCAGATTAAATCATTGCCGCTCTCTTGCGGAGCCGGAATTGCCGCAGATGAAACAGTCCGGCAAAAAGAATGGCTGCTACGCCCGCCATGTAGTTGCTAGCCTCGGGAATTGTCGGGATCCCGTTGCCGACCGCAACCAAAAGGTATGGATCACTATTCGGCTTTTCCCCTGCTGCCATGTCGGCGGAGAGGAGGAATCCAGTAATCGGTCCGTCGGCAAGGTGCAAGGTGTTGAGCAGGCCGGCGAAACTGATATCCCAAACATCGCCCTTTGACTTACTGTTCGCGGGGGAGGTCGTGTTCAACGTCATGTTGGGGAAAATGTCGTGCGGACCAGCGGTGGCGAAGATGCTACCGCCAGGACCAAACAGCGTGATCACCGGTTCCACCTTATTCGGATTAAAGAAGGTGTCCTTGCTGCTGATATCGAAATCTGCAAGTGTGATCGTGATGCTGGAAGCTTTGACCAGCGAATCGTAATTGATGTGCAGACCGGTTGAATTAATCGCGTTGTTGGCGTCGCTATACAATCCCAGACCGAAATCAGTCAATTGGCCGTTCTGCTGATACGACACGCCAATCGTGTTGGGGAATTCAAAGTCTTTGTTCACCTGCGGAGAGAAGCTGCTGTCTCCGGTCGGGTGAGATGCGTTGATTCCTTGGACCGCGCTGATGTCGAAGTTAGCACCAGTCGGCCGGAAAGGGCTTCCCAGTAGGGTCACAGCTGACGAAGACGCTGCGCTCGACAACAAGAGCGCGAGGGCGACGCACGGGATTAATACGGTTAGTTTTTTCATAGTTTGACTCGGTTTCTGCTGGTTTAGATGTTTGTTATTGTTGGTCACTGTATCTGCTATTGGTTTGACACTTTCCATAATTCTCATACTTGCGTCGCAGCGTCAATAACAATTTCCATACCTCCTAAAAACAATCTTTTAGCGGGTAGAGCTTTTTACCTAATCCACCAGGCAAAAGGCAAGAAAAAAAGGCCGGCCCGACGACTTTTTTGCGCCTAGCATAGGCCATCTTTTGTTGGCGGCGGATTACTTTCCCGCCTGAACGCCACTCCAATCACAGCCGTGAACCAATCCGAGCTTAGGCTGGAACTTGCCCAACTTGCATCTAACCTCTTTTCGAATGATCGCGATTTCGGACCGAGTAAATCCACAGCTGCATAAGTTGGATGTGTATGAACCCGGCAAGCCGATCGATGAGACGGCGCGCGAACTGAAGGTGGATCCGCGCGAAATCGTCAAGCTCGCTTCGAACGAAAACCCGCTTGGCCCTTCGCCGAAAGCCTTGGCGGCGATGCATTCCGCGATTGATTCAGCCCAGCTTTATCCGGAGGGAAGCGGCGTCTACTTGCGCACAAAGATCTCTGATCGCCTAGGATTACTCCCTAAAAATATCATTCTTGGAAACGGGTCCAACGAGATCATTGAACTGATCGGTCATGCTTTTCTGGATCGAGACGCCGCCATCGTGACGCCGGCGCACGCGTTCATCGCCTACCGGCTCGTAGCCCAGCTTTTTGGAGCGGAAACGATTGAAGTTCCAACGCCTGATTTTCAGCCCGATCTCGACGCCGTTCTTAGTGCGATCACTTCGAGCACAAAGTTGGTTTTCATTGCCAATCCGAACAATCCGACAGGCGCATTGATTTCCCAGGAGCAGATCGACGACTTCATGAAACGGATGCCCGAGCATGTTGTGACCGTATTTGACGAGGCTTACTATGAGTTCCTAGACCATCCGCCGGATACGCTTCGTTACGTTCGCGAGGATCGAAACATCATCGTGCTCCGGACATTTTCGAAAATTCACGGACTGGCTAGTCTCCGCGTGGGTTATGGAATCGCCAATCCTCCGTTGATCGAAGTTTTGCAAAAGACCCGTCAGCCTTTCAATGTCAACGGCCTCGGTCAGGCGGCCGCGATCGCTGCGCTCGAAGATCCCGATCATGTCGGCAAGACCAAGCACGTCGTCGACCTGGGTCGCATGTTTCTGGAGAGGGAACTGACCACGATGAAACTGAGAGTAATTCCCAGCGCCGCGAACTTTGTTTTCGTTCGCGTCGGGGACGGGCCGGCAGTTTTCAAGGAAATGCTCGCTCGCAAAATCATTGTCCGGCCCCTGGTCGGATATGGCTTGCCCGAATGGCTTCGAATTACCGTGGGCACAATGGAACAAAACCAAAAATGCATCGAAGCGCTAAAGCAGGTGCTCGCTTAAAGTCTGCACCGAATATCGCCGACAATCCTGATCTGATCGCCGCCGACACGATTGCGGCAATCTCTACTCCGGTCGGAGAAGGGGCGATCGCTCTCGTGCGAATGTCTGGGCCGAACGCTATCGCGATTGCAGACAAAATTTTTCGCGGCAAAGAAAAGGTGTCACGCTATATTTCGCACGTTCAACACTTGGGCGAAATTGTCACGCCGTCCGAGCGCTTACTCGACGAAGTAGTGATTTCGGTCCATCGCGCGCCGGCGAGTTACACTGGCGAAGACCTTGTAGAGATCAGTTGCCACGGAGGGACCCTGGTTACGGCAAAGGTTTTGGAAGCTTGCCGAAACGCCGGGGCGCGGGGCGCCCGCCCGGGTGAATTCACCGAGCGCGCTTTTCTCAACGGCAAAATGGATCTGACCCAGGCGGAAGCGGTTATTGACTTGATTCGTGCCCGGACCGATTTGGCGCTGCGATCAGCGACTGAACAGCTCGAAGGCAGGCTTGGAGAAAAAATCCGCTTAATTCAAAACGCACTGGTGGACCTTCTCGCACAGATCGAAGCGTCCATCGATTTTCCCGAGGAAGGTATCGAGCCGGATGAAGGCGAAAAATTGCGAGCTCGTCTTGATTCAATTCGTGAAGAGATTTCCGCGTTGCTCGCCACTGCGGACCAGGGTCGACTGTTGCGCGAAGGTGTGCGGATTGTGATTTATGGCGCGACCAACGCCGGGAAATCGAGCTTGCTCAACCGCCTACTCGGCTACGAGCGCGTGATTGTCAGTGACACTCACGGTACGACGCGGGACACCATTGAAGAGATTGTGAATCTCCGGGGAATTCCCGTGCGACTTTTCGATACCGCCGGCCTGCGAACATCCACATCGGATGTGGAACGCGAGGGAATCGCGCGAACCGAGAACTCGCTGAAACAAGCCGACCTGCGATTGCACATTGTCGACCGGAACGCGCCGTTCCCCGCCCATTTTGAAGAAAACGCGCCGAACGGAAATGAAATCGTGGTTCTAAATAAGAGTGACCTGCCGGAACACCAGGATTGGAAGGACTTCCGCGCCCTCCGGATTTCCTGCGCGAATCAAGATGGATTGCGGGAACTCCAGCACGAAATAATCGACTGCATCGGGAAGGGGAATCTCCGCCCGGAGAACTCGGTTTCGATCAATTTGCGGCATCGCGAGTGTTTGCGGCGCGCTCTGGAAGCGTGTGATCGGGTTCGCCAAGGCATGCAGGCTGGTTTGTCGGCGGAATATCTCACGGTGGATTTGAATGAGGCCCTACGCGCGGTCGGTGAAGTGATCGGCTCGGTTGGCGTCGATCAAATTCTCGATTCGGTGTTTGGTCAGTTTTGCATCGGCAAATGAAGAATGCTTATGAGCGACTTGTTAGGCCGCTGCTCTTTACCCTCGATGCCGAAGTTGCCCACCATTTCACTATTGCTTGTTTGCGCGGAGCGTCGTCCTTAGATCCAATCCTGCGATTGCTGACAAAGTTTTCCCCGGAGCCGAAGCCGAGAAGCGTCTTCGATCTCAATTTTCCGAACCCGATCGGCCTGGCTGCCGGCCTCGACAAAAATGGCGTGGCCTTGCCCGCATGGGCCGCTCTCGGTTTTGGCTTCATCGAGATCGGTACGGTCACAGCGAAAGCGCAGCCGGGAAATCCAAGGCCCCGCATTTTTCGGTTTCCTGAACAACAGGCGTTGATCAATCGTCTTGGTTTCAACAACGACGGCGCGGATGCGATTGCCCGTCGTCTGGGCAAATTGAAGCGAAGCAGCCGCTGGCCCGCCGTGCCCGTCGGGATCAATATCGGCAAGTCGATGAACACACCGGTGACCGAAGCGAGTGCAGACTATTTATATTCATTCCAGCTCTTACGGGAATTCGCCGACTACATCGTGCTGAACGTCAGTTCGCCCAACACGCCCGGTCTGCGGGAACTCCAAGGAGCAGACGCGTTGGCCAACCTACTGCGCACAATCGGCGAGAAAAATGTGATCACTCGCAAACCAATCGTCGTGAAAATCGCGCCCGACCTGGCGCCCGAGCAACTCGAGCAAATTATCGCAACCTGCGAAGCAAACAATGTCTCCGCCATTGTCGCGACCAACACCACCCTGGATCATTCATCAATTCCGTCGGGCAAGGATCAACAGGGTGGATTGAGCGGCGTACCGCTCCGGGAAAAATCTAGCGCGTTTGTTCGCTCAATCGCTGCCAAATCAAAAATTCCAATCATCGCCTCTGGAGGAATTGTCGATGCTGAATCGGTACGCGAAAAATTCGAAGCCGGTGCGCAGCTTGTCCAAATTTACACTGGTCTGATCTATCGTGGGCCTGGATTGTTGCGTGAAATCGCGGAAGCCATCGCGTGAAATTATCTCGAAAAGTCGGAAAACTCGTGAGCCGCGAAGGCTATCGGCGGGCGTGGCGACGGGCTCAGCGATCGATTTTTCGTTTACCGTTCGGCCCGGTGTTAGCCGGAATCGATCGAAATCGCTTGCGAGAAATTCAACAGCGTTACCCCGGCGAAAAGTACGCCGACGTCGATCACTGGCTGCGCGTAAACCGAGAACGGGTCCAGGACTTGAAGCTGCATCGCTCTCCGCCGCAGCGCGTGCTCGATCTCGGCTGTGGTGGAGGTTATTTTCTCTTCATATTAAAGCGGTTTAACCATTCGATCCTCGGCCTCGATGTCGATCGATTACCGCTTTTTCGTGAGCTACTCGAAGTATTCGCCGTCTCCCGAATCGTTTTTGAAATCAAGCCGTTCGAGCCGTTGCCAAACCTCCGACAGCAGTTTGACTGGATCACCGCATTTTCGATCGGTTTTGATCGACATCCGGAAACCAACGCACGTTGGGGTGCGAAAGAATGGGATTTCCTTCTGCGCGATCTTCAATCGCAGCTGGCCCCGGGCGGAAAGATTTATCTGGCAGTGAACCCGCTGCCCGACGGCACTTATCTCACGCCGGAAGTGCATGCGCTCTTTTCCAGCCGCGGTGCCGATATCGAGCGCGAGCGAATCTTTTTTAGGCACGGCCTGAAAAGCTGATGCAGGGTATCGCTGCTTTTTCGGGGCGCGCGAACACCCTTCGAGTGGCGAAACAAATTCAGGAGGTAATCAAAATGTTAAAGTGGGCTTTTGTATTTCTCGTGATCGCGCTAATCGCGGCGCTTTTTGGATTTACCGGAATCGCCGCGGCTGCGGCCGGTATCGCCAAGTTCCTGTTCTTTCTGTTCCTGGTGATATGCCTGATCCTTTTCGTAATCGGCATATCGATCGGAAAAAAGGTGATGTAGCACCGCTACGCCATCATCCGGAACCGGGAATTTTGGTGGAACTTATTTGCCCTTCCAAGGCGTCCAGCTAGCGAGGACGTTCTTCTCCCGCAGCTTACATTTGTCGCTCACTTTCGTGAAGGTCAGCATGTCACCGTTGCGGTTGAACTTATAGGTCGCCGGACCTCGGCAAGATTTGGGTGTGTGCGACCCATGCGATTCCTGGATGTTCATGGTGTCGCCCGTCGCGGTGTATTTGCCCCAAACATCAACTCGATGGCTCTTGCTCAAACTAACTTGAAAAGTGCCGTCGGCTTTGATCGCCCAAACCGTTCCGAGCGAGTTCGTCCATGTCCCAACCAGCGCGGATTGCCCGCTTTCTTGAAACATCGCGCATCCCGTGAACAGCGCGACGCCGATAAAAACCAAAGCGAAAGAGATTTGTTTGTTCATGGCCCGATGCTCTTCAGATCGCGCACTGTTTTCAAGAAAGAATCATAGCGCGTCTTTACTGATCAACAGCGGGGTTTAGGTTCGAAGATGTCGATTACTGAAGAACACGTCCGGAACGCACTACGAAAGGTGCGTTATCCCGGTTTTAGTCGCGACATCGTGTCCTTTGGCCTGGTTAAAGGCGTTAAGATCGAGGATGGCGAAGTAAAGGTGCAGCTCGCCCTCGCGACCAACGATCCGAACGTTCCAGCGACCATCAAAAGTGACGCCGAAAAAGCCCTCAGGACTCTCCATGGCGTCCGGACAGCAAGAGTTCTAATCGACATCCAGGCGCCGCCCGGCGGCGCCGGCGGACCTGTCGGCGCCCAGCGAATTCCGGGAATCAAACATGTGATCGCAGTGGCGAGCGGGAAAGGTGGAGTGGGCAAATCGACTGTTGCCGCAAATATCGCGATCGCTCTCGAGCACACCAAAGCGCGAGTCGGCTTGTGCGATTGCGACATTTACGGTCCGAGCATTTCGCTGATGTTCGGGACACGGGAACGACCAACCGCGACCGACGAAAACAAAATCATCCCGATTGAGCAGTACAACTTAAAGCTAATGTCGATGGGATTTCTGCTCGACGATGCATCGCCGGCGATTTTGCGCGGGCCAATGGTAACGCGCTACACGCAGCAATTTTTGCGACAAGTCGATTGGGGCGAACTTGATTTCTTGGTTCTCGATTTGCCTCCCGGTACCGGCGACATTCAGCTTACGATTGTGCAATCTGTTGCGCTTTCTGGAGCAATCATCGTCACCACTCCACAGGAAGTGGCGCTCATCGATGCGCGGAAGGCGGCAACCATGTTTGAGAAAGTGAATGTTCCCGTGCTCGGTTTGGTCGAAAACATGAGTTACTTCGTTTCGCCCTCAGACAATAAGCGTTACGACATTTTCGGGAGCGGCGGCGGTGAACGAGAAGCGAAACGGCTCCGCGTCCCATTGCTTGGACAGGTCCCAATCGATATTGCCACCCGGGAAGCGGGCGACCGCGGACAGCCGATTGTGGCGGAGGATACGCAATCGCCTGTGGCTCAAGAGTTCGTGAAAATCACGGAGCAAATTCGGAACGCACTTGCGTAACCCAGCGGATGAGCTTGGGTTAAATAGGTATGGGTGATGCTTCGTCATACTTTGGCCTGGGCGAGTTGTTATTGACCAATTGTGATTTTTATGGAAAAAACTGCTGACATGCCCCCGATCGAGGCAGAGAAGTCGCAGTTCGTTAAGAACTCCGTCCTCTACAAGGAGTTCCTGGCCGAACGGGAAGAAATTTTGAAACACAAATGGATCGAGAGTGAAAAAGCCGGCAAAGATATCGGCTTTGAAAAAGCGCTGCTCGATTGGATCGTGAAACATCGCTCCAATTGGAGAACGAAGCGATTGAAGGAGGCTCGCACAGAAAAAGCAGCCTCCTAAATTTTGTACGCCTTTAAAGCGATCCAGTGAGGTCGCCAAGGACGTAAATGAAAAACACCAAACATAGTCCCAGTCCGGCTCCGGATGCCAATGCGGGTCGCACCGCAGTCATGGATGCCGAAGCCATCCAACGTGCGTTGCGCCGTATCGCGCACGAAATCATTGAGCAAAATGCCGATTTGAAATCGGTCGTGCTCGCCGGGATCCCGTTGCGCGGAGTGGAAATCGCGCGCCGACTGGCCGAATTCATTCGCGAAGTCGCCAAGATCGAGATTGAAACGGGCACTATCGACGTCGCGATGCACCGAGACGATGTCGGCATCCGCTCCGAGTTACCAATGGTGCATGCTTCGAAACTTCCGCTGCCGCTGGAAGGCCGGACGGTCATCATCATCGACGACGTTCTTTTCACCGGCCGCACCGCGCGCGCCGCGCTGGACGCGATCAGTTCCTTTGGACGGCCAGCGCGAATTCAGCTCGCCGCGCTGATCGATCGGGGTCATCGCGAGCTACCGATCAGGGCCGATTACGTCGGCAAAAACCTGCCGACCGCGACCCGCGAACAAATCCAAGTCCGTCTCCAACAGATCGACAACGAGCCGGACGCCGTCTGGCTGTTTAAAGAATGAACTGGAAACGTAAAGATTTGCTCGGGCTGCGCGAACTCTCCGCCGGCGAAATCAATTTCATTCTCGAAACCGCCGATGCGTTTAAACAGGTCGGCACTCGCGAGATAAAAAAAGTTCCAGCGTTGAGAGGGAAGACACTCATCAACTTCTTTGTCGAGCCGAGTACGCGCACGCGGACTTCGTTTGAACTCGCCGCGTTTCGACTAAGCGCGGACGTGATCAATATCTCGGCGTCGACCTCGAGTCTTACCAAAGGCGAAACGCTCAAAGACACGGCCCGCAATCTGGAAGCGTTGCACGCCGACATCCTGGTCCTGCGTCATAGTTCAGCCGGCGCGGCCCAGTTCCTCGGTCAGCAATTGCGATCGAGCGTGATCAACGCCGGCGACGGCGCCCATGAACATCCAACTCAAGGATTGCTCGATATTTATACAATTCGCGAGAAGCGCGGAAAGATAGACGGACTGCGCGTCGCTATCGTCGGCGACATTTTGTTTAGCCGCGTCGCGCGTTCAAACATTTTTGGCCTAACGAAACTAGGCGCACAGGTTACGCTAGTTGGTCCCAGCACGCTCGTCCCGCACGAATTCGAAAAGCTTGGCGTCAAAATTTCACACAAGATCGACGACGTGCTACCCGAGACCGACGTCGTAAACCTTCTGCGGATCCAGCACGAGCGTCAGCGTAAAGAATATTTTCCGGGGATTGGTGAATACACCACGCTTTTCGGTTTAACGAAAGAACGCGCGAAACTTCTGAAGCCGGATTGCCTCGTGATGCACCCCGGCCCAATAAACCGCGGCGTCGAGATCGACAGCGAAGTCGCCGACGGCTTGCAAAGCGTAATTCTCGACCAAGTCACCAACGGACTCGCCGTCCGCATGGCCGTTCTCTATCTCTGCGGAGGAATTTCAACGTGAGCGCGACGATCATTCTTAATGGCCACATCATCGATCCAGCGAACAAGCGGAACGGAGCCGGCGATCTGGCAATTTTGCGGGGCAAAATCGTCGAAGTGTCAGAAGTCAGAGACCAGAAGTCGGAGGAAATCGACGCCAAGGGTCTAATTGTCGCGCCAGGATTGATCGACATCCACGTGCATTTGCGCGAGCCGGGCTTTGGTCACAAAGAAACGATCGCGTCGGGCGCACGTGCCGCTGCCGCTGGCGGATTCACCACCGTCGTTTGCATGCCGAACACTTCTCCGACCGCAGACAACCCGGCCACTATCGCCTGGATCAAGGACCGCGCGGCCGAGGGTGCGTGCGTCAAAGTTTTGCCGACCGGTACAATCTCTAAAAATATCGCGGGTGAAGAACTTGCCTCAATCGGTTCGTTAGGCGCGGCCGGAGTTGTCGGGATTACCGACGACGGCCACTGCGTGCAAAATCATGAATTGATGCGGCGCGCAGTTGAGTACGCCCGCATGGTCGGTCTGCCGGTGCTTGATCATTGTCAGGATTACAACCTGGTCGGCAACGGCGTCGTGAACGAAGGTTACTGGAGCACGCTCCTGGGGTTGCCCGGCTGGCCGGCTGCCGGTGAAGAAGCGATTGTGATGCGCAACATCTTGCTGGCGGAGCTTTGCGACCACCACATCCATTGCCAGCACATCAGCGCGGCTGGAAGCGTGCGACTCATTCGCGAAGCTCGAAAGCGCGGCGTGAAAATCAGCGGGGAAGTTTGCCCCCATCACATCGTGTTAACCGACGATGCGATTCAAAACTTCGACACGAATTGCAAAATGAATCCGCCCCTGCGCACGAAAGAGGATGTTGACGCAATCCTGGAAGGAATCGCGGATGGAACGTTGTCGATCCTGTGTTCCGATCACGCGCCCCACGCGGCATTCGAAAAGGAGGTCGAATTCGATCAGGCGCCGTTTGGAATCGTCGGTCTCGAGACCGAGCTCGGTCTCTTTATCGACTTGCTCGTTCACAAGCATCGTAAGATCGATATTAACCGGCTGATAGAAATGTACACCGTCGAGCCCGCAAAACTTCTCAAACTCAATGCCGGGACATTATCAATCGGCGCGCCCGCGGATGTCACCTTAATCGATCCCGACCTCGAATGGACCGTGCGGACCGATCAGTTTCAATCACTATCACGCAATTCGCCGTTCGACGGTTGGAAACTGAAAGGCCGCGCGGTGCGAACGATTGTCGGCGGAACAACAGTTTGGAAACTCTAGATGCGGTGGCAGCCGTCCTCGACTGCGTGGTTTGAGATGAGCAGGCGAGACGCCCGCCTCCCCGGAAAACGAGCTAACCGCTAAATCCGCCGCTGATGTAACTCTCGAGGTGCGCAATGGTCGCGCTTTGGCAGGAGATCACGTACTTCACCAGGTCGCCGATCGAAACTACACCGATGACTTTGCCGCCATCCAACACCGGCAAATGGCGGAAACGTTTATCAGTCATCGCCCGGAGACATTCTTCCACGCCTTCGTTTGGATTTGTGACCGTCAAATTCGTCGACATGATGTCGGAGACTTTTGTTTCGGATGATTTCTTGCCCCGCAACATGACCTTCCGCGCGTAATCGCGCTCGGACAGCATTCCGACAAGCTTGTTTCCTTTCATCACCAGAAGCGCGCCGACGTTCTTCTCGTCCATCATCTTCACCGCATCGTCGACGCAGCTGTCCGGCGTGACTGAAAATATCTCGCGGCTCTTTTGCCCGAGAACTGCGCTGATGTTTCCGCTGACGTCCATAATTCCAAAACTCGCGGAACCTCAAAATACAACA
>DATINV010000028.1:0-38198 GCA_035473775.1 Chthoniobacterales bacterium
GCGCTGCATCATGAACATCGACAGCGCAAAGAATTTTAGCGAGCTGTTTGAGTTGGCGACCGCGCGCTGATTTGTCCGGCTGTAGGGGAAGCTGTCAGCTTCCCAATCTGTAAAGTCGGGACGCTAACAGCGTCCGTGCAAGTCAAATGTCCTGCGTTGCATGCAGTGCCACATCCGGCCCTTCTCCCAGGTTGTGAGAATGCTTTAGATCGATTAGAGGTTTTTCTCTTCCGCCGTCGGTTGAGAGTCGAAGTCTAATGATGCGATGCCTTCTCTTAAATCCTGAATTCCGTTCCGACTCTTTTTGGAATTACCGCGAGACGTGTCACCTCCGTGGCGCGCGATATCCCGCCGCCCCGCTCGGGCTGATAACCATCGCCGCGATGCTGCCTCAAGATTGGGATATTCGGCTCTTCGACCGCAATGTGCAGGATTGGGATCCGTCGGTTCTTGATTGGGCGGATTTCGTTCTGATCGGCGGAATGATGCCCCAGCAACGTGATACCGTGGAACTGATCCACGAAGCCAAAACTCGTGGCAAAACTGTGGTTATCGGCGGCCCTGACGCGACCAACAGTCCGCATCTTTACTCTGAGGCCGACCATCTTATCCTCGGGGAAGCGGAAGTGACACTGCCGCTCTTTCTTGCCGACCTCGAAGCCGGCGCTGCCAAAAAGATCTATCGCGAAGCGCAACTGAAGGCAGATGTTACCACCTCGCCCTGTCCGCGCTTCGATCTTATCCAGTTCGACCGATACCTGCACGTGGGGGTGCAATGGTGCCGCGGCTGTCCGTTTAACTGCGAATTCTGCGATATCATTGAACTCTTCGGCCGCGTGCCCCGCGCGAAAACGACGGAGCAAATGTTACGCGAACTGCAAACGCTCTATGACCTCGGATATCGCGGACATGTCGATCTGGTCGACGACAATTTCATCGGCAACAAAAAGCTCGTGAAAGAGTTCCTGCCGCATCTCAAGACATGGTTGGAAGAACATCGCTGGCCATTCGAGTTTTCGACGGAAGCTTCACTCAATCTCGCGGACGATGAAGTGCTGCTGCAGATGATGCAGGACGTCGGATTCTTTGCGATTTTTGTCGGAATCGAAAGCCCGGACGAAGCCACTCTCATCGCCACGCAGAAGCGCCAGAATACGCGCCGCTCCATCGTCGAGAGTTTGCGCAAGATTTACGACTATGGGATTTTCGTAAACGCCGGATACATCGTCGGATTCGATACCGAACAAAACAGCACCGCGCGCGGCATCATCCGTTGCATCCGGGAAACATCGATTCCGGTGAACATGGTCGGATTGCTTGTCGCTTTGCCGACCACTCAACTTTCGCGCCGACTCGAGCGCGAAGGACGTTTACACGAGGGCTATGAGATCGCTCCAGAAGGAGTGGGCGATCAGTGTACGTCGGGAATTAACTTCGATCCTTTGCGTCCGAAGGCCGACATCTTGGGCGATTTTCTCCAGATCATCGAAACCGTTTACAGCCCGGAGGAGTTTTTCACTCGTGTCGAACAGCTCGGCACCGCGCTCGATTCTTCGCAAAGAAAGTTCCGCCCCTGCCTGAAACAATGGTTTGCGGAGCTGCCGGCTTTCTTCAAAATGAGCGCGCGTTTGGGCGCGGCGAGCGACACCCGGCGATATTTTTGGAGAGTCTTTTTCCACACGCTACGGCACAATCCAGGATCGCTCCGCCACACTATGTCGATCATGGCGCTCTACCTGCACTTCGGTCCCTTCTCGAAGTACGTGGCCGGCCACATTCGCAAACAAATCGAACACGAGACCAGAACTCCGTCGCCAGTCGCGATGCCTGTTTCAGCGGGCGTTACCGCGGCGTAACGGTGTACGGCTCGCCTGTAGAGGAAGCTGCTAGCTTCCCTTTCAAGTTGATTCGGGACGCTAGCAGCGTCCTCTATAGAAATTACGCGCCCTCGGCGGCATTTCTAACATCGGGCTCGGAGAGCCCGGTCCACCTTTACGTGTTCGCGCTACCAGTATCGCCCGCGGCGAACTGAATCCCCTGCGCCAGCGGAAGCTCGGTCGAGAAGTTGATCGTGTTGGTCTGGCGGCGCATGTATTGCTTCCAGCAATCGCTCCCGCTTTCGCGGCCGCCGCCGGTATTTTTCTCGCCACCAAACGCGCCGCCAATCTCGGCGCCGCTTGTTCCAGTGTTCACATTCGCGATTCCGCAATCGCTGCCGATCGCGCTGACGAATTTCTCCGCCTCACGCACATCATTTGTGAAGATCGAACTGGTCAAACCCTGTGGCACACCGTTCTGAATCGCGATCGCTTCATCGAAATTGCGATACGTCAATAAGTAGAGCAGCGGCCCGAACGTTTCTTCGTGCACGATTTTGAAATTCGGTTTTGCGGCAGCAAGGCACGGCTTCATGTAGCAGCCGCCCGGCAAATCCATTCGCTCGCCGCCATAGAGAACTTCGCCGCCCTCCGCCTTCAGCTTTTGGATTGAACCCTGCACAGCGTCGACCGCCTTACTATCGATTAACGGGCCCATCAGGGTCTTCTTGTCGAGTGGATTTCCGATAGGCAGCGATTTGTAGGCGCTCAATAACTTCGCCCGCACTTTGTCGGCAACCGACTCATGCATGATCACGCGCCGGGTTGAAGTGCAGCGTTGGCCGGCCGTTCCGACCGCGCCGAAGAAAATAGATTGCGTGGCCATTTCGAGATCAGCGGTTGGCGCCACGATCAGTGCGTTGTTGCCGCCGAGCTCCATGATCGTTTTGCCAAGTCGACCGTGGACTGTTTTCGCAACGTTCAATCCCATCGCGACCGAGCCTGTTGCAGAAACCAACGGAACCCGCGGATCGTTAGATAATTTTTCGCCGACAGTTTTTCGGTCTCCCATCAGCAAACTGAAAATCGCGGGATCGGCGCCGGTATCGCGACAAACGCGTTCGGCGATTTTGGTGACGGCAATCGCAGTGAGTGGAGTTTTCTCGGACGGCTTCCAAATTGTTGAGTCACCGCAAACCGCGGCCAGGGCCGCGTTCCACGACCAGACTGCGACGGGAAAGTTAAACGCGGAGATAACTGCGACCAGTCCGAGCGGGTGCCATTGCTCCATCAAGCGATGATTCGGCCGCTCCGATTGAATGGTCAGGCCGTAGAGCATTCGCGATTGGCCGACGGCGAAATCGCAGATGTCGATCATCTCCTGCACCTCGCCTTCGCCTTCCGCGAGGATCTTTCCGGTCTCCAGCGTGACCAGCTGTCCAAGTTCGTGCTTCAGCTCGCGGAGAGCGTTACCGAGGCAGCGCACGGTGTCGCCACGAACCGGTCCCGGCGTTTTTCGCCATTTTTCGAACGCTTCCAGCGAGCGCGTGATCGTTTTCTTATAATCGTCCTCTGACGCGGTCCGAACACTCCCCAGTTTTCTTCCATCAATGGGAGAGATCTTGTCGATCGAGGCTCCGCCGCCACGCCATTCGCCGTCAAAAACACCGGCATTGTCCTCAGTAATCCCAAGCTTTTCCAATGCAGAAGTCATAGGTGGATCGGCCGCTCCGCGGACGATGTTAAAGTAATGGCGGCGGAGCCGCGTTGATTAGCATCGAGCGACGGAGCGCTCGATCCACCATGGCCCTCATTTCCGTTTCCGGCAATATTGCCGGATCAATCCCATCGCTTCGTCGACAGCGGCCGCTGTGATGTCGAGCGCCGGACGAAAACGAATCGAACGCTCACCCGAGCGCAAGGTTAACACCCCGAGATCGTAGAGACCTTTCCAGAATTTCTCGCGGGCAGCGCCATCGGGCAGATCGAAGGCGATGAACAATCCGCGGCCGCGCACGGCGGAAATCATCGGCTCGTATTGCTGCAACTCGCGCAACTGTTCGAGGAAATGACCGCCAACCTTGGCCGCGTTCTCGACCAGGAATTCCTGGGCGATGATGCGCATGAAATGAGTGGAACGCACCATGTCGGCCAGGTTGCCGCCCCAGGTTGAGTTCAAGCGGCTCGGCAAACGGATTGCGTTGTCTTTGACTTCGTCGAGGCGCGGCCCGGCCATAATTCCGCAGACCTGCGCTTTTTTTCCGAATGACATCAGGTCGGGCAATACGTCGAAATGCTGTGAACACCACATCTTACCCGTGGTGCCCAAGCCAGTTTGCACTTCATCGAAAATCAGGAGGATGTCGTTCTCATCACAAATTTCGCGAAGTTTCCTCAACCATTCGCCGCGAAAATGCTTGTCGCCGCCTTCGCCCTGAATCGGCTCGATGATGATGGCGCAAATGTCGTCTCCGCGTTTGGCGATAAAACTTTGAATCTCCTGCGCCGCTTTTTTCTCCCGCGCGATCACATCCTTCTCGCGTTCCGATTCGGGCAACGAGAAATCGATGTGCGGACAGGACACGCGCGGCCAATCGAACTTGGCGAACAAATCCGTCTTGCGCGGATCAGTGTTGGTGAGGCTCATGGTGTAGCCGCTGCGTCCATGAAATGCGTGACGGAAATGCAAAATCTCGGTGCCGCGTTCTCCGCGGCCCGCGGCCATGTTCTTGCGCACCTTCCAGTCCATTGCCGCCTTAAGCGTGTTCTCGACTGCAAGCGCGCCGCCTTCGATGAAAAGGTAACGCTCGAGTGGCGCTAGACCGGCCACACGCGCAAAAGTTTCGACAAACTCCGCGTAAGCTTTCGAATAAACGTCCGAGTTCGCGACTTTCGCTTTCGTCGCGCGCAGAAGATCACGTTGGACTTCAGGCTGTTCGAAGTAAGGATGATTAAATCCTATCGGCATCGAACCGAAGAAGCCGTAGAGATCGATCAATCGATGATCGGAGGCCGCATCGACGAGATAGGAGCCGCGGCTTTTTTCGAGATCGATAACGATCTTGAAGCCGTCGAGCAAAATGTGCTCTTCGAGCACGTTAAGCACGCGCGACGCATCAACAGTTTTCTTATTTTTGCTCTTACTCAAACGCGGCCGCGACGTGCGGCCCGTCTCGGTGAGCATGGGCGGCATACTCATCCGTTGATCGTAATCTCTTGGGAGAATTCGGTCAACCTGTCGGACGACAGATTACTTAGCGGAACCGAATAGAGCTTGCTTCTCCGTCATCGCCTTCGCCAACGCAGCCTCGTACTGGGCCATTTCAGCGTCGTAAGCGGTGTTACCGGGCACGTCGCTGTGAAGCAGATCGCGTTTTTTCAAACGCAGCGCTTCACTCCACTTTTTCAAACGCTGAAATTCAATCTCGTTTGCAGCCTTCCGTTCTTCGGTGAGAGGCTGTGCAATCTGTTCGATCGCGTAATGATTCGCCGGCGCGGCTGGGGCACTCGCCGATTTCGAAATCTCCGGATGATCGAACTTCATCAGACCGGTTGGCTGCCATAGAAAACAAGCGAGGAAGCAGGGCATCGCAGCGAGGCGAAAGTAACGGGACGCCGGCGCCACCTCTGGATAACTCAAGCGGAACAAAAGCGGCCCAAAAGGCAGAAAGACGCCAATTCCCCACCAGACGCTAACGCCAAAGGCGGCGCCAATGAGAAGGATTCGGCCGATCAAAGAGCACGCCAGCCCAATTCCGAGAAAAATCAGTCCTGCCACGGAGGATATTTCAGCAACCGCGGTGCCAAGCGTCGTCCGGCACTGGCCGGCGCTGCGGGCAAAATTGCCCTACCTAACCATTCCTTCGCGCAATCCGGGATGCTTGTCGGCCATTAGCTCCTGAGTGAGCTGATAACCGCGCCTATCGACGTTTTTCGCCGCGCCGGCAAAATAATGGTCGATCCGCGCTTTGGCCGAATTGCAAAAGTAATTCGCGACCGATAAAATTTCATCGGCCGGTTCGCCATGGTCGATTTTGTATTGGGCAAAGGAACAACTGGCGCTGATCGCGAACAGTTCGGTGGCGATGCCGACAAAACGGGAAAGTAGCAGTTGTTCGCGATCCAGCTTGGGACCAAAGCGCGCCATCGCGTGAAACAATCCGCGCGCCAGCCTCTTGCTGGTGCGGGCCGAGTAATCCACGTGCTTTTGTAAGTCGCGATGGAGACCTTTGATGTTGCCCGCACCGGTTGAGACCCACTGACGTGGATACCAACCGGCATAAAATTTCCCGGAGGTGAAAACCGCTTTGAGCCGTTCCGACATTGGCAGGGTAGTGTTGAAAATCGCACCGCCGACTTTCAAATGCGGATCAAGCGCTTCGCGCGCGATGAACAAGCGCATGATTTCGCTCGAGCCTTCAAAGATCATGTTGATCCGACAATCGCGCAGGAAACGCTCCACCGGGATGGCTTCTTCGCCGCGGCCTTTCAACGATTGGGCGGTTTCGTAACCGCGACCGCCCCGGACCTGCATCGCATCGTCCGAAATTCTCCAGGTCGTTTCGGTCGACCACATTTTGCACATCGCAGTCTCAATTCGTAGATCACCAGCTTTGCGATCGACCAAGCCGGAGGTGAGAAACGTGATCGCTTCCATCGCGAAAACGTTCCCAGCCATATCGGCGACTTTCCCAGCAATCGCGGAATGTTTTCCGATTGGTCCGCCCCATTGAACGCGTTCGGTCGCCCATTTCCGGCAAATTTCGAGCAAACGCTTCGACAATCCAACGCAGGCAGCCGGAATGGTGAGCCGGCCGGTATTTAATGTGGTCAGCGCGACCTTCAAACCCTGGCCTTCCTTCGCGATCATGTTTTCGCGCGGCACGCGCACGTTGGTGAATTTCACGATGCCGTTGTAAAGCGCGCGCAGTCCCATAAACCGACAGCGATACGTGATCTCCAGCCCGGGCGAGTCGACATCGACAATGAACGCGGTGATTTGCTTGCGCTCGCGACCGTTGACCATCTTCGGAGGTGTCACCGCCATGACCACGAGGACACCTGCTTTGATCAAGTTGGTGCACCAAAGTTTTTCACCGTTCATGATGAAGGCCGAACCGTCCTCAGTCGGATCTGCGCGTAAACTCATGTTCGCGGGATCCGAGCCGGCGTTCCATTCGGTCAATGCGAATGCGGAAATTTCCTTCCGGGCAACCCGAGGGAGATATTTTTTCTTTTGCTCATCGGTTCCGAACAACAGCAATGGCTGGGGAACGCCGATTGATTGGTGTGCCGAAACAAGCGCAGTCAGGTTTGCGTCCCAGCTTCCAAGCAACATCGCGGCGCGGCCGTAATTAACCTGAGATAAACCGAGTCCCTCGTACTGCTTCGGAATCTTCACCCCGAATGCGCCCATCGCGAAAAGCTCGTCTATGTTTTTCTGCGGAATTTCGCCAGTGCGATCGATCTCGTCGGCATCGACATTTTCTCGCAGATACTTTTCCAAACCGGCGAGAAAATCTTTTCCAGCCTCGCGGTCTTCCACGCTTTGCTCCGGCCAGGGATAAATCCGACTAAAATCGTAGCGGCCGATGAAAAGATTGCTGGCAAAGCTGCCGCGCTCATCCAGCGGATCACGCGATGCCTCGGCGAGCTCGAGCGCTTCCCGCTTGCCCTTCGACATTTTCGAGGTGTCGATAACGGAAACGGCTTCGGGTTTTGCCGGTTTGGCGGTTGTTTCCTCGCTAATCTGTTTTTGCGGCGCTTCGAGTGACGATTTCATGATTTGTAAAATCTGGTTCCCTCGCTCGCGTGCTTCTTCAAAATTTCACACGGCTCAAACTTGTCTTCGCTCTGCGCGAGCCGGCTCATTTCGTCGACAATCTTTTTCAAACCAAAATGCTCGGCGAAGCGGAGCGGTCCGCCACGCTGGGGAGCAAAGCCGGTCCCGAGGATCATTCCGTAATCGGCGTCTTCCGATGATTCGACCACGTTTTCTTCCACGCAACGCGCCGCTTCGTTGACCATCAGGAACAGCAATCGATTGGCCAGGTCGCCCTCTTCTTTTGCCGCTCCGGCGCGCCGCCATTGATCGATCGATTCGTTAGGCGATTGCGCTTTGCCTTCGTATTTGTAGAATCCGCTGCCGCTTTTGCGCCCGAGCATCTTGGCTTCGCGCATTTTGGTTAGAATGGAAGCCGCTTGATCGCGTTTGCCGTAGGCTTTCTCTAACGTCGTCGCGATGTCGACCGTGACATCGATGCCAATCTCATCGATTAGGCGCAACGGACCCATCGGCATACCCCATTTTGTCAGCGCACTGTCGATCTTTTCCGCGTCGACTCCGCCTTCAACGAGCTCGGCGGCGTCCAGTAAATACGGAAAGAGAACGCGATTGACCAAAAATCCGGGACTATCACGGACGACAACCGGAACTTTTGCTACTTGCCGAACAAACGCCAGCGACTGCTCTTTCGTGCTCTCCGATGTTTCTTTCCCAAGAACGACTTCAACCAACTTCATCCGGCTAACCGGATTAAAGAAATGCAAACCGATCACGTGATCCGGCGAAACGGTACAATGCGCCAGCTTGGTTACCGGCAATGCCGAAGTGTTTGTAGCGATAATCGTTTTCGGCCCCGCCTGCATCGACAACTCGCGAAAAATTTCGGATTTGATTTCCATCTTCTCCGACGCGGCTTCGATGATGAACTGGACGTCTCGCAATTCCATTGGAGCAGTTGACGCCACGATACGCGAGCGTCCCTGCTTTGCTTTTTCCTCATTCATCAATCCGCGTTTAACCGCGTCGCCATAAACTTTCTCGATGTTGGCCAGGCCGCGATCGAGCAATTCGCGATTCACATCGCGCAGGATGACGGTGACACCGCGCGAACTGAGCCACTGCGCGATTCCAGAGCCCATCACCCCAGCGCCGATGACCGCGGCATGCGCGACTTTTGGAAATTCAGTTTTCGAACGGCCCTTCTTGTATTTCTCGGCCAGGAAAAAGTTTCGAATCAGGTTCTGGGTCGACTCGGTCTTGCCGAGATCGACAATTGCTTCGAGTTCCAACCGTAACGATTCGCCAACCGAATTAGCGCTGCCGGTAGTAATTACACCAAGTGCCCGGGCTTGGGCCGAATTTGGATCCGCCGGCTTGGCCGTTTTTGTTGCCGAGTTTGAACTTGTTGCCGTGCCGCGCTTTCCAGCGCTGAGTTTGAGCTTGGCCGCTTCAAGCAGTTTTTCCCGCGCCGCAACCTCGTCGACCAAACCAAGCTTCAACGCTTCCGCGGCCGAATAGAGTTTGCCTTTCAGAATTACTTCGGCCGCGTTTTCTTCTCCAATTAATCGCGGTAACCGCGTGCTGCCGCCCCACGCCGGGATTAAGCCGAGCGTCGTTTCCGGCAAGCCGATTCGCGTCGCCGGATCGTCCGTCGCCACTCGCCAGTCACAAGCCAGGGTTACTTCGTAGCCGCCGCCCGCGGTCGCACCATGAATCGCCGCCACCGTGGGAATTTTCAGCTCGGCAATTCGGTTGAAGACGCGCTGACCTTCGGCAATGAATCCGCGCATCTCACCGCTAGGAGCTTGCCGTAAAAGCGTTTTCAAGTCGGCGCCGGCGATGAAAATCGATTTCTTGGCTGAGATAATAATCAAACCCCTGATCGAACTGTCCCGCTCGATCGCCTCGACCTGTTCGCCCAGCTCGCTCATGGTCGCGGCATCGAAAATATTCGCGCCCGACTCGGGTCGGTCGAAGGTCAAAATACAAACACGATCATCACCGATTTCGCGTTGAATAAGTGAGCGTATCGCAACTGAAGCCATTCCATTCATATAGGGTTACTTCCGGCAAATTCCAAGCTCGGAACGATTGCTCTTGCTCCGGCGCAATGTTACAAAACTCGGGCGCGCACGCGGAGATCATATGGTCGGCAAACTTTTAGCACCTGAAATCAGAAGTCTGATCGACGCGCGCGATTTCAATTCCTTACGCGAGCTGTTCAAGGAATGGCCTCCGGTCGAGCTCGCCGAAGTGATTCTCGATCTGCCGGAAGACGATCAGGTGATCATCTTCCGCGTGTTGCCGGCCGCGCTCGCGGCGGACGTCTTCGAGTATCTCGGAATTGAGGAACAACAGAACCTGCTCAAGGCGATGGCGCATGAACAGGTCGTCGCGATCCTAAACGAAATGTCGCCGGACGACCGGACCGCTTTGCTGGAAGAATTGCCGAGCGAGGCCGCGCGCAAGCTAATCAAACTGCTTACGCCGGACGAACGCCGCGTCGCTCAATCACTTCTCGGTTATCCCGAAGGCAGCGTCGGCCGGTTGATGACGCCGGACTTCATCGCGGTGCATGAAGATTGGACGGTTCAGCAAGTCCTGGATTTCGTCCGCGAATTTGGACGCGATAGCGAGACGTTGAACATAATTTACGTGGTCGAGGAGCATAATAAATTGATCGACGACGTTCGGATGCGGGAATTTTTGCTCAAGCCTTTGAACACAAAGGTGAGTGAAATTCGTGATCGCAATTTCGTGTCGCTGAAAGTCACCGATTCCCAAGAAGAAGCGCTCAACCTTTTTCGCAAATACGACCGCGCGGCGCTGCCGGTGCTCGATTCCAACGGCGTTCTCGTCGGAATTGTAACCAGCGACGACATGCTCGACGTCGCCGAAGAACAGGCCACCGAGGACATCCAAAAACTCGGCGGTATGGAAGCTTTAGATGAACCTTACACGAGCATCTCGTTTTTCCGCATGGTCAAGAAACGCGCGACCTGGCTCATCATTCTTTTTCTCGGCGAAATGCTCACCGCGACAGCGATGCAGGGTTACAACGGCGAGATCGAAAAAGCCGCGATTCTCGCAATGTTCTTGCCCCTGATCATTTCCAGCGGCGGAAATTCTGGCTCGCAGGCAACGACACTGGTGATTCGCGCCATGGCCCTGGGCGAGCTGGGGTTGCGCGATTGGTTCCGCGTCGTCCAGAAGGAACTGCGCGCCGGAATTGCGCTCGGTTTAGTTCTGGGAGTTATCGGCTTTTTTCGAATCAGTCTCTGGCAGTATCTCCACATCTTCGATTACGGGCAATATCACTGGCTCGTGGCCATGACCGTCGGCATCGCTCTGGTCGGGGTCGTAACTTGGGGAACAATCGGTGGCGCGATGCTTCCGTTCTTGTTGCGCCGGCTCGGGCTCGACCCTGCGACGTCATCGGCTCCTTTCGTGGCGACACTGGTCGATGTCACCGGTCTCGTTATTTATTTCAACGTGGCGTTGCTCATTCTCCGGGGCACGCTGTTGTGACACGATTCATCTTGATCGGGGTAATTGCGTTGCGCTTTGCCCCTTGCGCGCTTGGCACAACCAAAGGCCTCAGCCAAATCGTTACCCCGGACCTGCAGGACGAAGGCGATCTTTCAACGAGCCTGCAAATCCAGGACAAACGGATCGCGAATCCCTACGAATTACAGGCTGAGCTTGGATTAACGAAATGGGCGGAAGTCGCGGTGTTTCGCGGATTTCAACCAGACGACTGGATTTTCGGGACCGAGCTCGGAATTTTGAGAAAGGAACCGTTTTTGTTGTCGACAGGCTTTGTTAACTGGTCGCCGCATCTCAATGTCGATCCTCAACCCTACGTGGAGGCCGGTTATTACACCGAACACAACAAAGGAATCATCGGCGCAATCCACGCCGGCTATAAGAATGAGCTGATTCTCGGTTACGCCTACGATTTCAATAAAACCTGGCGGGTGCAGGTTGATTTCCAAAGCGGCAAAGAAAACTCATCGACTCTCGGGTTCACTTGTAATCTCACCCGCGATTTTCAATTCAATCCCGCGATCTATTTCAGCAACGATGATCTGCGCCGGGTCTTTGGCTACATCGTATTCACTTACACGTTTCACGTTTGGGGAAAGAAGGGCGAGAAATCGGATCCAACCACTGACAAATAATGCCCGTAATCCAGACCCTCACCTCCATTCTCTCCCTAAGGGACAGGCGGACTCGGTCCTCGTCGTTTACACCTCTCCCATCGGGAGAGGAAGCCGCGCAGCGGCAGGTGAGGGATTGTATCTAAAATGAAAAAACTTAGCGACCCGCTGTCGGCCTTTATCGTTATTTACTTGGCATTTTCTTTCGCCATGATGTTTCTCTCGATCCATTAACGCATGATCTCTATCGGTACAATCTTCGGAAACGACACCAAGTTTTATGATCTGCTGGAAGCAAGCGCGCAGCAGGCGGATACCAGCGTGCATCACCTGGTCGATCTGTTGGCCAAAATCGAGAGCAAGGGCTCCCCGGATTTGGCAGCGTTCGCCCAAAGCCGGCGCGAAGACAAACGGATTACCCAGGAGCTAACCGAACAATTGACCAAGACCTTCATTACGCCGCTCGAACGGGAAGACATCCAGGCGCTCGCTGCTTCGCTCTATAAAATTCCCAAGACCGTCGAGAAAATCGGCGAACGAATGCTAATCAGTCCGCAGGATTTACCGAAGCCCACTTTCGCGCGGCAAGTCGAGTTGCTGGATCGAGCGGCTGAAACCGTGCTCGCGATGGTGAAGCAGTTGCGCAAAGGAATGAACGTCGACACTGCGCGCGAGATGAACGCGAAATTGCAAACCATCGAAGGCGACGCTGACGACCTCGAACTCGAACTGTTACGCGATCTTTACCACGGCAATTACGATGCGAAACACATCATCTTCTTGCGCGATCTTTACGAATTACTCGAAAAGGTGATCGACCGTTGTCGCGACACGGGCAACATCGTTCTTCAGGTCGTCCTAAAACACACCTAGCCCTGCGCTGCGGCGCACAACCCACATGTGGCTCTTTCTCGTCGTCGTTTTCGCAGCCGTCATCTTTGAATACACCAACGGGTTTCACGACGCGGCTAATGCAATAGCTACTGTCGTGTCCACAAAGGTGCTCACGCCGCGTCAGGCCATAGCGATGGCTGCGTTTTTCAATCTAACTGGCGCGCTGCTCGGCGGCGCGGTCGCGTCGACCGTCGGCAAAGGTCTGGTCGACACTGAGGTCGTCACGATGGGAACGGTGCTGAGTGCGGTGCTGGCGGGTTTCGTTTGGAACATGGTGACCTGGTTTTTCGGTTTGCCGTCGAGCTCCAGTCACGCCCTCATCGGCGGCTTGTGCGGCGCAGCCGTTGCCACCGCCAAAGGAAACTGGTCCGTCATTAAATGGCACGAGGGGCTTTGGCCGAAAGTTGTTGTGCCAATGATCACCTCGCCGATCGCCGGATTCATTCTCGGCGGGTTCGTGATGTTTTTGTTGTTCGTGTTGCTCCAAAAACTGACGCCGTTTTTCATACATAGATTTTTTGGTCGAGCTCAAATCCTGAGCGCAGCGTGGATGGCGCATAGCCACGGCACCAACGACGCCCAAAAAACCATGGGCATCATCACCCTGGCGCTTTTTACCGGCACCAAATCCGGCCAGTTCGATCATCTTCCAGCATGGCTCGAATTCCTGCGAACACCGGCGTTCGAGATGCCGTTATGGGTCAAAGTACTTTGCGCCGCAACTATGTGTGTCGGTACCGCAGCCGGCGGCTGGCGAATCATTCGTACCCTCGGCCATCGGGTAGTGAAGCTACAACCGGTCAACGGATTCGCCGCCGAAACCAGCGCGGCGCTGATTATTCAAGTTGCGAGCGCGTACGGCATTCCGCTTTCAACGACTCACGTCATCTCAACGTCGATCATGGGTGTCGGCGCAGTGAAACGTTTCAGCGGCATGCGCTGGACGGTGGTCGAACGCATCATCTGGGCCTGGATCTTCACCTTGCCTGCGACCGGATTGATCGGTTACCTCTTCGAACGCTTAGCCGGATAAGAAAAAGGAATTCGGAAACCAGGAAACCATGACGGAACTTCTAATTTCCAATTCTCCTTATTAAAGGCCAGTCCGGCTCGGACTTCCTGGATTCCTGGCTTCGGAATTAAAAATCCTCCGGCGGCGTGAGGCCGAACTGCTCGAACATCTTCCTATACCGCTCGCGTTTTTCTGGTGTATCCAACTTCGCTTCCTCCGGATTGTCCGCCCAGAACAGCACGTCCCGATAATCTCGTTTCGCCACCGCCACGAACTCGCGCAGTTTTTCTTCGTTACCTTCGCTCAGTTTCAGGATCGCAATCTGCACCCGCTCGCGTTCGCGCTCGTACGATTCAACGCCATAAGCATCGAGCAACTCGAGAACACGATCATTCACGCCTTCCGGAAAAGCCTGCTGAACAACTGCAACAACGTCCTCGCGTGAATGCATCGCGCGAACTACGCGACTTCGGTGGATTGTTGTTTGCTCAGACGGAAAAAGCTCTTTCGATGTAAGACACAACTCAGTGCAATAAATTATTTCTTAATCGCGACCCATTCGTTCCGGTCGCGCGAGTCGGCCACGGCCTGGACGACCCGCATGTAGCGGAGTCCGTCCTCGAAACTCGGTCGCGGGCGGACGCGGCCTTTTGATTTCACCGCCGAGATGAAATCGTTTTCCACGCTCCATTCGGTCACCAGATCTTTTGGAACATCGATATCTTCCATTTCGCGGCCGCCATATTTCACACTCCGAACCCGTTCGTTGGTGAAATCGTAAAGCAACGCGCCGCGATCGCCGAAAATTCGCAACCGATCGTTAGGCGCACCGGCATGAACGCCGCTAAACTCGAGCACGCCTTCGGCGCCGTTCTCGAACACGCACAGCACATTCAACATATCCGGGACGATGACGTGATAACCGCGCCGTTCCGCGGTCAGAATTTTTCCGCGAGCGAACACGCCAACAATATCGCCAAGCCAGCGTTGCATCACTTCCACGTAAATCCCGAGAGTGAGGACGTTCAGTCCGCTGATCTCAATTTTTTGCCGCCAATGAGCCGGCGCTTCCGGATTCAAGTATTGCCCATTGAAACTCTGCATCCGGACGTCGTGCGGTTTGCCGATGAAATTTTCGGCGAGAAGCTTCTTGATCAGCAAGTCGGCCCGCATTCCATAGGGCGGCGGACAAAGCATCGTGACCAATTCCGGAAAACGTTTCGACGTCGCCAACATTTCCTCCGCTTCGGCCAGATCCATCGACATCCGGGCCTGACAAAAAACGTGTTTACCGGCCTCGAGGGCCGAAACCGTCACCGCCGAATGCATGTACGGCGGAGTGCCGATCCAGATGATATCGAGATCGGGCAGGGCAAGAAGGTCCGCCCAGTTCGCCATCGGCGTCGCGCTGGGCAGGTTTTCCTTACAAAATTTCTCGCTGCTCTCGTAAGTCGAGTTCGAGACGGCGACGATGTCGACTTCAGGATGTTTTTTGAGTGCGGGCAAATGGCGCCTTTTCACGATTTCCCCCGCCCCGACGATTCCGATTCGTAACTTAGCCTTCTGCGTCATGTGTTTAAATCAATCCCGAATTAGACACGAATAGGGAGGAATGTTCATTCTGTCACCATCAATTCGTGTAAATTCGTGTCCATTAGTGGTTAAGGGTTGTCCCGAGCAAATCGGGTTGACAACGCGCCTCCGCGCGGCATCTTGTGCGCCCCCTATCCAAGCACTATGTCGAGAGTTTGTGACATTACCGGTTCGAAGCCAACGCGCGGGAGCGTGATTCACCGCCGCGGTATGGCCAAGAAAAAGGGCGGCGTTGGCCGGCACGTGACCAAGAACGTGGCGCGCTGGTTCGCTCCGAATCTGCACGAACATCGGGTCTGGGTGCCGGAACTGAAGAAATTTGTTCGCGTTCGCGTCACCGCACGTGGGCTCAAGACGATCAATAAGAACGGCGCCTACAAGGCGCTGAAAAAAGCCGGCGCAATTTAACTACCGCCGATTTCGGGCGGTTCACTTTCTTCGGGAGGGCAAGACTCGGTCGAGCCGGAAATTTCCTCTGTTGGAAGGCGTTTCTGTGAAACGCCGTTCGAATCATCGCCGCCTGACACAGGCGGCCTACAATTTTCTTGTGCGGCCGACACGGCCGCCGCTACACCTTCGCCTGTCGGTAGCGCCCCTGCTTCCACGCGCGCTTCCATGTCTGCCGCAGCACCGGCTGCTTCGACGCTTGCTTTTTCTTCTGCCGGGACGGAGGCAGTGCCAACATTTTCGGTTTTCTCCTGCGCTTCCTCCGTGGCCCGCATTCGTTCGACAGGCTCAGGACCTGCGGCCTCTACATTTTCTTTTTGTTTCGTTTTTGCGCGCGGTAAGTCGAGCGAGCCGTCGTTGAATTCGATCACGTGGCCTGACGAAATCAGCCAAAGGAGGTCCGACGCCAACGCCAATTTCATGCGCTCAGCTTCTTCACCCGTCGCATCACCAATTAGTTTGTCCGCCAACTCCTTGCGACCAATTCGCGGCTGCGCGCCAATGGCGTCGACGATCGTTCGTACTTGCGAGGAAACAGCGGTTTGTTCGTTAGTGAACGCGCGCGGAAAGATTGGCGAAACAAAAAGCATCCCGCGCCGATGCCGGAAAATATGCAAACCGATTTCGCGAAATCGCCCACCCAGCTCCTGCATCATCGGGGACGGCGATTTGGTTTCGCGGTTCCACTCGTTCTCAATCACCCTGTTCATAACACGATCATGCATCTGCCGGCTCGCCGGGCCGTCGATTGTCACTTCCGAGACGGGTCGGATCAGCCCGGGCAGATAATTCTTCTCAAAATGCCGCTCCGTTTCGGTCACCGAGGCGAAAGTTTGCGGTGGCTCAATGCCCAAAGTGGAATAGGTCGTCACCTTGCGAGCGTCTTCTTTCCATTTCTCGATCTCGGCCAGATCAGTCACGATCTGAATTCCTCGCTGAAAATCGCCGAAGCTCATTCGCCGGCTGAAACGCTGTTCGTAAAGATTTCGCAAACGCCGCTGATAATCGTGATGATTGGTCGGGCCAAGCAACGTTCCAGTTAGTCGATCGCGCGCGACGTTAGTGAAGTTTCCTTTGATCGGTTCGGTCTCGGTGACGTCGACCCGGTAAAAGTCGCTTTGGGTAAAGCGAAAGGCGTAACGTTCGAGAAAATGGCGATCAACCGAAACCGCGCCGTTTTCGCCAAGTTGAAAAAGCGAAACTCCCGGCGGCGCGGTCAATTTCACATCATGGCGCGGCGCTTTTTCTAGAAACAAACGTGCGAGCGCGAAGAGCGAATACGCTACCGAGCCGGACTTGATTTGCTCGACCACGTTCTCGAACGCAGCCGCTCGCGGCAAAAACTTTACCGCGATTGGTGGTAACGGCCGGTCGATCGGCCGAGGGTGCTCGGGCTTACGATGTTGGCCACGGCGTTGGTCGCCGCCGCGACCGAAAGGACGCCGATCCTGCCCCCGGCCGGGTCGACGTTCTGGACGGCCAGGCCGATCGGTTGGTTTTCCTGGTCCGGCCGTGCGATCAAATTCCCGCCGTGGTCCTTTCCGATCGGGCCGATGTCTATCGCGGGGGCGGCGATCGCGCGATCGCTGATCCCGCTGGTCTTCGCCTTTATGCTCTGCAAAACGCTCGCCGGGCGGTGGTTCGCTTACCCACGCCGGCAACATTTTTAGATCGACCAATTCGTCGAGATCAAGAGAGCCGTCAGCCACAGGAGTTCTGTACGCCAATGCGCAAAATAAAACCAGCGCGTTATGGCGCTGGAGCGCGCAAAAATAGGTGATTGTTTTACTTGCGGTGCGGCGGCCGGTGGGTTAACCGTTGCGCTCCAAACCAGAAACGATTTTATGGCGGACAAAACGATTGAGGAAAAGGTCAAGGACATCATCGTCGAGCAACTCGGGGTCAACCCGGAACAGGTGACGCCACAAGCGTCGTTTATCGAAGATCTGGGTGCCGATTCACTCGACATAGTGGAATTGGTGATGGCTTTCGAAGAGGAATTTTCTGTCGAAGTCCCAGACGAAGACGCGGAGAAACTGCAGACCGTCGGCGACGTCATCAATTACATTAAGGAACGCGCCAAGTCTCCGGGCGGTGGAGAAGCCGCGTCGAGCTAGCCGAGCGCTTTCCATTTTAGAGATTTGAAAAACACGGCTTCGGCCGTGTTTTTGTTTCGGTTGCGTCCGCTGGCAACGCGCCCAGACTAACGACAATGGATTTCAGTCTCCTGGAAAAGCCATTACTCCATGTCTTCGGACGCGATGTGTCCTTTCTCGGCATCATCGCGTTTGCTGTCCTGTTTTCGATTGGCCTCCTGGCCGCCCGCGCGCTTCAAAGCGACGCCGTCCGCCGTTTTCTAAGCCGCTTCAAAATCGAGACCAATCTGATCGCGATCCTGACCACGATCTTAAGCCTTGCCGCAATCGTGTTTTTCACGATGAGCGCGATCAACGCCGCAGGTGTGCCCCTTTCCTGGAACGTGCCCCTGCCGGGCGTGAACCTGAGTTTGTTTCAGATCTTTCTGCTGATCGCATTGCTGATCGCGGTCTTCTGGTTTTCGTCGCGAACGAAGCGATTCCTGTTCAACCGATTTCTGGCGAAGAGCGGCCTCGACCGTTCGCTGCAATACGCGATTGCGCAGATTGTCAGCAACGTCGTTCTCATCGTCGGAATTTTCATCGTCCTCGATAACGCCGGCATCCATCTTGGCGCGCTGACAGTTTTTGCCGGAGCAGTCGGCGTTGGGGTCGGCTTCGGTCTGCAAAACATCGCGAGCAACTTCATCAGCGGCCTGGTCATTCTGGCGGAACGGCCGATAACGGTTGGCGACCGCGTGGAAGTTGCCGGCATCGTCGGCCAGGTGCAGCACATTCGGGCCCGCAGCACCGTAATTGTGACCAACGACAACATCACCATGATTGTGCCCAACTCGAAGTTCATCGATTCGCCGGTAACCAACTGGACCTACGGAGATCCGCGGGTGCGTTTTCGAATTCCGGTGGGTGTCGCTTACGGAAGCGACATTGAAAAGGTCCGCACCGCGCTGATTGCGGCCGGCAAAGAAAACCCGCACACCCTGTCAGACCCGGCGCCGAGCGTGTTTCTCGAGAAATTTGGAGAAAGCTCTATCGAATTCGAGCTGGTAGTCTGGAGCAGTGAGATGAGCTATCGGCCACGCCGTTACCGCAGCGATTTGAACTTTGCGATCGAAAAAAATCTGCGTGCAGCCGGAGTAGAGCTGGCATTCCCTCAACGGGACCTCCATATCCGCAGCGGCGTGCTTCAAGTGCAGAACGTCGACGCAAAACGATGATCGATCCGCCAACGGACGGATTCGCCGTGGCGAAAATGCGCGATGACGTTGTCGTTCCTCTCGCTGAAGGAACCGCCAGAATCCTGAAATTATACGACGTCCGAAAGCTCGACGCCTGGCGGTGGGCCTTTCAGGGCAAGTGCAAGGACCACCGCTATTACGAACTGATCGAAGAAACGCTGGCCAACGATTTTGAGTATCGCTACGTCGTGCTCGAGGACTCGGCGGGAAATGTCCGCGGAATTCAGCCAATCCTGTTTGTCCGGCAAAATTTAATCGAAGGAGTTCGGGGCACTTTTCGAAAGATTGTGGATGTCATTCGAAAGAGATTTCCGCGTTTCCTCACTCTGCGAGTGTTGATGGTGGGTTGCGCAGCGGGCGCGGGCGAGCTTGATGCCAATGATTCCGAAACGGAGAGATGGATCGCGGAATCGTTAGGCACGATGCTCGGTGATTACGCCCGGGCCAACAAAGCTTCGTTGGTTGTGTTCAAGGATTTTCTGGCCGTTCATCGGCCGGCGATGACCGTCCTTTCTCGGAGCGGCTACACTCGTGTGCCAAGCATGCCGATGACGCGACTAGCGATGCCCTTTCAAACTTTTGACGAATACCTGCAAACGCTCGGCTACATCAGTCGCAAAAGCTTGCGGCGAAAACTCCGGAAAACCGAACGAGACGCGAAGATCAAGATGGAGGTCGTCAACGATGTCTTGGCCACGATCGATCGGATCTATCCGCTTTATCTTCAAGTCCACGAACGCTCGCCGATGCAATTCGAGCATCTCAGCAAAGAATTTTTTCTCCGTATCGCAAAGGAGATGCCAGAACGCGTTCGATTTTTCATTTGGCGGATCGAAGACAAGATTGTCGCGTTCAGCCTGTGTCTGGTTTGCGGCGATGCGATCTACGACGAATGTCTCGGCCTCGATTATGAGGTCGCCCTCGATCTTCATCTTTATTTTTACACCATGCGCGACGTGATCCGGTGGGCGATCGATCATGAGCTGCGCTGCTACTTGAGCGGTCCGCTCAACTACGACCCGAAGTTACATCTCGGACATGAGCTCGCGCCGCTCGATCTCTACGTCAGGCACACCCGTGGGTGGTTGAATCCACTTTTCAGTTTCGCATTGAAATATCTCGAGCCAACCCGGCACGATCCGGGCTTGAAGAGATTTCGCAACGCGGCCGAGCTAACCACTTAAGAGTCAACATCATGCCAAGTGACCGCCAGTCCTATGCCGGTGCGGATCGTACCTCGGACCGGCCTACCGGTTTTCGCAATCCGTGGTTTCAGTTCGTGCTGAACATCATTGGCGTGGTCATTTACGAATTGTTGTTGAAAGCGGGTGCCGCGGCCACGGCTGATCCTGCAAAGAGCTGGTCCTGGATCGGAATCAACGCGCTCGCTTCGCCGCTAACCTGGTTGGGAATCGCGGTGATCATCATCGATCTCGTCATCTGGCTTTACATTTTAAAGTACATTCCGCTGTCCATCGCGTTCCCCTTGTCACGAACAGTGGACGCGTTGGTGCCGATCAGTTGTTGGTTGATTCTCAAGGAAGCGATTTCGCCTTTACGCTGGTGCGGGATCGCGCTGGTGATTATCGGCTTAGTCGTCGTCGCCAAACCAGCAGCGGAATTGGAGGAACGGTTGTGAGTGCAATCGCGATCGCTATCATTTTGGTTTGGTTGGCCACTTTTGTTTCCGGTCAGCTCCTGTTCAAACGGGCCATGGACCTATCCAGTAAAGTTGGATTCCGAAATCGCCGAACCATCTCTACCCTGGGTATCGGCATTCTGGTGATGACTCTCTCGTTTTGTCTAAATCTCGGACTGCTTCAACGGTTCGACCTGAGTTATCTCTATCCATTCCAGGGCTCGAGCATCATCATTATCGCGGTGTTGGCGGCAATCATCTTGAAAGAAACACTAACGCCCCGCCTGATTGTCGGGACTTTGTTGATTGCCGCCGGCGTGGCGCTGGTATCAATGAGTTAGGGCCGGCCAGAGTCTGTCGAACGCACTGACGTTTATCTTTCGAACTTGATTGGGGTTTGGTGGTTCGATCTTCGGATGGTCCCAATTTGAGGCGAATTCCTGTTTCCAACGAGCGTATTTTGGTTCGGAATACGCGCCGCAAATATCGCCGGCAACGATCTCGTTACGCTCGCGCAGTTTCGCGAGCGCCCACTCCAGATCACTGACTGCGAATCGTCCGTTCTCCCAGTTGGTCACCGCTTCCTCAGCCTGCAGGCAATCCATGTCGATGGTCACATAAACCTTCACGCCCTGAAGATCCGCGGCAAACTTCCCGAATTGGTCGCGCCAGTTGTCCCGCAAAATTGAGCCGGGACGTTTTTGATCCTCGGTCGGCCGTTCGTCAGCCCATGGGTGAACTTCGAGTTTGCCGGTTCGCCGGGCCCATCGATTGGCGAAGATGTTGTGCGGCCACCAGCATTCAAAATTTCCGCAGCCCCAAATCGCAATATGTTTCAACTGGGGAAGCTCGAGTGCGCGATTGATCCAGCCGCCGCAAGCCCATCTCGGCGGACGAACGTCCCAGTCCGGATGATTATCGAATGAAACGAGAATAAATGGTTGATCGATCCGACGCAGCCAAAGTGCGCTCAGATAATGAAAATCGCCCGAGCCGTAGAGAATAAATGGTGCGACGCGCTCCAAAAATTCACTGGCAAACGTTTCAACTACTCGCGGGGGCGCGCAGAACCGCAAACGTGGACCCCATTCGCGCGCTTCCACCGCCGGCAACTGCAACACTCCGTCTGGCCAGGCGTCGTCGAGTCTTAAGTGGATCGAGCGATTCAGAAATTTTTATCGCCTGAAGCCTGGCCTTCCGGCTCCGCAACGTCGTCCAAGTCGTGCCGGGCTTCGGTCAAGCCGGGGTCCAGCCGCAACGCTTCGGAGAATTGCGCAACCGCCTCCGAAGTCTGGCCTTCTTGCTGATAGACTTTGCCGAGCAGGTCGCGGGCTTGCGCATTTTTGCCATCGATCTTGATCGCCTCGAGCAAAAGTTTCTTCGCCTCGCCTAGCTCGCCCTTTTGCAAGAGCAACTCGCCCAAACCGACTCGTGCGTTGAAAGATTTCGGCGAATAACGCAGCGTCTGACGTCGGGCCGCGATCGCCTCATCGATCTTACCCTGATGTTGGAGCAATGCCGCATATCCGTTTTGCACGCGTTCTGATTTCGGAGCCAGTCGCGCCGCAGTTTCATAATCGGCAGCACCCGCATCTCCGCTCCCGAGACGAAAGAGCGCGTAACCACGATCGTAATGGTATTCGCCGTCGTCGGGCTTGAGTCGGACAGCAGCGTCGAATTCGGACAAGGCGGATTCAATCTTCGATTCGGAAAGCAAAATCGTCCCAAGTCTGTAGTGGGTCGCAGCCGAATTAGGATTGGTCTGGAGGGCCAAACGATACTGCTCAGCCGCCTCGCCCTCCCGACCCGATCGGTAGAGAATGTCCGCGTAATTGTGACGCTCTCGGGCATAATTCGGCAGGTCCGATAATACCCAGGCTTCCCGCACCGCTTTTGGAGGAGTTCCTCGGGATTGCAGAACACCAAGAATGGCAAGCGGAAGAACAAAGGCCCCCATCCATTTTCCGGCGTGAGTAGCCCAGGCCGGGACCAGGCCGCCCAGGGAAATGTCGGCGGTGCCGCCAGCGAGCCCCAGGGATTCTCGGGTTGAGCGCTCGCGCACTTTCCAAATGAACCCGTCGTAATAAAAATGCAGCAGTCCGGAAGCGGCGACGATTCCCATCAGCAAACGTTTTACCGTGCCGATTTCCAAAAAGGAGGTCACGTAACCGAAAGATCCGTAGACGAGGACCAATGCGACGTAGAGGCCGATCAACGCGCCGCTCCGTCGGAAAATAAAACGCATGAATCCGCCGATGGTGTTGTCCTTCTCGACCCGATTTCGATTATATATCCAAACCAGCGAGAGATATTGCACATCGTGAAAAACCTCGAACAGGGCGACACCGGCCAAAAGGTTTGCAATTAGATCGTTGCAGTACCACCAAAACGCGATTGTGCTGATCAACAGCGCCATTTTAACCGGATTTGGCCGCTGACCATGACGCCACGCTTGAACGAGATTAACCAGGAAGAGCGAGGTCGCGATGACGGTCAGGCTAAGTACAAAATATTGCGTCGAGACAATCGCCCAGCGCGGAATGTACGGGCCGCCGCTCGAATAAAAAATACTCAACATGGTCGTCATTCGGTCCGGGGAAAAAAGAATGGCAGTTGCGAACCACGTTCCGCAGACGGCGAAATCGAGTTGACGGGTCCGAGTCGCGAACGAACCAATCTTGGCGTCGTAGATGCGGCAGAAACCGTAGGTCTGCATCATGCCGTGCCAGACTCCCCAAAAGAACACCACCAGGAAAATCGCGTTCAAGTCCCAGACGTAAAACGCGATGCAGGTTCCGAGCAGAAAAACGGGCGCGAGCAGAAATCGCCACCGAAATCTCTCAAACAACGCGCGATCGCCATAGGCGCGGATCATTCCCGGCAGATGGTGTCCCATCGAACCCATCGCGGCGACGAAGAGATAAATGTCCTGACCGGTCCAACGCGACTGTGCCACTGCGAACAATGGCACGAGCAAGAGCGGCGTCCCGACGTAGAGCACGAGGTCCCGCCAGCTATCCTGAATCCAGAGACTCCGTTTGGCAGGAGCACTGATTACCATTCCCGAACCTGATGTTGTGGTGATCGATCCCATCGAACTAACAATTGAACCCTACCGCGGTAAGTGAGATTGAAACCGATTATCGTTCTGTTCCGCTGCCTGAAGCATTTCGCTGACTTCAGTCAAACTGGGATCAATTCGCAGTGCCTCTTTGTACTCCATGATTGCCTGCGTTGTTCGGCCTTCCTTAAGGAACAAACTCCCGAGATTACTATGGACATCCGCTCGGTTTGGATTCAGACGCACAGCTGCGAGGTAATGAACTTCGGCTTCCTTTGACTCACCTTTAGTTAAAAGCGCGGTTGCGAGCTCGGAATGGGCGTCGGCCAGGTTCGGACTCGCTTCCACCGCGCGGCGATATTGTGTAATCGCCCCATCGAGATCTCCTCGTTTGTCGAGAAAGGCACCGTACGTGTAAAGGAGTCGCGCGGACTTTGGAGTCAGACGAACTGCTTGCTCGTATTGCGCGCGCGCTTCGTCCGGCCGGCCGAGGCGTTCGAGAATGTAAGCGTATCCGGAACGGACTTCGCCGTTCTGAGGATCGAGTTCGAGGGCACGTTCATAATATTTCCTAGAGTCATCCAATTTCGATTTCGACAAAAAGATGAGAGCCATATTGACGTGAACTTTCACGTAATTGGGATCCAGCCGTAGCGCAGCCTGATACACGGCTTCGGCTTCATCGAGCCGTCCTTCCTGTTGCAATGCCGCGCCGTAATTGAAATGCGCCCGCGCGCTTGCCGGCAAATCGGCTGCGACTTGGCCGCTACGCACCGTCGCCGGAGCGGTCCGGTAAATTTTTCCAAAACACATCGCGCTCAGCGGAAGGACAAACGCAGCTGCCCATTTCGCTCCATGCAGGGTCCAACCCGGTAGCAACCCGCCCAGGCTTGCGTCGCTTGTGCCTCCTTCTAGCCCGAGCGATTGCCGAGTCGACTTCTCGCGGACTTTCCAGATGAATCCGTCGTAATAAAAGTGAAGCAGGCCGGACGCAGCAACAGCGCCTGTAAGCAAACGCGTGAGAGCGTCGACTCCGAGATGCGCATTCAGGAATCCGATTGAACCGTAGGCGAACACCAGTCCGACATAGAGGCCGATCAACGATCCGCTGCGCCGGAAAATGAACCGCATGAACCCGCCGATTGAACTGTCTTTTTCCACCCGGTTGCGATTGTAGATCCAGACAATGGAGAGGTACTGGACATCGTGAAATACTTCGAAGAGCGCGATGCCGGCGAGAATATTCGCGACCCCATTATTGCAATACCACCAAAAGGCAATGCTGGTGGCGAATAACGCGAGCTTCACCGGATTTTGACGGGTCCCCGCGTTCCACACCCGGACGTAATTGCCGAACCACAGAACGGAAACAGCTATCGCCGCCAGAAGGAACGTTTGTTGAAGGGCATGGATCATGGCTGGCGAAATAAATGGCAGGCCGCACCCGTAAAGTCCTTCCAGGGTGTCCGTCATCCGCGCTGGCGAAAGGATCACGCCGGAGGCGAACCAAATTGCGCACATCGCAAAATCCAGACGTCGGGTCAGCGCCGCGAAGGAACCCATTTTGGCGTCGTAAATCCGTCCGAATCCGTAAGTCTGCATCATTCCGTGCCAAACGCCCCACGCGAAAACAATCATCACGACTGGATTCGCCTTGATGTCCCAGAAGTAAAAACCAACGCACACCGTAAGCAGAAAGATTGGAGCAAGGATGAAACGCCATTTGAACCGATCGAACAACACGCGGTCGCCATAGGCGCGAATCATTCCCGGCAAGTGATGGCCGAGAGCGCCGAACGCGGCAACGAAGAGATAAATTTCCTGCGCGCTCCAACGCGCCTGTGCCGCCATGAACAACGGGATGAGAAGCGCGGGCGTGCCGACGTAGAGAAGCAGGTCGCGCCAACTGCTGAGAATCCAGACATTGCGTTTGGGCACTACCGCGGGTACAGGCGGAACAGTTTCCGGACGCGAAAATGCGGTGACGTGCTGCATGGGGCTGTGGCGGGGCTCTATTTTCCTCAAATCGGCGGGAAAATCAATTCCGGGCTCTGCCCGCATGGCGTGACAGATCGATATCTCATGCGCGCGCGCGAGGCGGCCAACGCGAAGATAAAGTGACAATTGTGATGCAAACTCAGACTGCGGAGCTAAAAAAACACGAAGAGGAGCGAGATTTCTTTTGCGCTGCGAGCGACGCTTTTCGCATTTTCGCCCGCCGCTGCTCCGCGGTTTTAGGCAGCCCGTGGGCCTTTGCCACCGCGATTTTGATCATTGTTATTTGGGCGATAACCGGTCCCACCTTTCATTATTCCGACACCTGGCAGCTAATCATTAACACTGGCACCACGATTGTGACGTTTCTGATGGTGTTCCTGATTCAGAACACCCAGAACCGCGACGCCAAGGCGATGCAGTTGAAACTCGACGAGATCATTCGGGCGTTAAAAAAAGCGCGAAACGAAATGGTAGACTTGGAAAATCTCTCCGACCAAGAACTCAACCGGTTAGAAGACCAATTCAGGCGGTTGCGAACCAAAGCGGAAAACCACGGCCCAAATCTGCGCCACGTGGAACCTGAAGCGGTTGAATTCGAACCTTAATTTCAATTCGCGGCAGATTTTTGAGCCACACCGGTCCGCAAGAAAACTCTGCCGCTCGGACAGAGCTTGAACACTTCGCAATTCCAGCAGTCCGGCTTGCGGGCGTAACAGCGTCGGCGTCCATGCCATATCAGCCAGTGACTCCAAATCGCCCAATATTTTTGCGGAACGAGCTTCATCAGGTCCTGTTCGATTTTCTCGGGATCTTTATTCTTGGTTAGACCGAGCCGTTGCGACAAACGAATCACATGAGTATCCACCACGACGCCTTCGTTAATCCCAAACGCATTTCCCAAAACGACGTTGGCCGTCTTACGGCCGACTCCCGGCAGCTCGCGCAATTGCTCCATTGAATTTGGAACCTTCCCGCCGAATTTTTTCGCGATTACCGAGGTCGCGCCGCGAATGCTCTTGGCTTTGCTGTTGAAGAAACCTGTCGATCTAATCGCGTTCTCCAATTCGCCCGGCGGCGCGCTCGCGTAATCTTTGGCCGCATGATATTTTTTGAAAAGCGCCGGCGTCACCAAGTTGACGCGCTTATCGGTGCACTGCGCCGAAAGAATTGTTGCGATCAGCAACTCGAGCGGCGTTTTGAAATTCAACTCGGTGTGCGCGTCCGGATAAACCTTCGGCCAGATTTTGATCAGCTTCGAAACACGCTCGCGAGCAGTCATTTCTCTTTGTCATCCCGAGCGGATGCGAGGGACCTCCCAGTCGAAGTTTGGGTCACACAAACTACTTAGCGTGATCAATCAGCCTATGCGAGATCCTTCACTTCTTTCAGGATGACTCGTTAACTGATGACTGCGTAAAACGCTCGAGTTTCTGCGTCAGCTCGGGCGGGACGTGGGCGACGATAATTGCATCGTTGCCTTCGTATTTTAACTCCAGCACGTGGCCAACCCGGTGAATCTCCGCGACCAATGCCGCCTCACTCGCCGGAATTTTGAAATGGGAACGCATTCGCCACGCACTCAGCGCATCTTGGAGCGTCTGCACCAGTTGGTTTACGTTTTCGCCGGTGCGGGCCGAAATTGCGACACTGCCAGGAAAACGCCGAAGATAAGTTTCAATTAAACCCCGGTTCCTTGCCACGCCGGACGCCTGCGAAGCCGGTTGCAGATTGTCGATCTTGTTGAATACAATCACCGTTTGTTTGCCGAACGCGTCCAGCTCCTTGATCACACTTTCGACCGCCTCGATCTGATCATCCACGCGCGCATGCGAAAGGTCGACCACATGAATGAGGAGATCGGCTTCGTTTACTTCTTCGAGCGTCGCTTTGAACGATTCGATCAATGTGTGGGGCAATTTTCGCAAAAATCCGACCGTATCGGTGAGTAAGACGCGTTGCTTATTCGGTAAAACGAAACTGCGCGTGGTCGGATCGAGGGTGGCGAAGAGTTTGTTCTCAGCGACAACGTCCGCCCCGGTGAGCAGATTCAAGAGCGTTGATTTGCCGGCATTCGTGTAACCGACGACCGCCGCGACCGGCCACTGATGACGTTTGCGTCCCTGCCTTTGCACTGCCCGAGTCTTACGGACCGATTCCAATTCGCGCTCCAAGCGCGCGATTCGTTCCTGAACACGACGGCGATCGACTTCCAACTGCGTTTCACCCGGACCCCGCGTGCCGATTCCACCGGTTTGTCGCGACAAGTGATGCCACATTCGAGTCAGACGCGGCAGGAGGTATTGCAACTGGGCTAGCTCAATTTGCAGCCGGCCTTCGCGACTCCGCGCGCGTTGCGCAAAAATGTCGAGAATGAGTTGAGTACGATCGAGGACCTTGCGGGAAAGGAGATTTTCCAGATTGCGTCCCTGTGCCGGCGAAAGCTCGTCGTCAAAAATTACCGAAGTGACCTGGCGATCCTGCAGCGCCGGCTTGAGCGACTCGGCTTTGCCCTTGCCTATATAGTAGGGCGCGGTTGGCTTTTCCAGCTTCTGGGTAACGGTGTCGACAACTTCCGCGCCCGCCGAATTCGCAAGTTCGGCCAATTCCTCGAGCGAATCCCGCAGGTCCCATTTCGACACGCCTTGTTTTTCAAGGCCGACTAAAAGGGCGCGCTCGTGCGTTTTTTTCGGACGTGTCTCAATCATTCCCCTGCGCGACTCCCAACGTTTTCGCGAATTGCGAAATCCGCTTTACTGCTTCGACGTGACTTAACACCGATAAATTCAGCGGTTGAAAATTAGTTTGCCGCCGAAACCAGGTCAACTGCCTTTTGGCATAACGCCGGGTCGCTTGTTGAATCTCGGCCACGCATTGCGACATCGATATTTGCCCGTCGAGCAAAGCGCGAATCTCGCGCAGTCCTATCATCTTCGATGCTGTCTCGCTCATTGCACCCGCTGCTTGCACTTCTTCAATCACGTCGGCATCGAACATTTCTTCGACGCGACGATTGATCCGCTGGTACAAATCGTCGCGATCCCGAAACACAAAAACGCCCTCATTTGCGGCATCTTCCTTCCATCCGCTCCGCTGCTCAGAAGCGCTTTCCCCGCTCAACAGACAAATCTCGATCGAACGCACCACGCGCCGTCGATTGTTCAAATCAACAGCCGTTTTAGGATCAAGGAGCCGCAGTTTTTTCTGCAAATCCACCTGACTCAGTTCGTTCAATTGGGCGCGTAAATCCGGATCGGCAGACGGCACCGCCGAAAGCCCATGGGTCAGCGCCTTCACGTAAAGTCCGCTGCCGCCGACGACAATCGCCCTTTTTTCGCGCGAATGAATCTGGCCGATCGCTTGAAGCGCGAGCGTCCGAAATCTCTCTGCATTCATCTTCTCCAAAATCGACAGCGCGCCAACGAGATGATGCGAAACTTTAGCGAGGGTGGCCGTGTCCGGCTTCGCGGTCAGCAAGTCAAGTCCACGATAGATTTGAAACGCGTCGGCGCTGACAATTTCGGCACCAAGCTCGCTCGCGACGTCGGCCGCAACCTCAGACTTTCCGGTCGCAGTCGGACCAACAATGAAGAACGGGCCGTTCATAAATGACGAAGCTCGAATGTCGAAGCACGAATGACCATTTGGATTTCATCATTCGGATTTGTTTCGTAATTCGTCATTCGGATTTCGTCATTATTAAAACAAAACCGGGAGTCGCGCGTTCACGCATACTCCCGGTTTGAGAATTCAGTTAAGCGTTGCCTATTCGTGCGCGTGTTCGCTCGATTTGGCGCCGCTGACCACGAGCTTGCGCCCGAGAAATTCCTTATCGTGCAATTCCTCCACCGCGCGCTTGGCCTCCTCGATCGTCTGCATTGAGACGAAGGCGAAACCTTTGGAGCGCTGATTGTGGCGATAGCTCACCACTTCGGCGTTCTGCACATGGCCGACGCCGTTGAAGAGCTCGAACAAATCGCTCTCGGTCGCATCGAATGACAAATTGCCGACATAAAGACGCGGCGTAGTGACTTCGATCGCCTCCGGCTTGCGCTGGGGCCGTGATTCGCGGGGTTGCGATAGTGGTTGCGAATGTTGCTGTTGACCGTTACGCGATTGCGTAGCTGGCTTTCGTTGGCCGCCGCCGTTGCCTCCAAAGAATGCGACGATGCGTTGCCAAAATGTTTTCTGCTTCGGAGTCTGTGCGCGTTCGCGTTGATCTTGAAAACGTCCGCGCCCGCCCCTTCGTCGAGAGCGACCGCGCCCGTGGCGCTGGCGTTTCCCGTATGAATGCGAGTTCATGTTGATCCTCAGTTTCTAAGTTGTTCAATGGGCGGAGCGTTCGCCTTGGACGAACACAGTCCACGGCGCGCGAATCCCGAAAGGTCCACAAGTTGCAATCAGTCTGCGGCGCCACTGGAAACTCCACCTCGTCACGCTGGAAAAGGATACGACTCAGGATGCAGCCCGTTTTGCTCAGCCAATCAGATCGCGAAGATGACGAACCTCGCTTCATACTTTTAGCCTTTTTGGAACGGATGCGAGATCGAATCAGATACCCAGCATCTACCGGCCGATTATCGCCCGCTCATACGGCCTTTGCAAGGAGCAATCAGCGAGGCCGAAATGACCTATGACGAATCAGACAAGGTGTCGATCTTTGCCGCTCATTCCTTCGGCATTCGCCTGTCGCGCCGGAGCGAGGCGAAAGCGGATCATTCGGATTTCGTCATTGAGCTGCGCAGCGAATAGATCCGAGACTTCAAGTATTGATGAAAGTGTTCCTCCCGAACTGGTTTGAAAAAATACTTAGCTCTGCGCGACGCCAATCGTGGTTCGTATCCAAACTCCGGCATCAGCTCCCGGCAATGCCATTCCATCCAGCCGATCTCGTCCTCCGACAGTTCCTTTTCCCACCGCGACGCCGGTTCTTCGCTCACTTGTGCAAATGCAGCCTGGGCCGCTGAATTTCCGCCCCAAGGCTCACCAATTTTTGTTGGCTTCAAAACAACTCCGGGATCGAATTGAATATCGAGATAGTCGCAGACGTTTTTCATCACCGTTGCCGGGGCCACCACGAGTTGCTCGAACTGAATGAACAGACCGGGCACATCTCCCGCCCGAACCCGACGCGCGAGTTTCGCGGCGACGCGCCAATGCGCGATCACGTAGTAAACCGAAAAGCGTTTCGTCTGGCGGGTCTTTTCTAGCGCAATCTGCGTGGACAGGATCGCGCGAGGATCACGGAGCGTGACCAGTAGCTTTGCCTTAGGAAACCGCTCGCGGATCTCGTCGACATGATTCCGGTTGGCCGGCGTTTTTTCGACCCAGCGTTTGATGCGATCGAGCGACACCCCCATCGTTTCGGCGTAGGCCTCGGCCATCAGCGCGAGCAAATCACGCGACGAATTTGTCGGATCGAACGCGATCCGCTCGAACGTTTGAAGAAACTTCTGTTGCGGAAAATTCTTGTACTCGTGTTCGCGCCATTTCGGTTCCCCGCCGAACAAGACCCGTGAAAACGATTGCTTTGTCAGATAATCGAACTGCGCGCGCCGGCCGGCGCCGCCGTATTTCTTGAGAACAGTTGGGAAATACGCCGTCTCCTGTGGCAAAACCAGAAGCTCAGCATGATTGTCGAGCAGCGCCGCGACCAGCGTCGTCCCTGATTTCGCCTGACCGGCGATGAAGCAAGCACGCTGATCAAAGGGGAGCATTATTTCGCGGCGCGCGATTTGAGGAACCAATCGACAAACTTTGGCAGGCCGTCTTCGAATTTCGTTTTCGGATCATACCCGAGGACCTTGCGCGCTTTGGAAATGTCGGCGCACGTCAATGGCATGTCTCCCGGTTGTTCGGGCAACTGATTGATCTTCGCCTTCTTGCCGAGTGTCTTCTCGATCGCACCGATCAAATCCTTTAACTCGATCGTGTCGCTCTCGCCCAAGTTGAAGGCATCGAATACCCCGCAAGTCTCAGGCCCGTGCGGCTCGCGCCTCGGACCTCCGGCGTACTTTAAGGCCGCCATCGTACCCTGGATGATGTCGTCGATGTAGGTGTAATCGCGCCGCGTCGTCCCGTCGCCGAACTGATCAATCGGTTCGCCGGCGTAAATTTTTCGCGTAAACTGATGGATCGCTAGGTCGGGACGCTGCCGCGCACCGTAAACGGTGAAGTAGCGCAATGCGACGATCCGCATTTGGTAGAGATGCGAGTAAGTCGAACAAAGAAATTCTCCGGCAATTTTAGTCGCCGCGTACGGGCTCAAGGTCTGAGTCAGATGTTCTTCTTCCGAAAACGGTAATTGCTTTGCCGCGCCGTAAACCGACGAGCTGGACGCAAAAATAAATCGCTCGACTCCGTTTGATCGCGCGCCTTCGAGCAAGTGGAGCGTCCCCGTAACATTGGTATCGTAATAAAGCTGAGGCTGTTGAATCGAGGGCCGGACCCCCGCGCGCGCAGCCAGATGAAAGATTGCATCAAACTTTCCGTTCTTAAAAACATCCGCGACTTTTTCGCCGTCGCGAAGATCGGCCTCGTACACCGCGATCTCTTTTTGAAAATTGAAAATATTCGCGCGTTTGATCTTCGGGTCGTAAAAATCGTTGAAGTCGTCGATGACTGTGACGTCGTGTTTATCGGCAAGTAATCTTTCGACCAGATGCGAGCCGATGAACCCAGCCCCGCCAGTGACCAAAATCCTCATTAACCACGAATTAACACGAATGGACACTAAGGACAGCAAGTTGTTTGTGATTGGTGTCTATTCGTGTCCATTCGTGGTTGTTTGATGAAGAAACTGATCGCGCTGAGCCTGCTCGCGTTCGTGATCACGTTATTTGCCACGCTCGCATGGAACCTTTGGCCGGAACTGACCCGACCGAAGTTTGTCGATCCGGCGTTTCGGCTTCCCTCCCCTTTCGAGCTCGAATCAATTCCGACCGCGAATCATTTTGATTTTCCGCTCGGTAACGAAAACGGCGCAATGGCTTACAACGCGCAGCATTTCACCGATAACAAACATCTGGGCGACGATCTAAACGGCATCGGCGGTGAGAACAGTGATCTGAGCGATCCGATCTACGCAATCGCCGACGGCCGCGTGTTGCTCGCACGCGAAGGCGGTCCCGGCTGGGGCAAGATTGTGATTTTGCTGCACGCGTATCTCGAACGTGGCGAACGCAAATATGTGCAATCGTATTACGCACATGTGCAGGACATGCTCGTGCATCCCGGCGAAACGGTGAAACGCGGGCAGCAAATCGCTACCGTCGGGACCGCGAACGGGCGTTACTTGGCTCATCTTCATTTCGAAATGCGCGAATTTCTAACGCCGTATATCGGTCCCGGTTACCGCCAGGACACGCGCGGCTGGATCAATCCGACAAAGTTCATTGAGGAGCACCGATGAATCGTTTCACCGCGAAGGACGAACGGCACGAAGAGAATTTATTTGTTTTCCGCCTTCGTGTTCTTCGTGATCTTGGTGGTGAATGAAAATTGACGGCTGTACTGCTCTCATCACCGGCGCGTCGGCGGGAATCGGTCGGGAATTTGCGCGCCAACTCGCGTCACGTGCGCGGACGCTCGTGCTGGTGGCCCGTCGCGCGCAGCGATTGAATGAGTTGTGCGCGCGGCTCCTAAATGGAAACGCCCAATTAAACGTTCACGCGCGCGCAGTCGATCTCTGCGACAAATCCCAGATCGACCAGCTGATAGGCTGGCTCGAGCAAAACCAGATCGCGATCGATTTCCTAATCAACAACGCCGGACTCGGTGATTACGGTTCGGTCGCGACCAGCGACATCAAGCGCGACGATCGGATCATTCAAGTCAACATCACGGCGCTTACTTTGCTTACCCGTCAATTGCTTCCACAAATGATCCCACGACGACGCGGTGCGATATTAAATGTCAGTTCGTCGGCTGGCTTTCTGCCAATCCCCGGTATGACGGTGTACGCGGCAAGCAAAGCATTTGTAAATAGTTTCACGGAAGCATTGCGCGCTGAACTCCGTGGCACCGGTGTTTCCGTCACCGCCCTCTGTCCTGGACCGGTTCACACTGAGTTTGGGGACGCTGCCAAGCGCCCGGGAGGCGAAGCCCAAACCGGTCCAGAGTTTATCTACGTTTCAGTCGAACAGACAGTTCGCGACGCGTTGGCGGCAGTTGAAACCGATAAACCGCTCATCATTCCCGGTGTGCTCATGAAGCTCGCAATGTTTCTCGTCCGTCTCACACCGCTTCCTATCTTGCGCCTTGCTTGGCGCCTGGGTGCCAGGCGCTAGAAAACAAAAGCGGCGGTCGAATGACCGCCGCTTTGAGAATTCTTGCCGGCGAGACGCCTGCCTCCACAGAAGAATTACGAGGATTTGTACTTAACTGAGCAGCCGTACGGTTTGGTCTGCGCGTTGGAAATCGCCTTACCAGCGAGTGCTTCGTCGAGCGCGGCCTTTACGTAATTGGTCGAGCTCGGAATGTCGGCCGGATTCGGGGTCGCTTTGCTGTCAATCGCGCCTTCGTAAACGATTTTGCCGTCCGGGCCGACGATCACCATGTTTGGGGTGTTCTTGGCACCATAAAGCTTGGCGACCTTGCTGTCGGGATCGAGGACGAACGCCGTCTGCTTCGTTTTCCACGAATCCATGATTTTCTTGGCCTGATCGGCAGAAATGTTGCCTTCCGTTCCGGGCGCATTGGAATCAATGGTCAGCCAAACCACACCTTTGCCGGTGTATTCGCTCTGCAGCTTTTGCATGTTGTCGCTGCCGTAATGTTTCTTCACGAACGGGCATTCCGGATTGAACCATTCGAGCACGACATATTTGCCCTTGTACTGCGAGAGCGTTTCCGTCTTGCCGTTGGCGTCCGGCACGGAGAAATCCGGCGCAGCACTGCCAACTGGTGGAATGTCGGCCGCGTAAAGCGCGCCGGCGGCGAGTGTGGTGATTGCGGTGAGCACTAGTTTTGTTTTCATAAATTTATCGGGCAGCGACCGTGATGGTTTCCAGTTTATCCAGAAGAATATTTTTAGTGAGCAATTCGGGAAAAACAATCGGCTCCTGCGATTTTCCCGGATAAAGCACGTATAGTGGGACACCCGGCCGCCCAAATTGTTGAAGTAATTTCGTGATGACTGGGTCGCCATTGGTCCAATCGGCTTTCAATTTCACCACTCCATGACGTTGAAACGCATCCCGGACTTCGGAATTCTCCAGCACGGCTTTCTCATTAAACTTGCAGGTCAGGCACCAGGCGGCGGTGAAATCCACAAATACGGCATGACCTTGATCGCGCTCGTTTTGCAAACGTTCCGGGGTGAACGGTTGCCAGTCGCCGCCTGACCCGCCTTGCGCCATATCGCTTTTCGATGACTGAAACTTGTCACCGATGAAATAAACCCCGCTGAAGAGCAGGAGTAGGAGCATCAGCATCACCACAACGGCTCGCTTCCCGCCGGATGTTGTCGGCAAAATGAAAGCGCCTTTCATCCAGCAAGCGATGGCGACGATCAACAAAAAGCAGCTCGCCCAAATCGCGCCATCGAGTCCGCGTTGCGCGCCGAGGACGTAAATAAGAAAAAGCAGCGTCGCGAGCAGAAGAAAGCCCATGAATTGTTTCACGTGCACCATCCACGCCCCCGGCTGCGGCAGAAATTTCATCCAGGCCGGTTGCGCGCTGAGCAGAAAATACGGCGCGCTCATTCCGGCAGCTACAGCGACGAACATTGCCAAAATCACCGCCGCCGATTGGGTGAACGCGAATCCGAGTGCAGTTCCAAGAAACGGCGCGGTGCACGGCGTCGCAAGCACCGTGGCGAAAACGCCTTGAAAGAACGAGCCGAGATCGTCTTTGCGCTCGGCGGTAGCGAGCATCCCACGACTCAGACTTGGCGGCAGTGAAATCTCGAAGACGCCAAAAAGATTGAGCGCGAATACCAAAACAATGACGCTAAGAATGAGAACGAAATAAGCGCTGGTAAATTGAAAGCCGCCCCACGTCACATCGCGACCCGCCGCTTTCAGGGCGATCAGCAAAAGTGCAAGGGCGATGAACCAAGCAAAAATTCCGGCGGTGAAAGCGAGTCCGCTTCGGAAAATCTTCGCGCGGCTTTCGCCGGCTTGTTTGATGAAGCCAAAAATCTTGAGCGAAATCACCGGCAGCACGCACGGCATCAAATTCAAAATGAATCCGCCAATGAATCCGAAAAACAGAAACGTGGCGAGTCCACGAGAAGGTTTCGCGATTGTCGCAGCGACAGCGGTTTGAACCGAACCGATTTCCCATCCTGAACGATCGTTTCCGTTTTCGTGCTGCGCGAAAACAAGCAGACCGGGCATCAAAGTCAGGCTTTTGTCCGCCGATTCGACCGGTATTTTAAAAGTAATTTCGTTTCCCGTGCGTGATTCCGGGCCGGGATGACCGACGACGGTGTTGCCTTGCGGCAGCGGGAAGAAATCGATCGCTTGGTAATTCGCGATCTGCTCGCTGCGGATCTTGAGCAGAAAATCATTGCCGTTTCGACTCCAGGCCATAGTCGCTGTTTTCGCGTCCGGAAACTTTTGGGGAAGCAAACGCCGATAACGCGCAAAAAGGTCGGTGTTCTTCGGGTCGGCTGATGTTGATATTGGAAGTTCGAGGGTGGGATTCGCGCCCCCTGGAATGCAGATCTTTTCGCAGACTAGCCAATCAGCCTGAGGGGAAAGTTTTGCCGACGCATCGGCGATCTTTTCCGGCGGCGTGATTTGCTGGATAAGCAAAACTTCGTCCTGGTAGCCGTAAGTAAGAATGTCGCCGGGATCCAGTGTCTTGAGCGGAATCGGCCACTGGATATCGCCAACTTTCCAGCCCGGTGGCAAATTCCATTTGATCTCCGTCGGCAAACCAGCGTCGCCGGAATATTTCCAATAGGTGTGCCACCCGGGCGCCATTCGCAGAAGGAGACCAACGTTGAATGGTTTGCCGGGAACGATCGCAGACGTATCGGCGAGCAGGGAAGCATTGACCAGCTCCTTGCCCTGGTAGTTCTGGGCGACCGCGGAGTTGGTCAACAGAACTGCGCAGGCTGCGGTCACTACCTGACGCCACGAAAGCATCTTTGAAATTACCATTGGCCTAACCGCACCGCAAAGATTGCTGGCTCGCATCATGCTGCGAAATCTGACATGCGCGGCTTCCTAACGTTCATCGCAATCGCAGCCATCGGAGGTGGATTATTCGCCTGGCAAAAGCACAATAGACAGGAATTCGCCCAGGCCGAGCAATCCGCGGCATCAACCCCGGCGCCCAGACAAACTTACGAACATGATTGGGCCAAGCATTCCCTCGACACGACCCATTCGGTTATTGATCAGATCCAGCGGCAACGAAAAGACGACGACCTGAAAGACGCGGTGGGTCGCCGCTGATCGCGGGCTTTGGTAACGCGAACTTATCGCGCAGAATGAACAGCCGAATCGCCCAATTGGGCGTGAATTGCGGCCTTTAAGGCATCTGCCGAAATCGCTTCGGTAACATCTCCGGCTGCGGCAGCTTCTTCATTGCGGCCGAGCTGGGTTAAATCGCGGATCGCTGCGCCCTCGTTGTTCACGACAACATCGCGGCCCGTCTGCTCGTCCTTTTGCACATGAAAGCGGCCATGGCTGATTCCGACGAGTGGAACAAATTGGTCGTTGTTGTGCTCGACGAAAAGAATCTCGCGATCGCCGACTTGGAATTTGGGGGTGTCAGTCACTTCCATCGTCTCGTCCCCCACGGTTCCACCCAGCATTCTGATTGTGTAAGAGGTGCCGGGCTGACCCTTCACGCTGTCTTCAATATTGAATGTGACGTAAGTCTCAATATGGCGTTGGCCGCCTTCGCCTTCCCAAACAGAACGTGAATCGGTCACAGTCCCCTGAAAGATCAGTTCGGCCTGTTGAACAAGCTGCTCAAAAGTTGGCGGGATGACCGTGGTTGCGGAAACGCGAATGAGGGCAATAGGGGTAAGGATAAGCGGAAGAAGATATTTGATTTTCATGTGAGGAGAAAGTTTCGCTGTTATCTCGTTAGAACGACGGACGCGCTGGTGGGCCGTTGTGTGAAGTATCCGGAACCCGAACTAAGCAGCAGCGTTGCAGTTTTGTTACGCTTTGCGGCCGCTAATTCCGTTAACGTCACGGTAGCCGAACTCGCGCCGGCGGGAATTGTGACCTGACCGTACGTTCCGCTGAGAGAATAATTGAAACCGAATATGGCATTTCCACTCATTCGGTAATTGACCGTGATTGAGTTGGCGAGCGGTGTTGAGGTGAAGATGGTGAACACTGCCGCGTCACCAGGTCGAATGCTGCCCGGAGAAGCCGAAATCGAAACGAATACCTTGGAAGGAGTTGGCGCTGGCGTTATGGACGGCGTCGGCGTGGGCGTAGCGCTCGGACTCGGACTGGGCGTCGGAGTTGGAGTCGGAGTTACGGATGGCG
>DATINV010000029.1:0-12123 GCA_035473775.1 Chthoniobacterales bacterium
GCAGTCCATCACGTTGGTTGTGAAACTAAGTATCACCGAGAAATCTCCATTTGCACCGCCGCGGCGGCACTCGATACCCGGCGAGCCGCTTAGCGGAAGATTAAGGTCAAACGTGCCACTGCTGCCGTGAGTCATACGTGAGACCGCTGAACTCAGCGCTGGTGTAGACGTCGGAGTCGGAGTCGGTGTTGGAGTGGGGGTAGGAGTTGGCGTTGGGCTCGGAGCAACAGTCGCCGTCGGGGTTGGGGTCGGAGTGGGTGTTGGGGTCGGAGTAGGAGTAGGCCCACAACTTCTACCACAAGGAGTGGGTGTCGGTGTTGGTGTGGGCGTGGGCGTGGGCGTGCCAGAGAGTGATGAGACGCCAGTGTTATACACACGGGTTTCCATGACGCCGTAATACGCCGTGTATCCAGCAAAAAGATAACGCCCGGTAGAATCGACCGCCAATTTAGTTGCGACTTCTGGCCCGGAGAAGGTCCCCAATGCGAGAAAAGTATTTCCGTTGAAGACCTTTATCCCGCCCGCAGTATGAACCGAGGCGTAAACGATAGAATCGTCCGGGCTGAAAGTTACCGCTTGTGGATACGGCCCGGTATTGAACGAACCGAGTATCGCAAAATCGGAAGTTCGGAACTTTGCGATTTCGTAACTATTTTGTCCCGAGCCAGTGGCATAACAAATTGAGCCGTCATTGTGGCTCAGCGCCAGATCTTCACCATTCGATCCGACTGTTCCGAACGGCGTTTGCAGCAATAGAACAGCACTGGACCCGGAGACATCGTATTTGTACATCGTGCTCGGAGAGACGCCATAGTCCGCGTAGTAAAGCGTGTTTCCGTCCTGACTGATTTCCAACGACCCGCCATAAATAGAATTCGTAATGCTTGGCCCGGTCGAGACGCCCGTTGTTGCATCAATTTGGAATATTTGACTCTGTCCCAGAACCCACAATCGATTTTGGGTGCCTAACACCACGTCTTGCGGTTTCTCTGAAAGAAGAAACGAGTTTACGACTGTTCGAGTCGCGGTATCAAAAACGGCGACAAAGTTTGATGTGCTATTCGCAACGTAGGCGTTCGATCCATCTGGCGATAGGGCGAGATTAATCGGTCCGGAGCCAACAAAGACCGTGTCCTCCACTGTGAGCGTATTGGTATTGATAATTGCGAGGGCATTCTGAGATGGAATGGTCGCGTACATCAGCGGCGCGGTCGGACTCATAGCAAATGCCGACGCGGCAAAGGTATATTCCGCCGCAAGATCTCCGAAGTGGGGCGGTGGTGTGGCCGTCGGAGTTGGGGTCGGCGTCGCTACGGGGGTGGGAGTGGGCGTCGGAAGTCCTGAGACTCCAACGTCATAGACGCGCGTCTGCGTAGTGCCGTAATACGCATTATATCCAGCAAAAAGATACCGACCGGTAGAATCAACCGCGAGCTTTGTTGCCGTCTGCGGGCTAGAGATGATTCCCATCGATAGAAACGTATTTGCGTTGAATACGTTTATTCCCGAATTGTCGGCATAAGTATAAACCTTAGAATCGTCTGGACCGAAAGTTACCGCTCGTGGGTACGGCCCAGTGTTGAAAGAACCCACCGCTGCGAAATTGGAAGTTAGAAATTTTGAGATCTGATAATTATTCTGTCCCGAACCGACGGCATAACAAATGAAGGTGCCATTGTGACTTAAGGCGAGATCCTGTCCGTTCGAGCCGACGCTTCCGAACTGCGTTTGCAACACTACAACCGCACTGGACCCTGAGACATCGTATTTATACATCGTCGCGGGAGAGAGCCCATAGTCCGCGTAGTAAAGCGTATTCTCATCCGGGCTGATCTCCAAAGAGCCACTGTAGATAGAATTAGTAATGCTTGATCCGGTCGAAGCACCCGTTGTTGCGTCAATTTGAAATATCTTACTCTGTCCGAGAACCCACAACCGGTTTTGGGTACCAAGCACAACGTCCTGCGGCTCTTCTGGAAGATAAAACAAATTTACGACCGTTCGAGTTGCGGTATCAAAAACGGCGACAAAGTTTGATGTGCTATTCGCGATATAGGCCTTCGATCCATCTGGTGACAAGGCGAGATTACTCGGACCGGAGCCAACAAAAACTGTGTTCTCAACCACCAATGTGTGGGTATTGATAATCGCGACAGAGTTTTGAGACGGAATAGTCGCGTACATAAGTGGTGCGGCCGGATTCATAGCAAACGCCGAGGCACCAAAACTGTACTGGGTAGCAAGATCCCCGAAGGCTGCACACACGTTATTTGCGAGGAATAGCGATAAAATTGCAGCAACTACGGCCGACACGGCGGGTCGGCACAAAAGCGACACATTTCGAATCAGGGTTGTCATTCGTTCTAGCGGGGTGCGTTCATGGTGGGAATTTCAATTGTGGGAATCGCTAAAGCGCCTTGGCGTGTCCGTACGGCGCCTTGAAAGAATGCACGACGTTGCGAATCTGGCGGTCATGTTCCGAGGAGGTGCGGTTTACACTGGGGGAGCAATGGTAGATTTATGTGCCAATTCTGTCAATAAACGCCCTCTAGCAACGCAGATGGAACAAAATCTGAAACACGCGCTCGATATGTGTTTGAAGGAATACATTCACAAAGCGGTCGGGATTTGCGGGTGATTGAGTCTTTGCTCCCGGTGACGCGCGAGCTCGGCCTGGTCACGATCTTCGACGCACTGCCTCGATCGCAATTACGCGCAGAACGGGCAAAGTAGAGCATGGACGGATGATATCTGTCAATCCCGGTCCCACAGTTTTTGGGGGTAATTTTACACCGCGTCGCGCGATGGTAGGTTTCGCCGCGTGCTTTTGAACGATCGCCCTTTGCCGGCGGTCAGAAAACTGCCGCTTCCACATGGAGCAAAATCCACCGCCGCCAACGTTTCCTTCCCCTGAGGAACTGAAAACGAAGATCAGTGAGTTCATGAAGCAGAACTTTGGAGATCACGTTTCAGTGGCGGCATTTCCTGCCGCGGAGCCGGCGGAGGCAGAGACAGAAGAGAAGCCCGATCCCGCCGTGGCGGGACGACAGTTCGAATTCAATTTTCTGCCGCGCGATATCAAAGCTCACTTAGACCGGTTCGTAATCAAACAAGACGAAGCGAAAAAGGTTCTTTCAATCGCAGTCTGCGATCATTACAACCACGCGAAATATTTGCATCAGCTCGAGAACGAAAATCCGAAAGCGGCCGAGCAGCTCGAATATACAAAGCAAAATGTCATCTTGGTCGGACCGACCGGCGTTGGAAAAACTTATCTGATCAAACACATCGCCGACTTGATCAAAGTTCCGTTCGTCAAAGCGGACGCGACCAAATTCAGCGAAACAGGTTACGTGGGCGGCGACGTGGAAGATCTAGTGCGTGAACTTGTCCACAAAGCCGATGGCGATTTAAACCTCGCGCAGTTTGGAATCATCTATATCGACGAGATCGACAAGATTGCGTCGGCGGGGAATATGATCGGCCGCGATGTAAGCGGCCGTGGGGTGCAAACAACTTTGTTGAAGTTGATGGAGGAGACCGAAGTGCCGGTCCGAAGCATGAACGATCTTCAGGCGCAATTGCAGGCCGCGTTCGAGTATCAGCGCAAAGGCAAATCGAAGCGCGAGACGATCAACACGCGTCACATTCTATTCGTTGTCAGTGGCGCGTTCGAAAAATTGAAAGAGCAAGTCGCGCGGCGGGTGCGTCAGGGGCAGATCGGATTTCAGGCAGAGCCGGTGCAGGTTATGGACAACGAATTGTTCCAGTACGTAACGACGAGAGATTTTGTCGAATACGGATTCGAACCGGAATTCATCGGACGTTTGCCGGTGCGGGTGGTCTGTCTTGATCTGGCCGCGGACGATCTGTTCAAGATCATGAAATTCTCCGAAGGCAGTTTGCTTCGGCAATACGAGCGAGCGTTCAAAGCCTACGGGATCGATATCAGTTTCGACGATGAAGCGCTGCGTATGATCGCGGATTCGGCGGCGGCGGAGAAAACCGGCGCGCGCGGCTTGCTTACCGTGTTCGAGAAACTCTTCCGTGACTACAAATATTACCTCGCGGGGTCGGGCTTGAGTCAGCTGCGGGTGACATCTGAGCTGGTGCGGGAGCCGAAGCGCGTCTTGGATCGACTAATGGCGGAAGGGGAGAAACTGGGAACCAAAATGCTGGAGGACGCGGCCCGACAGTGGGCGGCGGCCTTCGGGCAGGAGCATGGGGTCGAAATTGTTTTTGACGATTCGGCCTTACGGCGTTTGGTGGAACGCTCCCATAGCGAGCGAATGACCATGAGGGATCTCTGTGCCCACCTATTTAAGGATTACCAGTTCGGATTGAACCTTATGAAAAGGAACACCGGACGCTCCAAGTTCGTGTTGGGAGCGGAGGCGGTCGATGCCCCAGACAGATGCTTGAGTGAACTGGTTGTACAATCGTACTATCCAGGTTCGCCCTCGGTGGCAAAACCCTAGGCCTTAATGAAACGCCCGCTGATAGCGACTTTGATCATTGGCATTTTCGCCGTGGTGGCGGTAAGCGCTTTGCAGCTTGCGCCCCAAGTCAGGCAATTCGAATCGCGAGCCGCCGATTACATTTCACCCTCCACCTCCACGACTCAGAATCTACCAACCCAACTGCAATACGTCTTCATGTCGATCCTCGCCTTTGGCGTGGCGGCGCTGACGGTGAGCAGCATGCGGCGGGGTCGGATCGGACTAGTAGTGATCGGATTGCTGATCGAGCTCGCCGCGGTGACCTGGATTTGCGGACTCTATCGTATTTTTTTCCAGCCGTTCCCGTCGATGCTCGCGGTCGCGCTCGCGTTTGTCGCGGCCGATCGTTATACGGCGATTGCTCAACGGGGCCGGACCGCGACTGCCCGTGGATTCTTTAGCGATCGGTTATCGAAAGAACAAGTTCAGCGCGTCATTTCGGGCGACATCGATTTTGATCCGGAAGCGAAGACTTACGAAACGACCGTGGTGGTTTGCGATGTCGCCAACAAATACGACCTGGCGGACGATTGCGAGCCGCCCGTGTTCGGCAAGATTACCGAGGATTTCATCAACCGGGCGACCGATGTTTTCATGCAAGCCGGAGCTTACATTCAAACTGCCGATGCCGAAGGCGTAGTCGCGTTGTTTGGTTTTCCCGAGGTCGATGCGCATCATGGAGACAAGGCTGTCCGCATTGCTCTCGAGGTGGTCGATCAATTCAGGCAGGCGCGTGTGGCAAACGGCGACGCGAAATGCGATGTGCACGTTGGGATCAGCTCGGGAACAATGGTCGTGGCGCCGCTTCAGAATGGCAACCGTCCGGGACTGATCACAAGTGGCGAACCGGTCGAGCTCGCACGGCGTTTCTGCGTCGCAAATCGCTTTTATGGTTCGCGCGTCTTGATTGGGCCGCGCACCTTCGAACTCGCCAGCCGCTACATTGTCGCTCGTCCGATCGATTTTCTGAGCGGCGTGAACTCGCGCGAGCGTCACGAGATTTACGAACCGCTTTGGCCGGCAGCGGAAGCAAAGCCGGAACAGTTGGCGCGACGCGACTGTTTCTGGAACGGTGTGGTGTTTTATCGAGAGAAGCGTTGGGCCGAAGCGTATTCAGAATTTCAGAAGGCGCGCGGGCCTAACGAAGAAGAAGACGCGCCGCTGCAATTGTATCTCCGCCGCCTGGAGCCGCTTGCGCTCCATCTCGCTGAAGTTCCGATGCGGCAGGTCTAGGGCAGGTCCGAGGTGCGAGCCGCACTGGCAGTCGACCGGCGTTTATGAAAAAAACGGCATATCCAACCGCGCTGCGGGATTTGGTTGCGCAACTTCGGCAGATGCCGGGGGTTGGTCCGCGCTCGGCCGAACGAATCGCCCTTTGGATGGTGCAGGCGCGGAGCGATCAACCGGAACAGATCGCGCGTGCTATTTCCGAAACGCGAAAAGGAGTTCATCCCTGCAAACTGTGCGGCTATTTCACCACTAACGAACTTTGCGACATATGCTCGGATTCATCCCGGGCGATTGAGCTTCTCTGCGTGGTGGAACAACCCACCGATATCCTGCCGCTGGAAAAAACTGGTGCGTTTCGTGGCCGTTATCATTCGTTAGGGGGGCGAATCTCGCCGCTGGATCACATCGGTCCGGAAGAGTTGCGAATCAAAGAACTGCTCGATCGCGTCGCCAAAGAGAAGTTTACCGAAGTCATTTTCGCGCTGGCAGCGGATGTCGAAGGCGAGGCGACGACGAATTATTTGGTCGATCTTTTGAAAGACAAAGGCGTCGCGCTGACCAGAATCGCGCGCGGTTTGCCCGCCGGCGCAGCGCTGGAATCAGCCGATGAGCTGACTTTGCAACAGGCAATGTCCGGCCGGACGAAGCTTCCGAATTAAGCTCGCCGTCTAGCGCGCGTCGCCTTTGGGGAACATGACTTTTCCTGGCTGTGCATTCAATGCGGCGAGCAGTTTTGGAATTAGCCGCGACTTAATCGGGCCGGCTTCGCGGGGCGGAACCAGATACCGCACAATCGCATCGACCCAGGTGACTTCGTCGACGCGAAAAATCACCCGCGGATGGGCGCGGACCTGCAACTCATCGACCGGAGTCCGCGACAATACCTGGCGATAAACTTCCACGCGTTCGCTCATTTCCTTGCCAATTTCTTCTTCCACGACGCGTTGCATTGTCTCAGACACGAATTTCAAATCGCTTTGATACGCAATCTGAAATTTGATCTCGTTCCAAATATACGGAAAAAGCGGCCAGGAATAATTCCAAACGATTTCGTCGAGAACTTTTTCATTCGGAAAACGAATTACTCGGCCGCTCGGATGATCTCCTGAAATGTACTGGCCGCCGAACTCCCACAGCGTGGTGTCAAGGTAACTCACATCGATCACGTCGCCGGTAGCATCACCGATTTTGATTCGGTCGCCGACCCGAAACGGTTGGCGGATCAAGATGTAAATCCAGGCGATGAAACTCTTGGCTGGCGTTTGCACCGCCAGACCAATGATAATTGATCCGATTCCGAGTGCGGTAAGCGCGCCATACCAATTGACAAAAACAACTGAGATCGTGATGACCGCGATCACAGCTCCGACGATTAAGAGCAGGATGCGTCGAAGGGTAAAACGTGTCGATGTGTCGTCGATCTGTCCGATGGCGTAAACCCGGACCGCCTTGGCGGTAGCGAGAACGATAATGACCAATGCGGCGGCACGGATCAGCCGGTGTGACAGATTAACCTCCAATTCGGGCAACGGCAGGAACCTGGAACCGGTTAAATAATAGAGAATGGCGCAGCCGAGAAGCAGCAGCCCATGAGTGACAAACCAGAATTTGTCCGTTCCGGCCGCTTTGACTGTTTTGCCGTTACCTTTTTGTCCCGTTTGCCGAAGCTCCTTTTTCACTTCGGGACGTTCGGCAACTTGCTCTGCGGTTTCGACTGCCATCAATATTAAATCGCAACCGGAGATAGCTTTGCGCGTCGATGCTGCTGATTTCTGGCTCTACCCTCGTTGTGCTCGTTAGGCGGTTTCCAGCCAGGCGCGCAGCACTTCGGCAACGCTCCAAGCCTGGGAAATGCAGCCGCCCGCGTTGTGCGGCTCGCGCGCATCGAACACTTCGCTGATGGTTCCAATGCCCGCATCATTGAGATGATCAGGGAACCCGAGCAGAAATTTGCGCGCGGCGGGACGATCATGCGGATACACTTTGAGCCAGGCATCGACAAAAGGACCGATCAACCACGCCCAAACCGTTCCTTGATGATAGGCGCCGTCACGCGATCGCAGATCGCCAGCGTAAATTGGTTTGTAAGCCGGATCGTCAGGGGACAACGTGCGCAATCCGACCGACGTCAGCAATTTTTTCTCAGCAACGTCGACAACGGACCGCCAGCGTTCCGGCGCAAGTACCGGATGGTCGAGTGAAATTGCAAAGAGCTGGTTTGGTCGGCAGGAGATGTCGAACGCGCCTCGTTGACCGTCGCAATCGATGACATCATAAAGATAATTGCCTTTTTCGAACCAAAATCGTTCGTTGAATGAGGCGCGTGCCTTGTCCGCGAATTCTTGGTAACGCTTCGCGGAATTCTCATCGTTTGTTTGTCGAAGCCAATTTGCCAGCAAACAGAGCGCATTGTGCCAAAGCGCATTGATCTCGACCGCTTTTCCGCGCCGCGGAGTGACGACCCAGTCTCCCATCTTTGCATCCATCCAAGTGAGCTGATAACCTTTTTTCCCTTCAGCGAGCAGGCCGTCTTCCGGATCGACGTGAATATTAAAACGTGTTCCGCGAATATGATGCTCGACGATGTCGATCAGCTTCGGCAATAAAAGCTCGAGAGTGTTTACATCTTTAGTGAGCGTTAAGTAACGCCCGAGGGCGTGGAAAAACCAAAGTGTTGCATCCGCCGTGTGATAAACGGCTTGCTTAGTGCCGTCCGGAAACATGTTCGGAATCAGACCGTCACGGACATAGCGCGCGAACGTGCGGAGGATGTAACCGGCTTCAAGCCAGCGTCCGGTGACCAGGGTCAATCCTTCCAAACTGATCATGGTATCGCGGCCCCAATCGGTGAACCAATGATAACCGGCGATCACGGTGCGAACTTCATCCCCTGAGGCATGGGCGCGGGCGGCTTCTTCGAATCTGCCGGCCGGACTAATGACGAATTGATCGGAAGCGAAAACCAGCTCAGCAGGGAAACCTTTGCGCGCTTTAGGCACCGCATCTTCCAACAGTCGTTTTCTCCGCGTTCGCTCCGCTGCGAGAGCCTCTTGCGGACCCAGTACTTCGACTATCTCCCATTCCTCAGTTGAGCCAACCAGGGTCGCAGTCTCGTTCTTGGCGAGATCAACACGGAAAAACCCAGGACTCCAAAGTTCGCCCTCATAGGCGTAGCCGCGGCTTTGTTCGATTCGATAAACAACTTGAGGAATTTTCTTCGCTGAAAGTGTGAAGGCCGACGTGCAATCGCAGAGCTTCATGCGCAACGCCGGTAAACCACGGCCGCGTGGCGGAGCGATTTCATAGCGATCTCCAACCGACGTGAGTTTATAAGGACCGGCTTTGCCGGCATCAACCGATGCTTCGTGGTGCCGAAAATGAAACGCCGGACGCAATTCCAGACGCGGATGCGATTTGGCGGAGAGAACGCGATAGCTTACGTGCACCGTATTTTGCAGGTGCGGCAGGGTAACACGTTTTTCCAAAACGATGTCGCGAACATGATAGGTCCAGACCGGTAAACCATCTTCCAATCGGAATTCGCGAAGAAAATCTGCTCCGTGAAGATGGAGTTGGCCGCCGGAACGTTCCTCGGCGCCCAAGGAAACGATATCATTGTCTCCAAAGCGCAAGGATTCAGAAACGTGACTCCACATCACGATGCGCCCGAGCGGCACTGGCAAAGCGGCGATGAGCAAACCGTGATAACGACGCGTGATCGCGCCGGAGATTGTGCCGGAGGCATAACCGCCAAGCCCGTTCGTAACGATCCATTCTCGAGTCAGCAGGATTTCGCGCGATGGATTGGCTGTATCCCACGGCAGCGCGCGAAAAATTGGCCGATCTTCCTCCAATTGCTTGTTCATCCGTGGTGGAACCCGAGACGAAATATCATTCCGCCTATTTCTTTCGCTTTGGCTCTTTTCTCGGCTGTTTCTCGGGGATTAAACGCAATGCGACGGTTGCTTCCGCCGGTAAAGTCCAACGATCCTGGGTAACGACCGCCGCCGTGCCTGATCCACCATAGCGAGCGGATTCGCTGGACCACAGCGTCTCCCACTCGAATCCAACGGGCGGAGCAAGCAATGGTTCGGGCACTGGATTTAAATCGCGATTCTCGCCAAAGTTAACCACCAGTAATCGGTCCTCGCGGTATTCGTCACTAAAATATCGCAGCACAAAACTTGCCGGCCCCAGGACTGCGCCATCTAATCCCTTTGGTATTTGTTCTCGAAACCGCGAATCATCGCGACGCAATCGAAGCAGATCGATATGCAGATCGTAGAGTTCCTTGTTTTTCTCGCGCTCCGAAAAATCGAGTTTGCAACTCACGAAAGAGGTCGGATCCGATGGAACGGGAAGTCGCTCCTGCACTTCTTTGGTGGCGAAAGAGGGAAATTGCGCCAGAAATGCAAACCGCCCTTTGCGGATCGCTTTCCGCATCGCTCCGTCACCGACGTCGGTGAAAAACACGAAGGGTGTTGATGCCCCGAATTCTTCGCCTTGGAACAGCAACGGCGTCCAGGGACCGAGTAATAGAAGAGCCGTCATGGCACGATAGCGGCCCGGCGAGCTTTGGAAACGCAAGCGTTCGCCCGCAGCCGTGTTCGAAACTTGGTCGTGGTTCTCAATGAACGAGACAAACGATTCCGGAGAAGCACCGATCGTCGCACTTCCACGCGGTGCTTCCTGCCAAAAATAGGGCTGGCCTTGGAAAAGATAGCCGTATTTGGCCGCGGAAATGAATTCCTGCGGCGAGCCGAGATAATCGGTGTAATACGCTTCCCGTTTACCGGTTAATGCGACGACTGCAGCGTGATGAAAATCGTCGTTCCAAACCGCGTCCAGATCGTGGCCCCCTTTTTCGCGTGGAAGAATCAACTTCGCCTCCTGACGTTCGTTCTCCGCCACCAGAATGATGTCACGCGGCCGGGCTGCCTCATGGGCCGCGCGGCCAATCGCGCCAATGATGTATTCTTCGGACTTATCTTTAACTTCCTGGGTCGCATCGAACCGAAACCCGTCGAAGTGAAATTCCTCGATCCAATATCGGCCATTGGTGATGAAAAATTCGCGGACCGGTTCGCAGTCCGGGCCGTCGAAATTGATCGACTCACCCCAATCGTTTTGCTCGTAACGTTTAGTGAAATAATGGTCGGAAAAAACGCGGACGTAATTTCCATCGGGCCCGAAGTGGTTGTAAACAACATCGAGAATCACGGCCAGGCCTAACGAGTGTGCACGATCGACGAACCGTCGCAAATCGTCGGGTACTCCGTACAAGTGAAACGGCGCGAAAAGATCGACGCCATCATAACCCCAGCCGAAATTTCCCGGGAAGTCGGCAATCGGCATCATTTCGAGCACGGTGATTCCGATCCGGGCGAGCTCTGGCAATTGCTCGGCCGCCGCCGCCCACGTTCCTTCTTTGGTAAACGTGCCGACGTGCATTTCGTAGACAACCTGGCCTTTCATTTTTATTCCGGGCCAATCCGAATCAGTCCATTGGAATTGTGCCGGATCGACCACGCAGGACGATCCGTGCGGCCCGTAGGGTTGAAATCGCGAGGCCGGATCCGGATGGAAATGCCCGGCGTTGTCTACCCGGAACCGATAGAGCGTACCGGCGCCGATATTGGCTGTTCCTGAAAAGTACCCGTCATCTTCCCGTTTCAGGGGTTGAAACGAACGCTTCGCGTCTGGTTTGGCGCTTTCTTCCAGAACGAGATCGACCGTCCGGGCCTTCGGCGCCCAGATCCGAAAATGCGTTTCACTGGCGCCAATCAGCTCGGCGCCGATCGGGTAACGGCGTTTTGATTCCACTTTGATATTTCGCGCATCGACCGTGCGGCGGTTCGTTTCACTTCGCATTGACCTTGATTTCATCTAAACGCAACACGCGAGTGTCGGAAAATCAACCCGTTCGCGCGTGAAGGATTTGCTGTGAGAGAACGCTTGATTGTGTCGCACTGAACCATTCCAATCGCAACATGAATGGCGGCGAGCAGAAAATCGAGATCTTGAAGCCATTTGGTGAAGCCTTCGAGGTGACGAAGGGAATTCTGTTTCAGCCGTTCAACTTTGAAAAATGGCTGGTGATCGGCTTCGCTGCTTTTTTGACGGGGCATTTCACTGGCAGCGGTTTCAATGTCCCGCTCGGTAATTTCCCGTCGCGCCACGCGAATCAAACCTTCTATTATCCGGACTTCGAGCAATGGAAGCCAATGCTGCCGGCTCTGATTGGAGTTTCCGGGCTTTTGGTTTTGATTGTTGTCTTAACCTGGCTGAGAGCACGCGGCAATTTCATTTTCACCGACTGCATCGCTCGGAATCGCGCGGCCATCGCTGAGCCGTGGCGTGAATACCGGCCGGAAGGCAACAGCTATTTTCTCTT
>DATINV010000030.1:0-3425 GCA_035473775.1 Chthoniobacterales bacterium
TGCGCTTGTCTTCCAACTGAACGCTTGGCTACGCTGCGCGTTTTCATGCCGCCGAGAACCGCTATGTTGGTAACTATATGTGGTGTCGTCGCCCGCCTGACTTTCGCCGGGGACGCCGTCGCGATCGGTTATAATTATGACGGCGTCTGGACCGCCGTGACCTACAATCGGTCCTCCACGCCCAAAGGCGGTCCCAATTATCACGACTCCGCCCAAGCGTGTCAGTTTGCCGCGCGCGATCTCTGGGCCCGAGCGACTGAATACCTGGTAAGAACTGAAATCATCGGTCAATCGGATCGAACCGGTTACGTCGCTGTCGCGCAAGGAAAAGCGATCGAGCGAAACAAAGATGTGACCGCGGTGGGGCGCGGGAAATCGCAAAACCAAGCCGACTCGAACGCGCTCAAGTTGCTAAACGGACGCGAGGCGACGACGGAGACAGAGATCGTCTATCGATATTTTTCCTACGGTTCTGATTCGGGCGGACGTTCGCGCGCGAAACGTTCAAGCAGACGCGTCGCGACCTCGCAGATAACTAAACGCCGAACGTAGTCGGACGAAATCCGCGGCAGATTTTTCACCGCAGAGATCACAGAGCGCACAGAGGAATTGAATCGTTCAGAGATTCCGTGAGTTCCGTAGCCTCTGTGGTCAATCCTATAGATCCTGTCTAGTTATTCTTTAATCAGGATCACGCGATCGGCGACGTTTTCGCCGGCGGTCTTCATGTAATGGACCCGGACTTTCTGGTCCTTGGTTAACGCCGGCGACTCGAGCGTTTTTCCATCTGCATCGACGTAAACCACACTTTTGCTCAGTTTGAATTGGGTCGGTTCGCTCGGGGCCAGCGTATCAAGGATCATAATGCTGCCCGGCGTGTAGTCTTTAATAGTACCGGTGGTTTCTGCTCCCGCTTTCGGATCAGGGCTGCTGTTAGTCGGTTGGGCCCAAGCGAGCCCGGTAACCAGGACCGCGGCGAGACAAATCAAAATTGGCTTCTTCATATTGCTTCTGGCAGCGTTTCGCATGCCGGACCGCCCTTAGCCGTGTGCGATTTTCGCACGAGCGACGGAGGAGTCTCAAAAACAACCACGAAGGCCCACCAATAGACATGAAGCCTTGAATCCAGAAGAAATGCTGCGCGCAAACCGTTCAAATTGCTGTTTTCGTTTTACTTGGATTCCTTTTGCTAAAACCCGTTCCCTATTAGTGTTTATTCGTGTCCATTCGTGTTTTATCTGCGGTCTTGGGATTGGCCTGCGTTAGTGCGCTGGCTGTCGAACCCACTGCAACGCCGACGTCTTCGCCGACTGAGTCCCCTGCTCCGACAATTACCCAATCGGTAACCGAATTGTCCGCGCAACGCGCGGCCATGGATCGCTCGAAAATTTATCGCGCCGGGCGAAGTTACAGTGAGTGGCTTGATCAACTCGCCAAAGACTCCGGCAGCGCGTTCCTCCAGCGAACGGTTTTCGAGCGCGTAACCGGGATGCGATTGCTCGCTGCAATCGGCGGCGTGGTCTTGTTGTCTATTGTCAGCGGTCTCTTCCTCTGGATCGTGCACCGGCGCGCGGGTGAAATTAAATCTCGCGAGCATCAATCGTGGCTCGCATTGAGCGCTTCGGCCGTCCGTAAACCATTCGCACTTTTTCTTTGGATGTGCGGCGGCGGGTTCGCCCTGCTTCCGATCGCGACCGGAATCATTGGCCGGCCGACTCGAATTTTCTATGTCGGTTTGCTCACCACGATTTTCTACGCGGGATGGATCATTGCCGTGCTTTGGCTTCTGTTTCGAATCGTCCTCGCGATCGAGAAACGGATGTCCGAATGGGCGAATCGAACTGGCAGTCTGATCGGCAAAGTTGTTATTCCAATTGCCGGTCATACCGCGCGTCTAGCGGTCCCGTTACTCGGCATAATCCTTTTGTTGCCGTTGCTGAAACTTCCCGAGGATTGGACCTGGGCGACGGAAAAAGGTTTCGGCATTTTACTGATTGTCGCCTTCTCGTTTCTGATTGTTCGCGGCGTCAACGCGATCCAATCGGCGTTAATGAGCCGGCATCGAATGGATGCTGCCGACAACGTGGCCGCGCGGCGGATTTACACTCAGGTCTCAGTGATTCGCAAAATCATCGTGACCTCGGTCGTGATTATCGCGACCGGATCGATCCTGATGATGTTCGATCCGGTGCGGCAATTCGGGACCAGCATTCTCGCGTCAGCCGGAATTGCCGGCATCGTGCTTGGTTTCGCCGCCCAGAAAACGCTTGGCAATGTGCTCGCCGGAATTCAGATCGCACTCACTCAGCCGCTGCTCATCGACGATATCGTGGTGGTCGAAGGCGAGTTCGGTCAAATCGAAGAGATCACGCTGACTTATGTCACGGTCCGGACGTGGGACCTGCGACGAATCATTTTACCGATCACCTATTTCGTCGAAAAGCCATTCCAGAACTGGAGCCGGGTTTCAACCGAACTGCTCGGCACAGTGATTCTTTATCTCGATTATCAAGCGCCGATGGGCGAGCTGCGCAAGGAACTCAAGCGATTAGTGGAAAATAATCCGAAATGGGACAAGCGCGTTTGCGGATTGCAAATGACTGACACCAAAGAACGCGTTATCGAAGTCCGTGCGCTGGTTAGTGGCGCCGACCCCGGTAAACTCGGTGATCTTCGGTGCGAAGTGCGCGAAGGGTTAATCGAGTTCCTCCGGCGAGATTACCCGGAGAGTTTGCCGCGCTCTCGCAACCTGAGCGTTGACGCCGAACATCAGCGTACCGCGCGCCGAAAATCGACAGAGGCCGAAGCAACGCCGGGTTCCGAACACGAGAGAGGCGATAAAAGTCCGGGCGTTCATCGCGACCAGAAGGGTGATGGCGCGTCAGCTGATCTCTAAACTTTTTTTCCCACCAGCGACATCGTCCAACGGCAGATCATTTCTTCGACAAATTCGGATGTGTAGGACTAATCCTCACAACTAATCAGCCGTTCCGCATTCTATCGATGGTTGACGCATTTTTTCTGCTTCTTTAGCATGGTAGTTCTTTCACTCCCGAAACCGATTCGAATCTATGACGACAAGACTACAATTCACGGCGCTGTTCATTCTGGCAGGAGCTCTCCACGCGGTGGCCGGGACGCTCTCGTACGTCGCAGTCCCGGCGGTTCAAAGCGACATGAATTGCGGAATCGACAATCGCAATCAATACACCACTGCCGTCGATGGCAGCAACGCGAGTGGAAACAACCGAGTGGTCAATGGCGTAACGCTCTACCCCCTTACAGGATCGGGACAATCAGCCTCGGCTGATAATTGCACCATCAATGTGCTCAGTGGAACCCTGGCGAACTCGCAGCGGGCGAATGGCGCCCCTCAGGCTGACGGAACCTTCGCCGAAATCTTGTCGGGCATGACTTCCAACGAC
>DATINV010000031.1:0-9527 GCA_035473775.1 Chthoniobacterales bacterium
CCAAAGCCATCGCAGACAAACTGCAAGCCACCCTCTCGCCAAATGAGAAAGCGGCGATCGAAAAGCCGCCCACTACAGATCTGGCTGCTTTCGATCTTTACAGCCGGGCCAAAACGCTTCTCCTCTCGCTCGGTTTCACCAGCACAGACGAGAAAACCTTACAGCAGGCCGTTGATCTTCTTAATCAGGCAGTGGCGCGCGACCCGCAATTTTTCGAAGCTTACTGCCAATTGGTAATAACCCACGGAAGGTTCTACGCGCTTAACGTCGATCATAGTCCTGCGCGCCTGGCTCTCGCGGAAGGTGCGCTCGAAGCCGCGACTCGGCTGCGGCCCGACGCGGCAGAGACCCATCTGGCACACGCGCAATATCTTTACTACGGCCTTCGCGATTACGCTCGAGCTCTAGCCGAACTGGAAAAGGCGCGTCGCGGTCTACCGAACGATCCACGCCTTTTTGAATTGACCGGCTACATCCTGCGCCGGCGCGGTCAAGGGGAAGAGGGCGCGCACAATGTGGAAAAAGCAGTCGAGCTGGATCCGCGAAATTACTTTACCATGCAGCAGCTGGCGCTCAGCTATCAGTTCCTTCGACGTTATTCAGAGGAAAGCGTTATGCTTGATCGCGCATTGTCGATTATTCCAGAGGACGTCGCGGTCCGGGCCCAGCGAGGCCTGGTGGATTTTTATTGGAAAGCCGATACTCGCCCGCTGCACGAAACGATCGATTCGATCCTCAGAGAAAATCCAAACGCAATTTCCAAGGCAGCCGACGTTTGGTTTCTTTGCGCTCTAGCGGAACACGATCCAGCAGCGGCGAAGCGGGCCTTGGCGGCGCTGGACAAAAGTCCTTCCTTCGGCGAAGCCGGCGTTTATCTCAAACCCGCCTTTGGTGAAGGCTTACTGGCGCGAATGATGAAAGATGAAACCGGAGCGCGCACCGCCTTTACCAAAGCCCGCGACGAGCAAGCGCAAATCGTGCAGGCGCAGCCGAACTTTGGCCCAGCCCTTTGCGTACTTGGTTTGATCGACGCCGCTTTGGGAAACAAACAGGCTGCCTCGGAAGAAGGACGGCACGCCATGGAACTTCTTCCGCCGGAAAAAGATGCCGCGACTGGGAGCGTTATCGCCCAGTTCTTCGCCATCACTGCGGCGTGGACCGGCGAAAAGGAACTTGCCTTGAAGCAACTGGAACTTGGACTCCACGCGCCTGCCGCCTCGATTGTGGTCACTTACGGCGCATTAAAGTCGTTACCCTTCTGGGATCCGCTTCGCGGCGATCCGCGCTTCGAGAAAATCGTTAATTCGCTGGCCCCAAAGTAGTCTATTGGTCTGTTAACCGCGCCATAGCCTTGGCGAAGGTGGGTCGCGTCCCTCGCGCTGAAGTAAGCCAAGGTCGACATTCTCCGCATTTATGGGAAACTCGTCCGGGGTTTTAGCCAGGAATGAATCAGGGAAATTTTTTCGCCGAACTGAAACGGCGCAATGTCTACAAGGTGGCGGTGGCTTACGCGATCGTAGCCTGGCTGCTTATCCAAGTGGCGACTCAAGTTTTCCCGTTTTTTGAAATTCCGAATTGGACTGTCCGCCTGGTCGTACTGCTCTTAATCCTCGGTTTCCCAATCGCACTCTTTCTGGCCTGGGCGTTTGAAATCACGCCGGAAGGAATCAAGCGCGCCGAAGATGTTTCGCCTCAGGAGTCGATAACGAAGCACACCGGCCGGAAGCTGATTTGGCTAACCGTAATGCTGGCGGTCATCGCGGCTGGCTTGCTCGCGTTTCAGTTGTTGCGCCCAAAATCTGCGACGACGGCTGCTGTTTCAACAGCATCCACGACTGCTCCGGCGACGATTCCGGAGAAATCGATCGCCGTTCTGCCATTTGAAAATTTGAGCGACAACAAGGAGAACGCGTTCTTCACCGACGGCGTGCAGGATGAGATTCTGACCGATCTCGCCAAAGTGGCTGACCTTAAAGTGATCAGTCGAACCAGTGTGATGCAGTACAAAACTGGTACGCCGCGTAATCTGCGAGAAATTGCGCAACAGCTAGGCGTGGCTCATTTGCTGGAAGGAAGCGTGCAAAGGGCCGGGAACAAAGTCCGGGTCAACGCCCAGCTAATTGATGCCCGAACCGATGCGCATCAGTGGGCCGAGAATTTTGATCGCGATATCGCCGATGTCTTCGCGATTCAAAGCGAGATCGCCAAAGCGATTGCCGATCAGTTACAGGCAAAACTTTCGCCGAGTGAAAAAACGGCCATAGAGCAGAAGCCCACTACCGACGTAACGGCGTTCGATCTCTATAACCGCGCCAAAAATATTCTTCTGACGACCAGCTTTAACGCGAATGTCCAGTCTCTCTATTTCCAAGCGGTCGATCTTCTTAATCAAGCGATAGCGCGCGATCCGTCATTTTTTGAGGCCTACTGCCAATTGGCTTACGCCAACGACAATCTTTATTTCCTCGGAAACGATCATACGCCGGCGCGGCTCGCTTTGGCCGAGGCCGCGATCCAATCGGCGTTTCGATTGCGGCCAGAGGCCGGCGAAGCGCACCTCGCCCGCGCTGAAAATCTTTACCGCGGATATCTCGATCTTGACGGCGCCCTCGCCGAACTGGAAACCGCGCGGCGGACGTTACCGAACGACTCGCGGGTATCGGAACTGAGCGGCTACATCGTTCGACGCCAGGGAAAGCATGAGGAGGCGATCAAAAATCTTCAGCGGGCGCTGGAACTCGATCCGCGAAACTTTTTCATCCTCGAGCAGATCGCTCTCAGCTACCAAAACTTGCGGCGCTATCCCGAAATGGTCGCAATGTTGGACCGCGGGTTGACCATCAAGCCTGGAGACGTCGAAATCAGCACGACCCGCGCATCAGTGGATCTCGATTGGAAAGCCGATCTTGGACCATTGCGTCAGGTACTTCAGTCTCTGAATTCCGACGCGATAAAAAACGTGGCCGACACCTGGTTTCAATTCGCGATCGCGGAGCGCGATCCGGTTGCAGCCGAGCGTGCGTTAGTCGCGCTGGGCGACAATAGTATCGGTAACGATGCGATTTACCTCAGCCCTGAAGTTGCCACCGCCGTCATCGCGCGGATGACCAAGGATGAGACGAAGGCGCGCGCTGCGTTCACCGCGGCGCGCGCTAAACAGGAGAAACTTGTCCAAGAGCAGCCGAATTACGGACCGGTTCTTTGCGTCCTGGGATTGATCGACGCCGGCCTTGGTCGAAAGCAGGAAGCGTTGCAGGAAGGCCGCCGCGCGGTCGAGCTACTCCCGGTCGCGAAAGATTCAATCAACGGCGCGCATATGATTGAGTATTACGCGATGATCGCGGCCTGGGTCGGCGAGAAAGATTTGGCCTGCGAACAGCTCGCCGTCGCAGTTAAACTTCCCGGTACGCTGAGTTACGGTCAACTCAAGCTGTTTCCCTACTGGGACCCACTCCGCGGCGATCCCCGGTTTGAAAAGATCGTAGCGTCAATGGCGCCGAAGTAATCAGACGAGATTCAATTCGAGCGAATAGCTTTCTTCCTTTTTAATTCTTACCTCTGCCTTCCTTTTGCTTGGCAGGAATTTGATGATTGTTGTCATTGCTGCCATTGCTTTATCATTTCAAAATGTGGATCATGAAACTACGTTCAAACTTCAAGCAGCCCCTCCTGACCCTGCTGGCCCTTCTGGTTCCAGTTGCGATCTTCATCGCCGCCGCGCCAATTGAAAAGGCGGGTTCCCTTAAACCACCAGACAAAGATCCGATCCCGGTCGCGTTCTTGATCGCCGACCACGCGGTGGTGATCGATTTTTGCGGCCCGTGGGAAGTTTTCCAGGACGTCAATGTTCCGAGCCGGCAAGATGCGCCCTTCCGTCTTTACACCGTCGCGGAGACCAAAAAGCCTATTCAGACCAGCGGTGGCATGCAGATCGTTCCCAACTACACGATCGCCGATGCGCCGGCGCCGAAAGTAATCGTCATTCCCGCGCAGAGTTCGCCGAGCCCCGCGGTATTGGATTGGATTCGCCAGTCATCGAAAACGACGGATGTCACAATGTCGGTTTGCACCGGGGCGTTCGTGCTCGCGAAAACAGGACTGCTCGACGGTAAATCCGCGACCACGTTTCACGGTGCATTCGGCAAGTTTGCCATGACGTTTCCGAATATTGAATTGAAACGCGGGGCGCGTTTTGTCGAGAACGGCAACCTCGCGACTGCCGGCGGGCTTTCTTCCGGTATCGATCTCGCCCTGCGCGTGGTCGAACGATACTACGGCCGCGAGGTGGCACAGCAGACTGCCTATACCATGGAATACCAGGGACAAGGCTGGATGGATCCCAATTCCAATAACATCTATGCCGTTGCCGTCGTATCCACGGCTGAACATCCGCGCTGCACCGTTTGCGGAATGGACGTTGATCCAAAGGTCGCCGCGAAGTCCGTTTATAAAGGCACGACTTATTATTTCTGTTCGGATGACGACAAGAAAACGTTCGAAGCCGCTCCGGACAAATTCACAAGCAAGTGACGTGTGACGAGTGACAAGTGACGAGCAGCAAGGCGGTGTAGAGGCGGCCGTGTCGGCCGCGATGAAGTTATCGAGTCAATGAAGGCCTCGACGGGAAAACACAATGGCAGCACCGAGACTTACTCCACGCGACGAGTCGTCTTCGTCGCCGGACCAGGGACGGAAATTCTCGACCTGGTTGGACCGTTGCAGGTGTTTGCTCGCGCGTCGGACATGTACTGCCGCGAACATCCCGGAGCGCACCCGATCTATTCGATTGAAGTGGTCAGCACCGTGTCGAATCGGTCGCTAATAGCGAATTGCGGATTGCGTTTCGCCGCGCACAAGACCTTTCGGCAGGTCCGTGGGAAGATTGACACCCTGCTGGTGGCCGGCGGCGATGCAATCGAGCAAAATGAAATTAACACCGACGCCGTTCGCTGGTTCAAAAAGATCGCGCAGCGAGCGCGCCGGGTCGGTTCGGTTTGTACCGGCGCGATGCTCCTTGCTCGAGCGGGACTGCTCAATGGACGGCGCGCGACCACTCACTGGAATTGGTGCCAGACTTTGATCAAACGCGCGCCGGCGGCCAAGGTCGATCCCGACCCAATTTTTGTTCGCGACGAAAATGTCTACACATCGGCCGGCGTGACTGCCGGCATGGACCTGGCGCTGGCATTGGTCGAGGAAGACCACGGTTCGCGACTAGCCTTGCAGGTTGCGCGCAATCTCGTGCTTTACTTGCGCCGACCGGGCAGCCAATCGCAATTCAGCGCTGCCCTCTCATTGCAACTGACCGACCGCAAGCCATTGCGCGAATTAGAAGCCTGGGTGCTCGACAATTTGGACAAGGAGCTGACGGTTCCGATTCTGGCGCAACGGGTGGCCATGAGTCCGCGCAATTTCGCTCGCGTGTTCAACGAGGAGATGAAAACAACGCCCGCCAAATTCGTTGAGCGTTTACGAGTCGAAGCGGCGCGTCGGCGTTTGGAAGAGAGTCAGAATAGCATGGAAACGATCGCCGGCGAATGCGGCTTCGGGAACGTTAATGCAATGCGCACCGTGTTTCAGCGCGCGCTCAAGATCCCGCCTGGGCAGTATCGGCGTCATTTCCGGCACGTGAAACGACGGCGACCAGGTAAGGGCGGCTAGAGTGTGAAACTAGCCCCGCAAATTAGCGCTTGTCGCTCTGTTCCGATTTCGCCCACGCGGCCGCTCGCGCTGCGGCGTATTTGTCTAGGAATTCTTTGGTCGTGAACGTGTCAGAATCCTCATCCCGGATGATTCCGTTCTGGCCCACGCCGGAAAATTTGGTAAGAAACTTTTTGTAGCGCGGATCCAGGATGCCGTCGGTCCGATTAAACATTTCTCGCTGACTCACGCTGTCTACGAACGTGACCATCACGTCGTAGCCGTGCCAGTGATAGAGCTTTTTGTATCCGATATAATCGTCCCATTTACCCACCGGCTTGCCGTAACGATGGTCAATCTGCGATTCGTTTTCGCCAACTTTCGCATGCATCGCGCTTGGGCAAAGAAAAGAGCCGGAAATCAAAATCAGGAGCGTCGTCGTTTTCATTGTCTTCTTAACCCTCGCAGCGCTGGATCGTTGGGCAGCGCCCCGCTACTGCACCTATTGATTACGCGATCACTGAGCAATCCGCAATTTGCGGCAACCCGACCCTTAAACGCGCTGGGTAATCACATTCCGTGCGCCGGCATCTGTTGAGAAGGCAGACCAGTTCCCTGTTGGTGACTTGGTGCGCTTGTCGTCGTCGTTGTTGTGGTGCTGGTTTCGGCCTTGTTGGAAGCGCACGAAGCCAAAATCATGGCGACGATCGTTAAAACAAAAACGAGCATTACGTTTTTCATAGCCACGAATTGAACGTTACCAGCGGTGCCAAAGGCAACTCCAAATCCATAGTGCTCTGCGGCTTCTTGCCCCGAGCTGCTGGCGTTAACCCTGAAGCAGCCAGCGACCGATATCGCTGAGTTTGGTGCAACCGCATAACAACATCGCTTCGTCGAGCTCGCGGCGAAGAATCTCCAAGACATGAGTCGCGCCTTGTTCCCCGCCTACACATAGTCCCCATAGTATCGGCCGGCCAATCATCACCGCCCGGGCACCCAGAGCGATTGCCTTGAGAATGTCGCCACCCCGCCGGATTCCGCCGTCGACGTAGATTTCGCAGCGGTCGCCGACAGCGTCGACAACAAACGGCAGCACTTCAGACGTTGCGGGCGCGGTATCGAGTTGTCGTCCGCCGTGATTCGAAACCACGATCGCCTTTGCCCCGCGTTCGGCGATCTTCCTCGCATCGTCACCGCGAGAAACGCCTTTCACCACGACCGGCAGTCGGGTGCAGCCACACAACCAATCGAGATCACTGAAACTCAGGTCCGATTTGAAATTGTCGCGAACGTAGGCCGCCAGGCCGGAGCCCTCGACATTGGGCATACTCCCCTTTCCCAGCGGCGCGAGATTCTCGACCGATAACCCGGCTGGGAGGGTGAATTTGTTTCGGGCATCGCGTTCCCGCGTCCCGAGTCCCGGGGCGTCGACCGTCAACACGATGGCTTCAGCTCCGGCCGCCTCTGCCCGTTGGACCAGGGAACGAGTGATTTCTTTGTCCTTATATATATAGAGCTGGAACCAGCGAGGGCTCGCCGCCTCGGCGAAGACCGCTTCCATCGCGGTATTCGAAAGCGAGCTCAGGATAAACAAAGTCCCGGCGGCCTTGGCCGCCTTAGCTCCGGACATTTCGCCATTGGCGCAGGCTAATTTGTGAAACGCGGTCGGCGCAATCGCGATTGGCATCGAGATCGATTGACCGAGCACGGTAGTGCTGATCTGACGCGGGCCGACGCCGGCTAACACGCGATAGTAAAGTTTCAGCCGCTCCCAGCCGGCGACGTTCTCACGAAGAGTGACCTCATCCAGCGCACCGCCTTCGAAGTAATCGCAAACCTCCTTGGGCAACTTGGCGCGCGCCGATTTCGCATAATCAGCGACATTGAGAAGCGTTTCCCGGGTCATGATCCTCTTCAGAGTTAATCACGAATGGACACGAAGAACCACGAATTCTGACCTCTGCCTTTCGGGAGATCAGCATTTCAATTTGTCAGCATCTCAGCGTTTCCCTTATTCGAGTTCGAACCACGCCGGCTTTAGATGCGCGAGCGGCTTTTCAATTTTTCCAACTCCCCGGCCGGGCCATGCACTTCAATCGTCGTGAGATCGGCCATCTTCGTCAGGTCGGCAAGCAACGCGCCGACATTATCGACGTGCGCGAGCAGGCCTTCGGCGTCTTGGTAGGCTTCGCGACAAAAGAGCACGTCCCCGTTCATGCTGAATTGATAGAAGAGATTCGCCTTTTCTGGCATGGTCTTGGCCACGAATTGCGGCAACATCGCCTTAACCGTATCCAACCTTCCCGCGTGGACTTTGAAATACGGATGCAAGCTTACGAAGTTCGACTTCATCTTTTTCACCTTAGGCCGCAGCGCTGACCTAATCCATTCCGATGCTGTGACCAGCGGCGGCCGTGTTCGTCAGAAACCTGAATAGAGCCGGATGTTCAAAGACGGCAAAGTTCGCCAGGGCCATGACGGCTGAGGCGACGTCGCCAATTTCAGCAACTCTGCCTTCCGGTCCGCCTTTCCAGAGCTTTTTCAAATCGTCCACGATTTCCTTTTCGACATCCGCGCGTGTGGCATTCCCCTGTTCGGTATTCAGATACTCGATGACGCACTCGAATTCGTCGCGATCGAGCCACAGCCCGTGACATTTTGGACACCAATCGATAACCAAAGATGATTTTCCAAAAACAACCGACAAAAGTTTAGTGCCATCTTTTGGGCAGGGCCGATCGGTTCGAACAGCGGACGTTTTCTCGATATCGTCCACCTCGTCGTTGAGCCAGTGTAATCGTCCTTCCAGCGCCTTGTTCTTAAGCTTTCGCAACTCATCTTTGACCAACCACAGGCCGCGACAGTTTGGGCATCCCTCGAACTTCATTGAGAAGATCGAGTAAAGATCAAGCGTGCCTCCATCGACCGGGCATTTGTCGTTGGTTGGCTTTAGATGTTTTGCGCCTGGGATCGGTTCCACTTTGATTTTGAAATCTGTCTCGCTGCTCGGTCTTCTGATTCTCTTGTACCAATATGGAATATGGACGTTATTTACAAAGTCGGAAAATCCATGCCCGGTTACCGGCATGATCTTTGTCAGTTCGTTGTCGATCAGATTCAGTTCGCCGCCGTCGAGCCAAAAACCGCCGCAATTCTTGCAGTGATGCAAAACAATGTTTGTCTCTCCCAGAAATCGCACTCTCGACAACCCAATGTCGCATCGCGGACAATTTTTTGATTTCGATTCGGGCGTCTTGTCTTCCTCTTCCGAGCAAAACTCGATGCTGCCCATCACCTGGAACGCCATCTTATCCAGTTCGCCGCGATCGAGCCAAAGACTCCCACACTTCTCGCAAACATCGTAGGAAAGTTCGCCCGCCTTGGTGATCACATCGTAATTCGCCATCTCAGCGTCGCAATTTAGGCACCGCATGAGCGCAACTTTCTTCCGCCGAGGTGAAATTCGCAATCGCTATCTCGCTTTTGCGATGTCTTCGCGCCGGCTCCTGGCTCCACGCTCCACGTTTCCTCAAGCCAATCGCTGCGCGGCCCAGAGTATCACCATCACGATCGCGGACATCCAAAGAAGGTTTAGAACGCCCAATGGAATTCCGAGGACGACGCGCAGAACTAGCCATGTGATCAAGAGCGCCACCGCTACTAAAAGAAAAACCCACTTCATCTCAACCAATTATCGTATGAGCGCCGCCTTCAAGATGTAGTTTCGTCGTGTTCTAACCCTTTCTCGTTTGCCCTTTCACCCTCTGAAAACGCAACGTAGGTTGCGATCGGACAGCCAATGAGCGGAAATTTCTTCGACGAATTGAAACGCCGCAACGTTTACAAGGTTGCCGTTGCCTACATCGTCGGAGGTTGGGCTCTTTCTC
>DATINV010000032.1:0-28564 GCA_035473775.1 Chthoniobacterales bacterium
AACCGCTCCCCAATGTCCGCCGACCTTGAAAATGGCGACCACGTGATCGGTGTCCTGCTTCGCTTCCAAATCAAAAATCAACGGCGGAAATCCGAGCACACGCAAAGCGGCGGCGGCAAAGATCCCGCCTTCCAGGCACGAGGCAACGCGATCGTGCAAAACTTTTTTTGGAGAACGCGCGGTGTAACCGAGATTGTAGGGGAGTTCATCCAGAAATCGCTGCACTCCGGCCGGCGTTTTTAAGGCCCGGAATTGGCGTAATTCGGTGCGGGTAAATCCAAAATTGGCAGAGGTCGATTTTGCGATTAGCGACCTTGCGCTATCCGATGAGAATTACAATCCGACTGGATGTCGGGCCTCAAATCTGCCCGCCGGTACACGCTCGGTGGGTTGCCAGCCTGGTGCCCACTTGTCGTGCGCAGTCACATACGGCGTGGTGTCGAGACGCAACCCCGCGATGATTGCGTAGGTGTGGCCGTTGCGGGCGTAAATCGTGATCCACTTGCCGCGCCCGCTTTGGCCATACTTACGAAATTCAGTTGAGCTAATGGGCGATTTCAACAAGCCAGCGCCCCCAAGGGCGTAAGAGACTGTCCCGGAACAATCGTAGCCGCGATCGACAAACGATTTGTGGCCGCCGCCGAAAACGTAGGGCTTGCGAAAGAGTTGGTTGGCCGCCCAGATTGCGCGTTTGACGGCAAGGGGCGCTGACAATGGAGCGGCAGCCTGACCGGAACGAAGTCTCGCGCGATTTCCCGCCACGGTTGGACCGGAAGCCGGGAAGCCAAATGTATTTGCGCTAACGGATGACGTAATTGCGGCCAGAATAACCGCACCAATAAAGATTTTCGGACTCAAGGGACTCACAGCAGGGTTTCGAAGCGTGTCCTATCCCATAAAAACGGCCGTTGCCAAGGAAAAAATAATTTTGCGGCGACCTTTTCCGGACCCGGCCGCGATACTTGCTCCGGAACGGCTTATGCTCTATAAAATAGGCCTCGAAATCAGCCGGAGCTGAAGAGTATGTCCCAACTCGATTTCCGCGAAGCGCTTTCCAGTCCTGAGGAAAAAGTCTGTGTCATGCCGGTCGCTGTTTCAGCGGCCCAGTCCCACCTTCCCGCGCCCGATTTTTATTTACCTGAGGTTGGTCTAAGTCGTTCGGCCTGGGCAAATATTTTTTTCGTCGCCATCGCGGCGATTGGCGGAGTTGTGTGCGCCTTTTATTTCTTTAATGGCAGCGAATTGTTGCGCGCCGCGGCCGCCTGGCCAGCCGAATTTTTGTATCCGAGACCAATCTCGACCGAAAGTATTGAGGTGGCGGCGCTTCCGAATGCGGTTGATCAATACACGACGAGCGATTCGAAATCGACGGCCGGGAAAAATGACGAGGCTCAGGGTTCAGCTGAGCAAAATCCCCGGCCGACGCAATTAGCCCAATTTCCAGCGCCGGCGAATACGCTGGGCTCAACTCCGACAGTTCCTTCGAACGTTCCTCCGATCGTGCCGCCAATTGTGGCGGTAGGTCCTCCGAGCGTTCCACCGATTGTTCCGTCTGTCATTCCGCCGGTTGTTCCTCCGACTGATTCCCTTGTTGGCGGCGCAAACACCGTCGTGACCGGCGTCGATGCGTTTGGCCAGTCGCTCGACCAAACAGTAAATCAGACCGTAACTGCGGTGCTCCCGAAGGATCTTCCGACTGTGTCGACCCGCAGCACAGCGAGTTCAGCTCGCAAAAAGGTGGCGAGTACTCGGCAAAAGCTGCCGGCGCGCCCTGGCGCGGTTACATCAATCGCGAAATCAGCGTCAGACACCACTCAATCATTGACGACCTCACTGCAATCTCCGGCCGTTGCGAATCAAACTATGTTTGGCGGCGGGATGGGTGCGGTTGGTGGAATAGGCAGCGCTGGAAATGCTGGCGGAGTTGGTGCGAGCGGCACGGGTGTCAGCGGAGTCGGAACTCCTGGCGGAGTCAGCGGCCCCGGAGTTAGCGGCCCGGGACTTGGTGGACCCGGACTTGGCGGGCCCGGCATTGGTGGAATCAGCGGAATTGGTGGGATCGGCGGAATTGGCGGAGTGAGCGGAATAATCGGCGGCCATCACTAGAACCGCAACTTTCTCCTCGCCCCCTTCGTTATCTTGGGTTTATTTTTCCCTTATGTGGCGCGTCGTTGCGCTCCTAATCGCAATCGGCTCGATTGCATTTGCCGATGAAAAGTCCCCGGACCCTGATCCCGGCTCGTTCGATGTCGAACCCCCATCGTTAATTCCAAATCGGGACAAAGAACCGCTATCGGAAGCGAAGTCTTCTGCTAATTCGTCTCGCGAAGTCGATCTGGCTAAACTGGAAAGAGAATTCGGGCGCGCGAAACGAAATATCGCCGGACTGGATAGGCTCTTGAAGATCGGCGCGCTTTCGAAATTGGAAGTCGAACAACGGAGGCTACGGGTTGTTCATCTCGAGTTTGAGCTCGCGAATGCGCGATTGGTCGCGGCCAAGGAACAGATGCTGCAAAAGGACCAGCAGTTGAACGCTGGCGAGATTCCGAAGACGGACGTGACTCCGACAGAAAATAATCTGGCGTTTGCCATCGCAGCCGCGCACAACGCCAGCGCTAAGCGCGAACAAGCGGACATCGATGCGGCTGAAGCCAATGTCCATCGCCAGGAAAAACTCCGCGCCCTTGGGAGCGCGCGAAAATCTGATGTCGCCCGGGCTCAGCAGAAACTCGCCGACCTCAGGGCACAGAGTAATTAGTACCCGGCGGCTTGTCCGTCCTTACGCGCTTCACTGGCTCCAACGTAAACACGTTGGCCGTCGTGCATTTCAACTTTGATCGCCTGATAGCCGCCGTAACCGCCGACATCGAAACGGACGTTGTGCCCGCGCTTCCACAATTCGCGTTGTGTTTCCATCGGGATCCCGGATTCCAGATTCACGTAACCGCCGGTCTCCATTTTTTCTCCGGTCGGTTCATTATCGCCTTCATGCTGCCAGCGGGATGCGTCGCCGGCTTCCTGCACGTTCAGTCCAAAATCTATTTGGTTCGTCAGAACCTGAACGTGACCTTGCGGCTGCATTCCGCCGCCCATCACTCCGAACGCCTCCCACGGTTTGCCATCTTTCATGACGAAACCGGGAATGATTGTGTGGAACGGTCGCTTGCCCGGCGCGTAGACATTCGCGTGCCCCGGTTCCATCGAGAAAAGTTCGCCGCGGTCTTGAAACATGAATCCAAGTCCTGGCACGACAATGCCGCTTCCCATCCCGCGATAGTTGCTCTGAATGAGCGAAACCATGTTGCCTTCATCGTCCGCCGTGCACATGTAAATCGTGTCGCCGTTGTCGATTTTGCCGGCGGCGACCGCTTTCGCGGCGTGCATTGGGTCGATTAATTTTCGGCGCTCGACCGCGTACTCCTTTGAGAGCAACGTCTTCAGCGGAATTTTCGCGAATGCGGGATCGGCGTAATATTTCGCGCGATCGGCCCAAGCGATTTTTTTTGCCTCGATCATGGCGTGCAATGTTTCCGGTGAATTGCGACCCAACTTTGCGAGATCAAAACCCTCGAGAATGTTCAGAATTTGGAGCGTCGCGATTCCCTGGCCGTTCGGCGGCAATTCAAACACATCATAGCCGCGATAATTTACCGAAACAGGATCGACCCAGGTGCTGGTATGTTTCTCGAAATCGATCTTGCGCAGGAATCCGCCGTTCTCCTGCATGAATTTGTCGATCTTGTCCGCGATCTCGCCTTTATAGAAAGCGTCGCGCCCTTTTTCACCAATCAGTCGCAAGGTCGTCGCGAGCCCTGGGTTCTTAAAGATGTCGCCTTTAGCTGGCGTGCGGCCTTTACCATCGAGTGTGTAAGTTTCAAAAAATCCGCCGGGCAAATCTTTGTAAAGCTCCGGGCCGAAGTGCCAGTAGAACGCAATCAGGTCGGTGACCGGAAAACCTTCTTCCGCATAATGAATCGCCGGCGCGAGATCGTCCGCGAGTTTCAGTTTCCCGAATTTTTTGTGCAGCTCGGCCCACGCGTCGACCGTGCCCGGAACGCTGATCGGCAACATTCCGCGCGGCGGGATTGTTTTTCGATTCAACTTGGCGAGATCGGATTTCATTCGGTCGTAGCTCAAATTGAGCGGGGAACGTCCGCTGCCGTTGATGCCGTAGAGTTTGTTCTCCTTCGCGCTGTAAACGATTGCGAACAGGTCGCCGCCGACTCCATTCGAGACCGGCTCCATCAGACCGAGAGTGGCGTTGGCGGCGATCGCGGCGTCGACTGCGCTGCCGCCCCTTCTCAAAATATCGAGCCCGACCTGCGTCGCCGCCGGAACGCTGGTGCAAACCATTCCGTGCCGCGCTAACACTTCAGATCGGGTTGCGAAGGGTTTGCCCGTGATCCGATCGATCTGGCCGGAGGCAAGACTGGCCACAAAGGGAAGGAAAATTACAAAACGAATCGCTCTCATCGGGCTAAAGATTAACATGGCCGGCGAATTCTGATTCAAGGAATCGTAAACATTCTGCGTCCAACGAAATACTACATGCTTTATCGCATTCTTATTGTGATCGCAGTTGTTCTCTCGCCACTAGAGACAGCGAGACCGGCGGAGCAATCTCTTGGCAACGCGCTGAAAAAGATTTTCTCGACGCCAACGCCGACACCGCGAAAGAAAAAAGCTTCGACTACGACTAAGAAAAAGTCGCCAACACCGACAGCTACTTCTTCGAAGAAGCCTTCTCCCGCTCGCGAGGCCGAATCACCGAGTCCGTCGCCTTCGCCGAAAAGAAAGAAGAGTGCGGCGCCGGTGGAAGAATCGCCATCAGCGACGCCAAAGAAAAAGAAGAGTCCGTCTCCCCCCGAAGAGGAATCGCCAAAGGCCACGCCAAAGACGAAGAAAGCGTCCGCAACTCCGGTACCAAGTGCTTCGTCGCATCGGAAACGGAAAGGCTTGCCCACTCCGGAGCCATCTGAAACGCCGTCCTCGACTCCGACTGAAACCGCAACTCCGAGCGGAACGCCTGCGCAATCGGCAACGCCGAGTCCGGCCAAGAAACAACATGCGGCCAACGCGACGCTGTTTCCGAACCAAATCAAAGGGTTCGAGAATTACCCGCTCAAGGTCCAGAAGCTATTGACCTCAGCCCTCGAGCTCACTACGCGCGATCTTGATTACAAGTACGGTTCGGCCGATCCAGCCAACGGCGGAATGGATTGCTCTGGTTTTGTTTACTACGTGCTGAAACAAAATGACGTCAGCGATGTGCCGCGTGATTCAGCCGAGCAGTATTCATGGCTCCGCCGCGCCCGGCTCTTCGAAGCTGTCATGAGCGAAAAGGACGACTCGTTTGAGTTGGAAGATTTGAAACCCGGAGACTTATTGTTTTGGACCGGCACCTATTCAATCCAGCGCGATCCGCCGATCACCCACGCGATGATTTATTTGGGCCGCGAAAAGAAAACCGGAAAGCGGATAATGGTGGGCGCGAGTGACGGCCGGGTTTATCAGGGCGAATCGCGCTTCGGCGTCAGTGTTTTCGATTTCAAAGTTCAACGCCGGGATACGAACGGCGATAGCAAATTGCGGCCAACTTTCATTGGTTACGGTCACATTCCGGGCGTGCAAGACTGACCGACTTTCGTCGCCGCTTTAGGATCGACAATTGAACGCGCCTGTCATTAGAAGAGCGCATGAATCACAATCACAAACGAGGTTTCGTAGCATTTATCGTTGCATTCGTTTTCATATTTCTCTTCGGCTTCGTCTGGCATGGTTTGCTTATGAAGCCGATGTACAACGCCACTGCTGCGCTCTGGCGGACGGAACCCATCTTTCCGATTCTCATTCTTGGCCATGCCATAGTCGCCTTCGCATTCACTGGCCTTTACGTGAGCAAAGTTGGAATCAACAGCGCGACTGTGGGCTTCGGTTACGGTATCGTTGTTGGAATCCTTTTTTGCGGTGCGAATGTCATTCGCTTCGCCGTAGAGCCGTTCAGCACTAACATGCTCATCATGTGGTTTGCCGCCGACATTATTTGCTACGCCATCATGGGCGCCCTGGTCGGCGCGATTTACAAACCGCTGACAACGACGTCGTAAATCTGTTCCAGCAGAGGCGCTAACCGCGTCTCCTACAGTTCGCCGGGGAAGTAGCTTTCCTCGCTAATCCGCGCCGCCGTATGGCTGCGCGTTTTGTCACGAAGTGAAAGCGACGCCGAATGGTGATTCGCTCCGGTGCCACTCGCTCGCCATCTCGGGCTTTCCCGTCCGTGTCGTCGGCTCCCGCCAACTCCATTCACCGAACCGACCGAGCCGGACCGGCGTTGCGGGCGATTGAGGTCAATCGCCCCTACCTTTAGTGTGTTGGCGCATGTCAGCGAATAAAACACCGGCCGCCCTCGGTTACCGCATGCCGGCGGAATGGGAGCCGCACACGGCCACCTGGCTGAGTTGGCCGCGGCGCGAAGGAATCAGCTTTCCCGATTCATTCGATCGCGTTTTGCCCACGCTTCGCGAGATGGTCGGCGCGCTGACTGAAAGCGAATCCGTCTGTATCAACGTTGTGAACGGCGCCCATGAAGCTGAAGCCCGCGCCGTCCTCGATCGGCTGCCGCATCAGGAATGCATTACTTATTATGAGATCCCAACCAACGAACCGTGGTGCCGTGATCACGGGCCAATATTCCTGACCCGCGCCGCCCGCCCCAAGCCCGCCACAGGACGGATTCGCGGTGGCGAGCTCGCCATCGTCGACTGGGACTACAACGCGTGGGGAAATAAGTATCCACCATTCGATCTCGACGAAGTTGTCCCAACGCGCGTTGCCGAGCTTCTGCGCGTTCCGGTTTTTTACCCGAAAATGATTTTGGAAGGTGGCTCGATCGAGGTGAACGGCGCGGGCACGCTGCTGACCAGCGAATCCTGCCTTCTAAATAAGAACCGCAACCCGAACCTTTCTCGCGACGAAGTTGAGAAGCGGCTCCGCGATTTTCTTGGCGTAACAGAGATTCTTTGGCTCGGCGACGGAATCGAAGGCGACGACACGGACGGCCACATCGACGATCTCGCTCGCTTCGTTTCCGAAACGAAAGTGGTCACTGTTGTCGAAGAAAATTCTGATGACGCAAACTTCAAACCACTTCAGGAGAATCTTGAGCGTCTGCGTGGAATGAAAGTTGGTGGCCGTAAGGTTGATATCGTCAGGTTGCCAATGCCGAAGAAAATCATCCGCGAGGAAATGCGACTCCCAGCCAGTTACGCCAACTTCTATATCGCGAACACCGTAGTGCTCGTTCCGACGTTTGCCGATCCCGCCGACAAGGTGGCGTTGTCGATCCTGAAAGATTGTTTTCCGAAGCGCCGGGTGGTCGGAATTGATTGCCGGGAACTAATCTGGGGTCTGGGCACGTTCCATTGCCTGACCCAACAGCAACCGGCGGTTTAATCCGCGACTGCGCCCGGTTTGTAGCCGCTCTTCAGGATCGCGTCGTGCAAATCCGGCGCGTGAACTTTGCGCGCGTCGAATTTCACAGTTACCCGCTCATCGGGAAGGTCGACATACACGTCGAGCACGCCAGGGATTTTCTTCAGCAGTGGATGCAGTCTACGCACACAGGCATCACAATCTTCGCCCTCCGTGGCGATCTTGATCGTCTCGACCACAGCGTGATCGGCCCGCTCGGGATTGAACGGATTACTCGGTTCGGGCTCGTTTGGCCGTGCTGGGTCCACAATTATATTACGTTCTTCCTCAACGCATTGGCTGTTTAAAACGCGATCGATCTGCCCTCACCTCAATCCTCTCCCTCAAGAAGAGGAAGCTGCACTAGCGGCAGGTGAGGGTTTGCCGTCAACTTCGCGTGCGACTGGCTCGAGAACGCGCCAGACATTCTCCGCGAGAATCTTCTGCCCGGCCGCGTTTGGATGGACCCGGTCCGGTTGATTTAGGTTCGGGTCGCCGCCGACGCCTTCGAGCAAATATGAAATTAGGGTGGCGTTATTTTTGGCGGCGAGGTCCGCGTAGATTTGAGCGAACGCGGAAACGTAATTGTCTTCGCTGAAGTTTGGGACCTGCATGCCGGCGATAATCACCCGCACGTTCGGATTTTGTTCCTTCACTCGTTGGATGATTGTTTGGAGATTGTTTCGAATCGTGGCGATCGGGGTGCCGCGAAACGCGTCGTTGATCCCAAGCTCGAGGACGAAAATGTCGACCTTGCGCTTGAGGTGAGCTGGTAACCGCTGCAATCCTCCCGCGGTTGTCCCCCCGGTTTGACTCGCGTTGGTGATCTCAAAATTGGTTAACCCTGCGGCCCGCAGTTTTTCTGTAACCAGCGCCGGCCAAGCCTGGCTCGAACGCAATCCGAAACCGGCGGACAGACTGTCGCCAAGCACCAGGATTCGCTTCATCGGCAAGGAATCGCGGGCAACGGCGGGCGTGGATTGTGCCCAACACGCCGCCAAAATAACGACAATAGTTCCCCATTGCTTCATCGAGTTGCCCATTCTACTTTTCCGCCCTCCCAGATTGCTGACCAGTCTCAGCAATTGATAAACCGCAATTCGGAAACCTATCTATGGCTAATTACGCAATCAATGGCTTCGGGCGGATCGGACGAAATGTCCTTCGCGCAATGACCCAAAAACAAGTCGGACGGATTCAAGCGATCAATGATCTCACCGACACTAAAACACTGGCCCATCTCCTGAAATGGGATTCGGTCCACGGAAAATTCGACGGCGAAATCGGGCACGACGAGGAAAACATCGTTGTCCGTGGCCACAAAATTAAGGTCTTGAAGGAGCGTGACCCCGGCAATCTGCCCTGGAAGAAATTAAACGTCGACGTTGTGCTGGAATCGACCGGTTTTTTTACGTCACGCGACAAAGCCGAACTGCACATCAGCAAAGGCGGCGCGAAGCGAGTGCTGATTTCCGCGCCGGCCAAGAATCCGGACGCCACCATTTGCATCGGGATCAACGACGACATTTACGATCCGCAGAAGCACACCATCGTTTCGAACGCGAGCTGCACCACCAACTGTCTGGCCCCATTGGTCAAGGTTTTGAACGACAAGTTTGGAATCGCCCACGGCTTCATGAGCACGATTCACAGTTACACCAACGACCAGCGCATTCTCGACCTTCCGCACGAAGACCTGCGGCGCGCGCGTGCAGCGGCGGTCAGCATCATCCCCGCGAGCACGGGCGCAGCCAAAGCGATTGGAGAAGTGATTCCTGATTTGAAAGGAAAACTGAACGGCGGTGCATTCCGTGTACCGACGCCAGACGGTTCGGTCACCGATTTCAGCGCGGTGCTTGATAAAGACGCGACAGTCGATGCGGTCAATGCGGCGTTCAAGGAAGCGGCTGGCGACAAAAGTTATAAAGATGTGCTCGAGTTCAGCGACGAACCGCTGGTGTCGCACGACATCATCGGCAATCCGCATTCCTGCATCTTCGACAGCAAATTGACGATCATGCTTGGCAATCGATTCGTGAAAGTCGTTGGCTGGTATGACAACGAGTGGGGTTACAGCAATCGTTGCGTCGAAATGCTTGAAATGCTCGCCAAATGAATTTCGCACAACGGCTACCAAGGTTCACCACGATCACAAAGTAATCGTGGCCGGACTCAGTGAACCGTTGTGACCTTCGTGTGAGATGAACAAACTAACAGTTCGCGATCTGGACGTGCGCGGGAAACGCGTGCTGGTGCGCGTCGATTTCAACGTGCCGATCAAGGAAGAGGGCGACAAAATTGAGATCACCGACGACACCCGAGTTCGCGAAGCGCTCCCGACGATCAATTATCTCCGGGAGCAAAAGGCCAAAACAATTTTGATGTCGCACTTTGGGCGGCCGAAAGGCAAGCGGGTGCCGAAATACTCGCTCCGCCCGGTGGCGGATCATTTGCACACCCTAATTAATCATCCGGTGATCTTCAGTCACGACACGATCGGCGAAGTGCCGCAAAAGATCGTTGCCTCCATGCAGGACGGCGACGTCGCGATGTTGGAGAATCTTCGATTTCAACCCGAAGAAGAGGCGAACGATCCTAAATTTGCGCACGCCCTTGCCGAGCTGGGAGATGTTTACGTGAACGACGCTTTCGGTGCGGCCCATCGCGCGCACGCATCGACCGCCGGCATCGCAATCTTCATGGAGAAACGGGCAATGGGTTTCTTAATGGAGAAAGAGTTGAAGTACCTTCACGAGGAACTCGACAAACCGGCCAAACCGTTCGTTGTCATCATGGGCGGCTCGAAAGTTTCCGACAAAATCGGCGTCCTCAAAGCGTTGATGCAAAAAGCCGACACGATTTTGATTGGCGGCGCCATGGCGAATACGTTCTTTAAAGCCGAAGGGATTCCGATTGGCGCGAGCCGAGTCGAGGCGGACAAGACCGATCTGGCCAACGAATTGATCGCGCTGGCCAAGAAAAGCGGTGTGAAATTTCTGTTGCCGATCGACGTAGTCGAAACGGATGAGATTAAGCCCGGTGCGAAAAAGCGAAACACCAGCCGCCTCTCTCGCGACAGTGGCATCACTGATGGCTGGCAAGCGGTCGACATTGGGGAAGCCACGATTGCGTTGTTTGAGGATGAAATCGCGAAAGCGAAAACGATCTTGTGGAACGGTCCGGTCGGCATTTTTGAAATCCCGGATTTTGCGGGCGGCACAATCGCCATCGCCGAAGCGCTGGCCAATTCTGGCGCGACGACCGTGATTGGTGGCGGCGATTCAGTCACCGCGGTGAAACAAGCCGGACTGGCCGACAAAATGACCTTTATTTCGACCGGCGGCGGCGCCTCGCTAGATCTACTAGAAGGCAAGGAGCTTCCCGGCGTTGCCGCGTTATCGGACAAATAACCACAAAGGACACCAAGAGCGCGAAGGTTTGTATTTGATTTCTTTTTGCTTCGTGGCCTTCGTGATCTCCGTGGTGGATTAAGTTTATGCGCAAAAAAATTGTGGCGGCGAATTGGAAGATGAACATGACGCTGGGTGAATCGGCGCGATTCATCGAATCGTTTTTGCTCGATGCGGCCGACATTCGAGACGTCGAGATCGTGATCATTCCGCCGTTTACTGCCCTGGCGAAAGTCACCGAGTTGCTGGAAAACAAAGCTCAGAGCATCAAAGTCGGCGCGCAAAACATGCATTGGGAACATAACGGCGCGTTTACCGGCGAGATCAGCGCGGCGTTGCTCCGCGACTTGTTCATTCATTACGTCATCCTCGGTCACAGCGAGCGCCGGCGCTTGTTCGGTGAAAGTGACGACATCGTGAACAAGAAAGTTCGCGCGGCACACGAGGCGACCTTGCGACCGATTGTTTGCGTCGGCGAAACGCTCGAGCAGCGCGACAAGGGCAACGTCGAAAAGATTTTGTCGATCCAGCTCCGGGGAAGTTTGAAAGATCTGAGCGAAAAAGAACTTCAGGAAACCGTAATTGCTTACGAACCGGTTTGGGCGATTGGCACCGGCCGAAACGCGACTCCCGAGCAGGCGCAGGAAGCGCACGCTTTTATTCGCCACACTTTGCAAGAGATGTCCGACGAATCGACGGGCGACCGAATTCGTATTCAATACGGCGGCAGCGTCAAACCCGAGAACGCTCGAGAATTGATGACGCAACCCGACATCGACGGCGCGCTGGTCGGCGGCGCTAGCCTTGATCCGCGCAGCTTCGCCGAAATTGTCAAAGCCGCGCGCGACGACAAATAATTACTTTTTGATTTCGAGATAAGTGCGCGACTGCACTTTGTTCGTGCCGGGCTGCATTTCTTCGACCCGCATCTGTTTTAGAAACCAGCGATTGTCGATTTTCTGGGTGGCGACGACTTCGAAGCGTTTCGTCAGCTTCCCGCTGGCATCGTAGCCTTCCATGCGCATCAATGCGCCACTTTTTTTGTCGACCCAAAGGAAAACATTCGCGTACTGCGAATCGCGCGAGGGCGCGGTCAGTTGCAATTTCCAGCAACTCCGTGCGTGAACCGTTTCATCACCAAGCACGCGCCCGCCCGGCCAGTAAAGAAATCGGAGAGCGAGGTCGTCATAGGTCACGCCGGTATCGCGGATTTTCTGATTGAGCTTTTCCGCGGGAAACTTTTCGGCGCCATCGTCGGATACCAGATCGAGGCGCGAACCGTTCTCGCCGAGTCGCAATTGTAAAACTTCATTTGGTTCGGTGAACGAGTACCGGATCAGCGGTCCGTCTTGATTGATATGAAAGGGGACGACCGTTTCGTCCTGGCGGAGCTGACCATCGAGATCAAGTTGCTGACGCGTTTCGAGCATGCGGACAGATTCGAGAATCTCTTTGGCCGACGGGACCGGCGCGGCATAGCTCGATAAGGCGACGGCCAAAGAAATGACGAATGGTCCGAGCCGGACTGGCATTAAATGTCGAATGCCGAAGGAATTACGAAATCCGAATGGCGAAAAGCGCTGGCGCCGCGCATTCGTGATTCGATAGTTCGAGCTTATTTCGTCATTGGTCATTCGTGCTTCGTCATTAACCCATTTGTTTATTACACGGTAGCGGCTAAAACTTAGGCCTCCGATCGATGGATCAAAGCTTATTTAATCTAATCAATGAGCGATGGACGAACCCGGTCCTGGATTTGTTCATGGCGGCAATCAGCGACGCCGACGTCTGGAAGCCATTGCTCGTAGTTATCCTCTTCGCTGCGCTTGTGTTTGGAGGGTTCAAAACGCGCGCCTGCATTTTCTGTTTGCTGCTCACGGTGGTGATTGCCGAGCCGGTCACGAACACGTTGAAATCGGCAATCAATCGCAAGCGGCCAAAGCATGTCGATTCAGTCCGAATGGTCCGATTGGAGAAAGGCCGGCCAGAGTTTATGTCGATCTTCAAGAAGCCGGTGGTGCGTCGCTCCGACGAGTCCGACAAACGTCGGGGTGATCCATCTTTTCCGTCCGGGCACATGGTCAACAACACAATCGCGGCGATTTGTTTGACCCTGTTTTACAAGCGCGGCTGGTTTTACTGGATTTTCACCGCGCTGATTGGCTATTCGCGGATTTATCTCGGCGCCCATTGGCCGAGCGACATAATTGGCACGGTCTTTTTAGCTGCTGCTGAAGCGTTTTTCATTCTGGCGTTGTTGGAAGTCCTCTGGCGATGGCTTGCTCCAAAGTGGATGCCGAAAATTTGGGCGCGGCATCCGGGTTTGATCATTAATCCGGCCGAATGAATAAGACACGCGCAGTTTGGTTGTTCATTGCCGCGCTTACCTTGGTGCGATTGTCGATGTTGGGTTCGACCGATCTCGAGTTCGACGAAGCGCATTACTGGATGTGGTCGGAACGGCTGGCGCCCGGTTATTTCAGCAAAGGTCCCGGCATCGCCTTCGCGATTCGTGCCAGCACCGCGATTTTTGGGCCGACGGAATTTGGGGTTCGCTTTTGGAGCCCGATCCTCGCCGCGGGCACGAGTTTACTCCTGTTTTATTTTGGAAAGCGCTTGTTTAACGAGAGCGTCGGTCTTTGGACCGTAATCGCTTTTAACGTGACGCCGATTTTCAATGTCGGCGCATTCGTGATGACGACCGATGCATTGTCCATCTCCTTTTGGATGGCGGCCATGTTTACCTTCTGGCTCGCGGTGGAAAAGAGCCCGCGTTTTTCGTTTTGGTGGCCGGTGACTGGTTTGCTCATTGGCCTCGGATTTTTGGGCCGATTTACCAACGCGTTCGAGATTGTGTGCATTCTGCTGGTCCTCGCGTTTGCGCCGCGACTGCGGCAGGAATTCAAACGCCCAGGTCTGTATTTGTTAATCGCCATCTTCGCGATCTGCACGATTCCGCCCATAGTTTGGAATGCGCAGCACGCCTGGGTCACGACAACCCATTTGCGCACGCGCGGCGGTCTGGCTGAAAACGTCGGATTCCGGCCGTTGGAACCACTGAAGTTTTTCGGCGAACATTTCATCTTTTATTCACCGCTGCTCTTCGCCGCTCTGACTCTGGCGGTGCTCGGAAGTTGGCGCCGGGTGAATCAGCAATTCAAGGTGCTGTTTCTCTTCTGGTTCGGGTTGCCGGTCTTTGTTTTCTATTTTCTTCTGTCGCTGAATCACGTGGCGACGCCAAACTGGGATGCCGTTTCATTTCTAAGCCTTGGATTGCTGGCGGTGTTTTATTGGAGCGAACGGATTGAAGCTCGTGGGGTGAGAGTGTTTGCCTTGTCGGCCTTGTTACTCGGATTCCTCATTAGCATCTTCTCGCTCGATTCTGATTTGCTTCGCACCGTAGGGATTCGATTCTTTCGAAGCGATCCCAGTGATCGTTTGCGCGGCTGGAAGCCGATGGTTGCTGAAGTGGAGCGAATCCGCAATGAAGAGGAAGCGAAGCTGGGCGAGAAATTATTCCTGATCGCGGACGAACGTCATCGCGCTTCGGAGCTGGCCTTTTATCTGAAAGACAAACGCATTGAGGGCCCGGGGCATCCGCCAGCCTACATCATCGAGTCGCAGGACCTGGTTAATCAGTTCTCGTTTTGGCCGCGCTATGATCAGTTCGTCGAAGCGCCGACGAATCCAAATCAACCTTCGGAGGACGCATTCACCGAGCAAAAAGGAGTGAATCCGTTCGTTGGCCGGAGCGCGTTGCTGATTCGGAATTTCGGAAAAAATCCACCCCACAATATTCGCGCCGCGTTCGAGTCCACCGAGCCCGTGGGTACTATCGAACTACGTCGCTTCGGCAGGCATGTGCGTTATTGGCAGATTTTTCTCTGTCGGCATTACCGAACGCTGCCTTTATGACCGACTCCACTGCATCGCCCACAGTCTCAGTTGTGGTTCCCGCCTTCAACGAAGAGGAAAATCTGCCGATCCTGCAATCGGAGCTTCGGGCAGCCCTCGCCGGAGTGGACCATGAAATAATTTTCGTCGATGACGGCTCGACCGATCGCAGCGCTGAGAAAATCGAAGGCGCGCCGAATGTACGGATTCTGCGCTTTGAAAAGAACGCCGGCCAAAGCGCCGCGCTTTACGCCGGGATTAAAGCCGCGCGAGGGCAAACCATCGTCATGATCGACGGCGATCTGCAAAATGATCCGGCAGATATTCCGCGATTGATGGTCGAGATCTTAAGGGGCGCCGATCTGGTCTGTGGTTATCGGGCCGAGCGCAAAGACAAGTTCGCAAAACGTCTCACCAGCCGGATCGCAAATTTGGTTCGAAGCCGGTTCACCAAAGACTATGTGCGCGACACCGGCTGCACTCTCAAGGCGATGCGCCGCGAATGCGCGGACACGCTCGTTCCATTTAAGGGAATGCACCGATTTATTCCGGCGCTGGTTCGCGGCGCGGGTTATCAGTTGGTCGAAATTCCAGTGAACCATCGGCCGCGGCGTTTCGGCCAGACCAAGTATGGTTTCGGCAGTCGTGCAGTGCGGGCGACTATGGACATGTTTGGCGTCCGCTGGTTGCTCTCGCGCCGATTAAATTACAAAATACGCGACTTTTGAGCCTGAAATGCGCTTGTCAATGTAAACGCCCCCGGTAAGCTTGCGCTCCCGAATCGCGCACTTCGCATGTCGTTGGGCAATTTACTTTCCGCCGAGCAAATCATCCCCGAGATGAAGGCCACCGAGCGTTGGCCGGCCATCGTCGAGCTGATCGATTTGTTGGTCAGCCTGGGCAAAATCAAACCGGAGGACCGCGACAGCATTCTCGGGTCGCTCAAGCAACGCGAAGAGACTATGAGCACCGGAATCGGTTTCGGAATTGCCATTCCACACTGCTCCTCCGATCGGATCGAAAATGTAGTCGCCGCATTCGGACGATCGACAACCGGCATCGAGTTCGACGCGCTCGATAACGCGCCAGTAAAATTTGTCGTGTTGTTTATCGTTCCGAAGAACCAGTTCCAAACCCATCTTCGAACCCTTGCCTCAATCGCCAAATTTCTGAACGATCGCGGTACCCGCGATAAGCTCGCCAGCGCGAAATCGACAGACGAGATCCTGGCGATTTTCCAAAGTTCCGGGCAAAAATAGCTGTAGTAGCGGGTCCGAGCCGGATTGGCCTTCGAGCGCCGATCTAATTAGTTTCGGCGCTCATAGAGCGCCGCTACAGTTCGGCGGATGGAAACACTTCAGGAAATTCTCGCTAAGAGATTGGCCGACGCATTGGCGAAAGCCGGCTTACCAAATGTCGGTGAGCTGACGCAAGCGACTGATCCGCGGTTTGGCGATTACCAGACGAATGCAGCGCTCATTCTGGGGAAGCAACGCAGCGAGAATCCCCGCGCTGTCGCCGAGAAAATTCTCAAGGTGCTCGACGTTGCCGATTTGTCGGAACAACCATCGGTTGCGGGCGCGGGCTTTATTAATTTCAAATTACGGACGGACGCTGTTGCCAAGGCTACCGCGGAGTTGTTCGCGGACGACCGCCTCGGAGTTGCTAAATCGGAGTCGCCGAAAAAAATCGTGATCGATTTCGGTTCGCCGAACGTGGCCAAGCCAATGCATGTCGGTCACATTCGCAGCACTGCGCTGGGTGACGCGCTGGCGCGGATCGCTGCCTTTCTCGGACACGACGTGATCCGCGACAATCACATCGGCGATTGGGGCACCCAGTTTGGGATGGTGATCTGGGGTTGGAAGAATTTACTCGATCGTAACTCGCTTCAGCGCGATCCGCTGGGCGAGATCGTTCGAATTTACAAGGAAACGAACGCCAAATCGACTGCGGACCCGGCCGTACGCGAGGCGTGCCGCCAGGAACTGGTCAAGCTTCAGGCCGGTGACAAAGAAAACCTCGATATCTGGAACGAGTGCGTTGCGCTCTCGATGCAAGACTTCGAGCACGTCTACGAATTGCTGGACATTCACTACGACATTCAGTGCGGCGAAAGCTTTTATAATGACAAATTGCCGGAAGTGGTGGATCGCCTGCTGAAATCAAAAATTGCGGAGACCAGCGAAGGCGCGGTGGTCGTTTTTTTCCGAGACATATCGGAATTGGCGGACAAGCCGTGCATCATTCGCAAGAAAGACGGCGGATTTAATTACGCAACCAGCGACATCGCTACGGTCGAGTATCGAATCAACGATTTGAAGCGAGACACAGTTTGGTACGTAGTGGGCGCGCCGCAGACTTTGCACTTTAAACAAATCTTCGAGATCGCTCGGCGCGAAGGTTACAAAGCCGATCTCCGACATATTCCCTTCGGAAACGTTCTGGGCGAGGACCGAAAGCTGATGAAAACGCGTTCGGGGGACAATGTCCCATTGCGACAATTGCTCGAAGAAGCGTGCAATCGCGCCGGGAAAATCATCGAAGACAAAAATCCTGACTTGAGCGAAGAAGAAAAAACCGAAATTGCGCGCATTATCGGCATCGGCGCGGTCAAATACGCCGATCTCTCGCAATATCGGATGACTGATTACGTGTTCTCCTGGGACAAGATGCTTGCCATGCAGGGGAACACCGCGCCTTATCTCCAAAACGCTTACGTCAGAATTCGTTCGATATTCCGAAAAGCCGGCGAATCCGCATCAAGGGCCGATAAATTCGTTTTGAACGAGGCTGCTGAAATCGGCCTGGCCAGGAAACTTTGCCAGTTCGCCGAAATTGTTCCGCAGGTGTTGAACGATTTTCGGCCGAACATTCTGGCCAACTATCTTTTCGAGCTGGCCAACGCGTTTCACGCTTTCTATGAAGCTTGTCCGGTTTTGAAATCGGAGGAGCCGGCCCGGAGCTCGCGCCTAGCCCTGTGCGATCTCGCCGGCCGCGTATTGCAGCGCGGACTCGACTTGTTAGGCATCAAAGCACCGGAAAAGATGTGAAGAAAAAATGACGAAGCACGAATGACGAATGTCAAAACAAGCCCGAATGTTCAAATGACGAGAACCGGTGCGTGGCTTTGGCATTCCTTTGTCATTCGCCATTGGTCATTCATCATTTGGGAAAGATGACGCCGAAAAATATCCCACGTATTCCCGTGTGCACCTATCGGTTGCAGTTCAACCGCTGGTTCACCTTCGCGCACGCGCGCGAGATTGTTCCTTATCTTCGCGCGCTTGGGGTGAGCGACGTTTATGCGTCGCCCTATTTCCAGGCGAGCCCGGAGAGCATGCACGGTTATGACATTACCGACCACAACCAGCTCAACACTGCGATTGGATCGCGCGAAGAATACGACTCATTTGTCGCAGATTTAAAAACCCGGGGCATGGGCCAGGTGCTCGACTTCGTTCCGAATCACATGGGTGTGATGCAGCCGGGCAACAAATGGTGGATGGACGTTCTCGAAAATGGCCCGAGCTCGATGTACGCGCCCTACTTCGACATCGATTGGCAGCCACTGAAATCAGACCTGCGCGACAAAGTTCTACTTCCAATTTTAACCGACCAATACGGACGCGTGCTCGAGCGAGGGGAATTCAAAGTTCATTTCGAGGAAGGCGGCTTTTATCTCGAGTATCGCAACCAGCGGTTGCCAATTGCGCCGGGGACCTACCGGTATGTGCTTGAGTTGGCGTTGGAAAATCTCGCCGAGTACAAGGACGAGGCGTTTTACGGCGAGTTCCAAAGCATTCTTACGGCGCTCGAATATTTGCCGCGTCGCACCGAGACCGGTGTTGAAAAAATCACCGAACGCGCGCGGGAAAAGGAAATCGTGAAGCGACGTCTCGAGCGGCGTTGTCAGGAAGCGCCGCAAGTCCAGTACGCGATCGAGAAAGCGATCGCGCTCGTTAATGGCCGGCCGGGCGACCGGCGCAGTTTCGACAAGCTCGACGAGCTCCTCAATGCCCAATCGTATCGGCTCGCCTTCTGGCGGGTTGCAGCTGAGGAAATTAATTATCGCCGATTTTTTGATGTAAACGATCTGGCCGCGATCCGGATGGAATTGCCGGAGGTGTTTGATGCAGCTCACCAACTCGTTCTTGACCTTGTCGGCGCGGGAGCGGTGACTGGCTTGCGGATCGATCATCCGGACGGTTTGTATCTGCCCAGGGAATATTTGGAAAAGCTTCAGCGGCGCACCGCTAAAGCGCTCGGCCACACCCTTCCCAAGGACGGGCGCGCGATCTACATGGTCGTCGAGAAAATTCTCACCGGAGCGGAGAAGTTGCGTGCAGACTGGCCGGTTCACGGAACGACCGGCTATGATTTCACCAATCACTTGGCTGGAGTTTTGGTGGACGCCTCGGCCGAAGCCGCCATCACCAGGGCGTTTCATCGTTTCATCGGCCCCACCATGCATTTCGGCCACCTGGTTTACGCAAAGAAACGTCTGGTCATGCGAATCGCGCTGGCAAACGAAGTCGAAGTCCTCGGCAACTTGCTCGATCGTTTGTCGGAACAAAATCGCTGGTATCGCGATTTTACTTTCGAGGCCCTCGCGCGCGCGGTCCGGGAGACGATCGCCTGTTTCCCAGTTTATCGAACCTACCTGGCTCCGGGTCAGCCGGTGAGCGAAGAAGATCGGCAAGTGATCGAGCGTGCCATCGCGGCGGCCAAGCGGCGCAACCCCGCAACCGAAGAGTCGATTTTCAATTTCTTGCGCGACATTTTGCTATTTCGGTTTCCGGAAAATCTGGACGCGCCGGCGCGAGACGAGCACGTGCGTTTCGTACTCAAGTTTCAACAGTTTACCGGACCGATCATGGCGAAGGGGGTCGAGGACACAGCCTTCTATATTTACAATCGTCTAGCTGCGCTCAACGAAGTTGGCGGCGAGCCTCAGCAGTTTGGCCTTTCGATCGAAGCGTTTCACGAACGCAATTTTGACCGAAATCGTAATTGGCCATCGACCTTGCTGGCCACCTCCACCCACGACACGAAACGAAGCGAAGATGTCCGTGCCCGGATGCTCGCGATTTCCGAAATTGCCGAGACTTGGCGGCGTTCGCTGCCGAAATGGCGTTCGGCAAATCGTCGCTGGAAAAAAGAAGTCGAAGAGTTGGAAGCGCCGGATGCGAACGAAGAATATCTGCTTTATCAAACTCTGCTCGGCATCTGGCCGGTCGGCGGGGACGGCACGCCCCATAAGGAAATTGGGAACGAGTATATCGAGCGGATCCAGAATTACATGAACAAGGCGTTGAACGAAGCCAAGGTCAACACCAGTTGGATTCGGCCTAACGAACCGTGGCTGTCCGCTACGCGCGACTTCGTAGCCCGCATCTTGGATCCGACACCGAAGAACAAGTTTTTGCCGCTCTTTTTGCCGGTCGCGGAAGAAGTTGCGCGACTGGGTGCGATCAATTCGCTGACGCAAACCTTATTGAAGCTGACCTCTCCTGGCGTGCCGGACATTTATCAAGGAAATGAGATTTGGAACTTTGCCCTGGTGGATCCCGACAATCGGCGGCCGGTGGACTACAAATTGCGCGCCGAAATGCTGTCGTGCTTATCAAGCAAGACGCCGGAACAACTTTTACAAAATTGGCCGGATGGCCGGATCAAAATGTTTCTGACCCAGCGCGCGCTGCGTTTTCGCTCAGAACATGCCAACCTTTTTGAGCGCGGAAACTACCTTCCCCTGAACGTGAACGGAACATTCGCCGATTGCTGCATCACCTTTGCCCGGCAGCTTGAGAGCCAAAGCATCGTAGTCATCGCGCCTCGCCTTTCGTCGCACGTCGGATTTCCTCCGGTCGGCGATCGCTGGAAAGATACGACGATTGAATTGCCGGAAGGTTTTCCCCTGAAACGGTGGCGGCAGGTTGTTACCGGCCACGAGTTTTGGATCAAGCACCGGAAAGTCCGGGTCGCGGACGCATTATCGATCCTGCCATTCGCAATCTTGACGAATCAGTGATGGGCGCCTTGGGCGAATCGCTCCGTCAAATCGCCGACCCACTCCGAAAAGGCGCCGAGATTTTTGGCAAGGTCCTCCCCGAAACTGACAAAGGTGATGTGCGGCGAGGCGATGATTAACAACACCGACAAGAGAATAAGGTTCATCAGATAGATCACGACGAGCGAGAAAAATGTGCCGTGATCGCGCAGATCGGTTTGGTTTTTTGGGATCATCCAGCAGGTAAACGTGAAATGGAACGCCCAAGTGGCTCCGATGACGGCGTAGAGGATCCGACCGTAGGGTTGCATGTTATAGAAAAAGCTGAGCACGCCGTAGATCGCGATCGCAAGAATGCTGTAGAACGGGAAAAAATATGGCGCGAGCGCGATCCAGAAGTTGGTTCGGTTGGTGATAATGTGACCGCCGTCACGCCCAACCCGAAAACGACTGACCCGGCCGCCCATTAACCAAACCCAAACCGCGTGGGTCAATTCGTGCCCGAAAACGTAAAGGAGGATCGGCCGCGGCAAACCGATGAAGGCGATCAGCCACAGAATCGCCCCTAACGAAAAGAACCAGAATGGAGCGGCGGCCCAAAGATGTTGGGTGACGGTCGCGCGTGCGAATGCTGTGAAAAATGTCTGAGTCAGAATCGCGCAGATCGGTAGTAAAAAAATTCCGAAGACGAATTTCACCCAACGGGTCGGGACCATATAGGTGCTGGGCGTCGGAGCACGCCGGGTGGTCGGGACCACGTAGGGCGCGACCTTCACTCCGCGGGACATTCTCCGGCCACGGACCATTCCCCCTTTGCGGTTCATCGCCCCAATCCTATCGCAAATCCACTTTGTTTGCCATCCGGGGGAATCCTCGATAGAGGAACGAGAAGACCGCTATGCCCGACCCATATAGTCGCCGGTGCGAGTATCGATCTTGATTGTTTCGCCTTCTTTAATGAAGAGAGGGACGTTGATCGTTTTGCCGGTCTCGAGCTTGGCCGGCTTGGTGACATTGCTCGCCGTGTCCCCACGCACGCCGTCGGCCGACTCGATAACTTTCAAGCTGACCGACGCAGGCATTTCAATCTGGACCGGTTTGCCCTCGGCATAGAGGACCTGGACCGCCAGATTTTCGACCAGGTAATCCTTGGCATCGCCGATCAAACTTTGCTGAAAGGCGACCGTGTCGTAGGTCTCCGGATCCATGAAATGGTAGCCGTTGTGGTCCTGGTAACTGAACTCCAGTTGTTTCCGCTCGATGTCGACTAGTTCTACTTTGTCGGTGGACCCGAAACGGACGTCCGCGCTTTTGCCGGTGTTGAGGTAGCGAATGATGGCCTGAACGAAGGCGCGCAGATTACCCGGCGTGCGATGATGCACTTCGAGCACAATCGCGGTGTTTCCGTTGTATTTGATCGCCATTCCCCGGCGAAGATCGTTAGCTGCGGAAGCCATATAAAAAGGTTGAGTCGTTGAGAGGTTGAGAAGTTGAGTTGAATCGGTGTGGCGTCAAGCTCTTCTCGACAGCTCAACGCCTAAAACCCTCACCTCTCCTACAGTAATTTGAGGCGGGTAAGATCTTGGGAATCAACCACGCCCACCGGCACCTTGTCATCGTCCACCACCACCAAATCGTCGATCCGATGGCTCTCAAGTAGCTTGAGAACTTCGACCGCGAGCTTGTCTTTGTGCACGGTCACGGGATTTAGCGTCATCAAGTCGGCCACCAGACGTTCGCCGACCTTCGGATCGGATTGAAAATGACGCGCAAAATCACCGTGGGTGAAGATTCCGAGTAATTGCCGATCGTCACCTGCAACAACGGCGGCGCCGGCCCGGACACCGGTCATCGCTTTGAGCACGTCGCGGACGGTTGCGGTTGGTGGAACCACGGCCATGGATTCTCGTGGCCGCATCAGTTGATGGACCCGCATGAGCAGGCTCCGGCCGATTTTTCCGCCGGGATGAAACTTTGCGAACTCTTCTTTGTTAAATCCACGGGCTTCCAGCAAGACCATCGCCAGAGCATCGCCTAGTGCGAGCATGGCGGTGGTGCTGGAAGTAGGGGCCAGGTTCAACGGACAAGCTTCCTGTTCCACATTTACATCCAGGACAACGTGCGCGTTGTTGGCCAGGGTTGAATTCGCGTCGCCGCACATCGCGATGATTTTTACCTGAAAGCGCCCAATAGCCGGCAAGATGCGCACCAGCTCTTCGGTTTCGCCACTTGAGCTGAGAGCAAGAATGACATCCCCGTCCGCGACGACCCCGAGATCGCCGTGCAATGCGTTCAGAGAATCGAGCACGACGGCAGGCGAGCCGGTGCTGGTCAAAGTGGAGGCGATTTTGCTTCCGATGTGTCCGGACTTGCCGACCCCCAGCACGACCACTTTGCCGCGCGCGTCTACCGCCTCTTTAATCAAAGCGACCGCGCGAGTGAAATCGTCCCCTAGTCGCTGACGAAGTCGCTGCAGCTCACCAATCTCGAGATCTAGAACGCGCCTGGCTTTCTCCAAATAGTCCATTTGTCTTGACAATTCTGCGCTGGAGGAGTCTAACCGGCAAGAACTGACCTTAACCGGAGAAACAGATGAAAAAGCTCGTACTGCTTGGGGTTTTAATGGTGGTCGCGGGCTTTGTTTTCGCGCAATCCCCACAACCGCAAAAGAAAACATTCGCCGCAAAAACGGCCCGTAAACCTCGTCCGTCGCAAACCGCGCCGCCGTTGCGTCGGGAAAATACCGAAGGGAGTCTGGCCCGGGCCGCTCGCGGAGGAAATCCGTTTCAATTGTTGAATCCCAAAGCGCCCGCGGTCTACGGTCGCGCCGAGGACAATGTTTTTCTCGATCCCGACACTGGAAAGTGGAAAGGGTTCAGGCTGCTCACAATCAACTTTTAAAGTTTGATTTTGAGGTTTGATGTCCGCCGTCGGACGGATTCGTCCCGTGGCGAATTTGATTCCAAACATTGACCCCGTCACCTGAGTCCTCGCCTGTCGTCGCGTTCTACTGCGCGACGTTTCTCAAGCCGGAGATGCTGCACATTTACCGACAAATCACCGCTCTTCAGCGGGTCCAACCGATTGTCATCGCACAAAAGCGGGAGAATCCGGACAAGTTTCCGTTCGGAAAAATCGAGATTGTCGAAAAACCGAGGACGCATTTTTTGCGACGTTTTTGGTTTCGTCAGATTTGCAACAAGCCGTGGCAGCTTTCGAAAGGCAAAGCGGACGCGATCATTGAAATTCTAAAGCGCGAAGACGCGCAACTGTTCCACATTTTTTTCGGTCACATTGCCGTCCATCTCTTGCCGCTGATTCGAACCTGGCCGAAACCGCGGGTCGTTTCGTTTCACGGAGCCGACGTTTTGGTCGACATGGACAAACCGGCTTATCGAAAAGCGACGCGCGAAATGCTCGGCCTGGTCACGCGCGTTTTTGTGCGCGCCGAATCGCTGAAGCAGGCGGTTATCGAGCTTGGTTGCGATGAAAACAAGATCGACATCGTCCGCACGGGCATTCCGTTGCAGGAGTTTCCGTTTCGGGAGCGCGAATTACCAGCGGATGGAAAATGGCGTTTTCTTCAAGCGAGCAGGCTGGTGCAAAAGAAGGGGATTGGCACGACGCTGCACGCCTTCACCGCATTTCTGAATCATTATCCCGAGGCGACCCTGACGATCGCCGGCGAAGGTCCAATGCTGGCAGAGCTCAAAGAGCTGACCAGCAAACTCAAAATTGCCGACCGGGTAGAACTGCCAGGATTTCTCGATCCTGACAAACTGCGCGAGGTGTATTACGCGGCGCACATTTTTCTTCATCCGAGCGAAACCGGCAGCGATGGAAACCAGGAGGGCATTCCAAATTCAATGTTGGAAGCGATGGCGACCGGGCTTCCGGTTTTCGCCACCGAACACGGCGGAATTCCGGAAGCGATCGAAAACAGTGTTAGCGGAATCTTAGTTCCAGAGCGTGATCACGAGGCGCTTTCGAATGGTCTTCTCGAAGCGGCGCTAGATCCGGAGTTACTGAAAAGGCTGGCCCGAAACGGGGCGAAGGTTGTGGCTGAGAAGTTCGATCAGCAAAAGCAAATCCGCCGGCTGGAGGAAATTTACCTAGGAATGATTGGCGATTCGCGAAAAGAAGATCGCTAATTGTTTTCGTATTGCCTGAAACGAAAGACGTTCGGCCGCGCGCCATTGCGTTTCTACAATCGCGGTTGCGCGCGCTGAAGTGTTTTTCAGCAACTCGAGTGCGATCGTTTTCAATTGCCCGGTTGTTCGGCCTTCGCCGCAAAAATTCGCAAAAGCGACGCGCTCGATCGCACCGTCGCCGCCGATGCAAATCGTGCGCGCCAACAAGGCGTCGCCGGCCACTTGTCCCGGCACGCGGCTGCGATCGAGTTGAAGGACGATTTTATGTTTTGCGACCTGCCGCACGTACTCGGCGTAGGGTTCGCGTTTGTCGTGAACACGTAATTTTCCCGGCGGGAACTGCAATTCCTCCAGGAGTTTCGCCCCTTTCCGGCCGTCAAGGTTGAAGACCGTGACCGGTTCGCCGCTTTCGCGGCAGATTTCTCGCGCCAGCAGGAGCGCGGCGAGATGGTTCCGAGAAGGCACGTCCCATTCGCGCGTTCCCACAAAGATCCCAGTCTGCTGGTTCGGCGGGACCGCGAAATCCCACGATTTTTCTTCCAACGGATAGGGCGTTGGAACAAACGCCACCGTGTCCGGATCGCATTTTGGTCGGACGCGCCGAAAAATCTCGGCCGCTTCCGGCGTCGTCGCCAGACAACCGTCGGCCGCGGCGACGATATGCAAAAATCGAGAAAATCTTCCGCGATCGCCCAATTGTTCGGCGATCTGATGCAGTCCGGTTTCTTTCAGCGCCACCGCGACGGTCCGTTTGTCCTTCTGGCATTCGATCAGCGCCTTCTCGGTCGCGCGAAAACTACGTCGAAGCAAAAGCAGGATCGGCCTCTTTTCTTCGATTGCGTTTTTGGTCGCGCGATGGACCGATCCGCGCGTGCAAGCGGCAAAGGCATGAAAATTTATTGGCGGATGGGTCGCTGCGTCTGGCTGGGCCGGTTCGTCAAAATATTGTTCGAGGTCGCGTCCTCCCGGATTGAGGACGCTTAGCCGAAAATCAGCTGCCTCGTTCGGCGACATTTATTCGTCGCCCGATTTCCCTGGCGAAGGCGTGGCTGCTTTTAAGAGCGCACCCTGGTCGACTTCGTCCATTGGCCCCACCGGTAAGGCGCGTCGAATTTCCACCGGCGTTTCGTTGGGCGTTGGCTCTACGGGTATTGCTCGCAGCACTGGCTTTGTTGCTTCTCTTTCTGCGTTTTCAATTCTCTTGTCTCGGCCGTCGGCGCGTACCGGTTCCGTTTCCTCGTTGGCGTTATCGCTTTTTTGTTCGGTATCGGCGGTCTGATTGGCGCTGACATCCATCTTCGCAGTCGCTTTCACTGAATTGTATGGATCGTTTTGCGCAAGAAGCGTCGGTCCTTTCAGAGCGATGGCCCTGACCTCGGTAAGATCAGCCGCCGCTTCGGCCCGCGGAGCTTCCGTGCCCTGAGGTTCTGTCGCGGCGACAATTTGCGCGCGCGGTTCGCCGTGAACATTGCACGGTTCCTTAGGCATCTGTGCCTCGGTCGCAATTTCCATGTAAGTCGTGCGCTTTTGCACCGGCTCCCCGGTTGGACCTTTAATCGTGTCGTAACACTTGTCCGTCGCCAGCAATCCCGAGCGAGAACAAATCTCGACCTCCTTCAAAGTGCCGGGACGTTTAATTTCCTGCGGCGGATAATGTTCGGCGGCGGCGTTCATGATGTCGATCCAAACCGGCATCGCCAATTCGTGGCCGAAAGCGCCACGATAAATCTTCTGCGGTTTGTCGAATCCGGCCCAAACCGCGCAAGTGAGTTTGCTGTCGTAACCGGCAAACAGCGCGTCGGTGAAATCATAAGCTGTCCCGGTTTTGCCGGCGGCCGGAAACTTCTTCAGCCCATAATCAGTTCGCGCTGTTTTGCCGGTGCCAGTCGTAAGCGCGTCGACCAAGCAGGAATGCACTTCGTAAGCCGTTTCCGGCTTGAGCACGGTTTCCTTTTTGGACTCGCGCTGGGCCACCCAAGCCGTGCCGTCTTTTTCTTCGATCTTGTCCAGGATATGCGGCGCTGACGGTCGCCAGCCGCCGTTTGGGAAAATCGTGTAGGCCAAAGTAAGTTCTGCCAGGGTGACTTCGCTGCTGCCAAGCAAGGTCGCCGGATAGGGACGGAGGCTGGAACGAATTCCAGCCGCTCGGCAAAGTTGCAGGACATCGTCAAGGCCCGCGTCCATTCCAATGCGGACCGTTGCGCCGTTTTTCGATTTCGCGAGCGCTTGCCGAGCGGTCATCGCGCCTTCGTAACGGTTGTCGACACTCTCGGGTCCCCACTCGCCCAGAATTCCAGTCGTTCCGCCGATCATCACCGCGCGATTATCAAGCGGAGAATCTTCGACCAGCGATCCAGGATACATTCCCTGTTCGAACGCCGTAGCGTAAACGAACGGCAGCATTGCCGTCCCTGCGGGCCGCTTCGCTTGCAACGCGCGATCGTACTGGTTGTGCTCGAAATCTCGCCCGCCAACCAGGACCAGAATGCCGCCGGTTTCGTTGTCGATTCCAATCACTGCGCCTTGCAAATAATCCGGCGCCGGTTGGGCCGAAGCGGTGCCGCTCGATTTTGCCTGCTTAAATCGCGCGGCGTACTCCGCATAGGTTTGGTGATCGTATCCGGGATGCTGCTCGGCCAGGGCCAAATTCTTTCGCAACGACTCTTCCGCGACCTTTTGCAAATCACCATCGATGGTGGTGTGAATTCGAAATCCTTCATTCATCGCGCGGTCCCAGCCGACCGCGTTGATCACCTGCTGGCGAATGTAATCGACCGCGTAGTTCTGCCCCTGAGCGTTTTGGCGATTGCCGACCGTCAGAGTTCGCGACTGCGCCTCTGTGCATTTGGCATTGTCGATAAATCCGAGATCGCGCATGCGGGTCAGGGCATAGTTTCGCGCGTCGTGCGAAGCGTTCTTGTCACTCCAAGGTGAGAGCCGGTTAGGGCTTTTGATTAATCCCGCAAGCGTCGCGCATTCCTCGAGCGTCATCTCGCGCGCCGGTTTGCCGAAATAGCCGCGCGCCGCCGCTTCCGCTCCGTAGAGCCCGCCCCCGAAATAAATCCGGTTCAGGTAAAGCTCCATGATTTTCTGCTTGTTGAAATTGTCCTCGATTCGCCGAGAGAGAAAAATTTCGACCAGTTTACGGCGATAGGTTTTGCCTTTGAGCGCGAAACTGTTCCGCGCCAGCTGTTGCGTAATCGTGCTGGCCCCCTGACGAACTCGACCGGCGGTCAGGTTCTTCAAACTAGCGCGCACGATTCCGAGAAGGGCGTAGCCGTGGTGCTGGTAAAAGCCCGCGTCTTCCACTGCCACCACCGCGTTCACCAAATCGCGAGGAATCTGGTCGTATGGAATGGTCTGCCGGTTTTCCACGTAGATTTGGCCAAAGATCTTGCCGTTGCGATCGAGGATTACGCTGGCCGATTCCATTTGATCGAGTTTGTTCAGATCGAATGTCCCGGCCTGATTTTTGAGATCGGCCACGTTCAGCGAGACGTAGATGGCCAGACCGCCCAGAATGAAGGCCAGAACCGTAATTGGAACGTAGAACTCCGGTCGTTTGTACCAAGGTTCGCGGAAATGATATCCCGGAGGCGGGCTCAGATAATTACTGGTGCTCGGCG
>DATINV010000033.1:0-5564 GCA_035473775.1 Chthoniobacterales bacterium
GAGAAAACTTGAAAAAGGCAAATAGCGATGAGAGGTGGATCGAGCTCTCCGAGCTCGATTATTAACGCGCTCGGAGATCGCGTTCCACCTTACAAATTTATGGCAACGACGACCAAACAAACAACCTACGGCGTTAAAGAAATCGCGAAGCTCTTTCCCAGTTTGATGAAGATCAAGCAGAAGTCATTGCGCGAAAAAGTGGCCGCGGTCTGGAGCGAAGCGATCACCACCGGTTGCGGCGGGAAAGGCTGGACCTTTGCCGAGCTGCGCGCGGTCAAATTCACTCTCCTGGCCGGCGACATCGATATGAGGTTTGTCGAGCATCTCAATTCTTGCGCGCGGCAATGCATCGCTATCGCCGACGTCCTGAAAAAGTCGTTCCGCTGCAGCATTCCAGTTAACCTGGATCACCTCATCGCCGGCTCACTCCTGGCCGATGCCGGCAAACCGCTCGAGTACGACAAGGACGCTTCGGGCAAAGTCGTGCAGGGGAAATTCGGTCAGCAACTTCGCCACCCATTCAGCGGCGTCGCGCTCGCGTTCAAACACGGCATTCCCGCCGAAGTGATGCACATGATCGCGACCCACAGTCACGAAGGTGATAAAGTCGAACGCTCGATCGAGTCGATCATTTTCCACCACGCCGATTTCGTCGACTTCGACATCGCTAAGAATCTTGGCAAGCGCGCCGCCAAAAAAGGCAGTTGAGGGTTGAGAGTTGATTGTTGAGAGTCAGATATGGGTTTGACGCTCGTTGAGAAAATTGCGGGCAGACACGCGGATGGATTAAAGTCGGGCAGCATCGTTCACAGCGGCGATTTTATTTCGATCCGGCCGCGCCACGTGATGACCCACGACAATACCGGCGCGGTTATTCCGAAATTTAAACAAATCGGCGCGACGAAAATCGCCGATCCGGCGCAACCGGTGTTCGCGATCGATCACGACATCCAAAACACGACCCCGAAGAACTTGGAAAAGTACGCCAAGATCGAGGCGTTTGGCGCCGAACACGGAATCGATTTTTATCCCGCAGGCACCGGGATTTCTCACCAAGTGATGGTCGAGCAGGGCTATGTCGTTCCCGGCGCGCTCGTGGTGGCGAGCGATTCGCATTCAAATTTGTATGGCTCGATGGCGGCCCTCGGGACGCCGGTAGTGCGGACCGACGCCGCAAGTATTTGGGCAACCGGCGTGACCTGGTGGCAAGTTCCGCCGGTCGCCAAGGTCGTCCTCAAAGGGAAACTCTCACCCGGCGTGACCGGCAAGGACGTAATCATCGCCTTGTGCGGGTTGTTCAACAAAGACGAAGTGCTCAATCACGCCGTTGAATTTCTCGGCGACGGCGTGCCCGCGCTTTCCATGTCGGAACGGATGACGATTGCTAACATGACCACAGAATGGGGCGCACTCGCCGGCGTGTTTCCGTTTGATGAAGTAACCGTGAATTATCTGCGGTCGCGTGTTCCGGGATTCACGGACCCGAACCGCCCCGGAAAACGCGGCCCAAAGAGCCGCTCCGGTTACACCAACGCCGACATCGACAATTGGTGGAAGAATCGCAATGAACTCAGCGCCGATCCAGACGCAGGATACGCAATCGAACTCGAGCTCGACGTAGCGACCGTGGTCCCGCACGTTTCCGGGCCTAACGAAGTCAAGACGATGGTGTCGCTGCCGGAAATGGAGCGCAAGCACGTGCCGATCCAGAAAGCTTATTTGCTATCGTGCGTAAATGCGCGCTTTGAGGATTTGCACGACGCCGCGGAAGTGATTCGCGCGCGGGACGGCCACGTTGCGAACGGCGTTGAATTTTATCTCGCACCCGCCAGCGCTGAAGTGCAGGCGAAGTCGGAGTCAAACGGCGACTGGAAAACATTGATCGACGCCGGCGCGATTCCATTGCCACCAGGCTGTGGAGCGTGCATCGGACTCGGAAAGGGTTTAGTCCAACAGGGGGAGACTGCGATCAGCGCGACCAATCGCAATTTCAAAGGCCGCATGGGCGATCGTGACGCGCTGGTTTATTTAGGCTCGCCTGCGGTCGTGGCGGCGAGCGCGCTGGCTGGATTCATTTGCGCGCCACAAACATTTTCCGAACGCCCGGCCGGAATCGCAGTCCGACGCGCAGAGAAAAAAGCGAAACTGCCTGGCTCCGTCGAGATCATGGAAGGTTTTCCACCGAAAGTGCGCGGTCGCGTCCTATTCATCGACAAAGACAATCTAAACACCGACGGGATTTACGGCAGCAAACACACTTACCGCGACGACATGACGCCGGACGAAATGGCTGCGGTCACGTTTGAAAATTACGATCCGAACTTCAACTCTCTTTATCAGAAGGGCGACGTAGTAGTCGGCGGACTCAATTTCGGCAGCGGCTCCAGCCGCGAACAGGCGGCCACAGCGCTCAAGTTCAAAGGGATTCCGTGTGTCATCGCCGCAAGCTTTTCTGAAACCTACAAGCGCAACGCGTTCAACAACGGTTTCGTTGTCTTCGAATGTCCTGAGCTGGTCACGTATCTGCGGACCACCCTGACGGATGCCACACCAACGAAAGTTGGTTCGGAAATGACAATCGATTACGCAACTTCAATCCTGACGCTCGACGGAAAATCGTTTACTTTTCCGCCGTTAAGTCCGGCGGCGCAGGAATTGATCGTCTCCGGCGGCGCGGAAAATTTGGTCGCCTCGCGACTTCGCGCAAAGACGTAATTTTACCGCAGAGCACACAGAGAACGCCAAGAAAAGAAAAAGTTCCGATCTCTGCGAACTCAGCGACCTCTGCGGTAAATTCTTGATCCGCGACTTGCGACCAGTGTTGGTGCCGATAAGATCGACATCTTATGGCGAAATATCGAATTGCTTGGATGCCGGGCGACGGCGTCGGACATGACGTGATGGAAGCGACGCAGACCGTTTTGGATCAACTTAAACTCGATGCCGAATACGTGCCCTGCGACATCGGCTGGGAATTTTGGTGTAAAGAAGGTAACGCCCTTCCCGATCGCACCGTGGAAGTATTGAAGGGAACGACCTGCGCGTTATTCGGCGCGATCACGAGCAAGCCACAATCCGACGCGAAGGAAGAACTGGCGCCGGAACTCAAAGACAAGGGACTTGTTTATTTTTCGCCGATCGTGGGGCTGCGGCAGTTGTTCCATCTCCACACCAACATGCGCCCGTGTAAAAGCTATCCCGGCAATCCACTGAATTTTCGCGGCAACAAAATCACAAATCCCAGCGGCGAGGACGTGCACATCGACCAGGTCGTGTTCCGCGAAAATACCGAAGGCATGTATCGAGGCGTGGAGTTTTTCCCGCTACCGGAATCGGTTTACACCGCGTTGTGCGCGAACCCGAAGATGAAAAAGTGGAAAGACAAAGCAGGCCTTGAGAACATCGCGCTTTCCACCCGGATCATGAGCGTTCAGGGCTGCACCAACATTTGCAAACAAGCGTTCGAATATGCCAAGAAAACCGGTCGGAAGCGCGTCACGTTGATCGAAAAGCCGAACGTCCTTCGCGAGACCGGTGGATTGATGATGCGGTGCTTCCGCGACGTCGCTAAGAATTATCCCGATATCCGCGCCGACGACGCCAACATCGACGCGATTTGCATGTGGATGTTCAAGAACCCGCAGGATTACTCGGTGCTCGTCGCCGAAAATATGTTCGGTGACATCGTGAGCGATCTTTGCGCGGGTTTGGTCGGCGGACTTGGCTTCGCGCCGAGCGCGAACCTTGGTGACAAATACGCCGTGTTCGAGCCGACCCACGGTTCGGCGCCCAAATACTCCGGCCAATACAAAGTGAACCCGATAGCGATGCTCTTAACTGCGAAGCTGATGCTTGAATGGCTGAAGGAAGATGACAAAGCGAAGCGACTCGACTCGGCCATCGCGCGCGTGATCAAGGAAGGCAAAGTCCGGACTTACGACATGGGCGGCAAGAATTCCACCCTCGAGGTCGCGAAAGCCATTGCCGATTACGCCAGCGCTTAACCGAGGTCGAACCGTTATGGCAAAACAAGCAACTGACTCAAAAAGTCTGCTCTCCTACAAAATCGCCGAATGGGCATGCGCGTTGAAATACGAACATCTTTCGCCGGAAGCGATCCAGGCCGCGAAATTATTTTGGTTCGACTCAATCGGCTGCGCGCTCGGCGGAAGTCAGCAGGAAGACGCCAAGATCCTGCTGAAACATCATCGCGCGATGTCCGCTACGGCGGACTCGTCCGGTGGCGAGGGCGGCAAGAGCGGCGGTAAGGGCAGGGCGACGGCCTTCGTTTCCGGTTTCAAAACCAATCCGGTCGATGCGGCGTTTCTCAACGGCCACATGATGCGGGCGATGGATTACAACGACATCTATTGGAAAGCCGACCCGTGCCACCCCAGCGACCTCATTGCTGCACCACTCGCGCTGTGTGAAAGCGAAGGACTCAGCGGCCAGGATTTGATTCTCGGAACGATCATCGCCTACGAAGTTGAAATGCGGCTTTGCGAAATCGGTCGCCCAGGCGTGCGCGAATATGGTTGGCACCACGCAACCTTGAGCGCGTTTGCCGCGCCGGTCGCGGCAGGGCGCGTTCTGAATCTCTCGGTCGATCAAATGGTTTCGGCGATTGGCATCAGCGCGGCGCGCACGTTTTGTCCGGGCGCGGTGACAGCCGGAAAATTGACCAACATGAAGAACACGGTTGATCCGTGGGCTGGACGAATGGGCGCGGAGAGCGCGTTACTCGCGCGCGAAGGATTCTCCGGACCGGAGCATATGATTGACGGTAAAGAAGGGCTATTCGCGGTGTTTCACCACGTCCAATACAAAGGACAGCCGGCAACGTTCGACGGCGAAGCTTTAGTTAAAGGTCTTCCCAATTCTCCAAAGTCGCACTACCGAATTCTCGATTGCGGGATGAAAAGTTTTCCGATTGAAGCGCTGAGTCACGCGCCGCTAACCGCGATGATGAAGACGGTGAAAGAAAACAAGCTCAAGGCCGATGAGGTAAAAGAAATTAAAGTCGAAGTGATTGCACGCGCCGCCGATATCCTGGGCGATCCGCACAAATATCGACCCGATTCAAAAGAAACGGCCGATCATTCGCTGCCCTACTGCATGGCGGTCGGGCTAGTCGACGGAATGGTGACGCCGCTGCAATTCAAAGAGGAACGCGTTCTCGACAAATCGCTTATTCCGATCATGGACAAAGTGAAAGTCGTCGCGAACGACGAGTTCGAAGCGCTCTTCCCGAAATTTCAACCGAGCCGGGTGACGATCACCACTAACGATGGCAAACAACATTCAACCCGAGTCGACGTTCCGAAAGGCGACCCACGGGATCCGATGACCGAAGAAGAAATCGCGGTGAAATTTACCGCACTCGGCGGAGACGTAATCGGCAAAGATCAGTGCAAGAAATTGCGGCGCTGCATCATGAACATCGACAGCGCAAAGAATTTTAGCGAGCTGTTTGAGTTGGCGACCGCGCGCTGATTTGTCCGGCTGTAGGGGAAGCTGTCAGCTTCCCAATCTGTAAAGTCGGGACGCTAACAGCGTCCGTGCAA
>DATINV010000034.1:0-39128 GCA_035473775.1 Chthoniobacterales bacterium
CGGCGTGTCGCGGCCGGTCTACCTCGGCGGGCTCGGCTTCGGATTCAAATGGAACATGGGATGGATGCACGACTTTCTGGAATACATGTCGCTCGATCCGATTTATCGCCGTTTTCATCATGGCAACATCACGTTCTCGCTCCTCTACGCGTTCACCGAGCATTTCATTTTGGTATTGAGTCACGACGAAGTGGTTCACCTCAAAGGGTCGTTGATTTCGAAAATGCCCGGCGACGAATGGCAGAAGTTTGCCAACCTCCGTTTGTTTTACGCGTGGATGTACGGGCAACCTGGCAAAAAGTTGCTCTTCATGGGCGGCGAGTTCGGGCAATGGCACGAATGGGACCACGACACCGGTCTTGAGTGGGACCTTCTCGAGCTTCCGAAGCACGACGGTCTGCGGCGTTTAGTGCAGCACTTGAATTTCATCTACAAAAGCGAGCCGGCGCTTTGGCAGCAGGACGATTCCTACGACGGGTTCGAGTGGATCGATTTCCATGATGCAGACAACAGCGTGGTGTCGTTCGTTAGGAAATCGAAGGAGGGCGAGATGATCGTATTCATCGTGAACGCGACCCCGATGGTGCGCCACAACTATCGATTGGGCGTGCCGCGTCCGGGATTTTATCGCGAGATCATCAACACCGACGCCGAGACCTACGGCGGGAGCAACGTTGGAAATCTTGGCGGGGTCCGGAGCGAAGCGGTCAACTGGATGGGCCGGGAACAGTCAATCCTGATTCAACTGCCGCCGCTGGCCACAGTGGCGTTCAAGCTGGAATCGAGCGGGTAGTCGTTCAGCGCATCTTCTTGCAAGGGTCCATGCAAGCCCAATACCTTTTATTGCACTCGTTGTTAGCCGCCATATTCTCGTCACTATGACCATTCTGCCAATTTACGTTACGCGTGCAGGCGTTTAATTCGTCCCAACACGGCTGCCGGCATTTTTGGAACTCAGCCTCCCCACCCCAAGCCCGGAATGCCATGAATGTTCCGATTACAAACAGAGTGACTGCGGTCGTCGTTTTGATGGGTTTCATAGGCCCGCTTTTACAAAACTCAGGGGAACACCGCAAGCAAGCGAGCAATCGATCCTGATCCAGCTGCGCCGCTGGCGATGATGGCGTTTAAGTTGGAGTCAAAGTAGCTGAAGAAGAGCGTTGACAGTTTGTAGGGCGGACGCCTATACGAGCTACAGGACTCAGTCCTATCTGCTGCGATAACCGCCGTAGATAACCCCAGAACATACCCCCTCAGAATATGAATCCTCCCAAGAACTGTCTGCTTTGCTGGACATCGCGGTTTTGGTCAACAATCACCGACGCCGCATTTGTCGTTAAACAACGTGGGCGCTCTCGCTCTCGTCGCGCCGTAGCCCTTGGCGAAGGCGGATTTACTCTAATCGAACTGCTCGTTGTCATCGCGATCATTGCCACGATCGCAGCGTTTGCCGTCCCGGCTTTGACCAGCGCGCTTACCAAAGGTCAGATGACCGGAACGGTAAACAATGCGCGACAATTGTATCTCGCCGGTTATCAAATGGCGTTGGACGGCTCAACCAACTCAGATGCCAATCTGGCGTGGCCGGGCGATTACTCTAGCGGTGTAACAACTCTTCAAGATTATTGCACGAAGCTCGTTGCAAACGATTATTTGAAAGCGAGCGATCTGCCAAAAATTTTGAGCGCACCTGGAGCAACTGTCACTGCGACTTCAAGTGGCACCGGTTCATCAACGACAGTAACGCTCAGCGGCAATAGCGGGTTGAAGGTCTATCCCGTTACCGCAGCTGACGGTTCGAACGTGATCTTCGCTGTCACTTCCAACTACACTTACGACACCGATTTTAGCGCGAGCACGGCAGTTCCGTTTGGCGACAAAGGTTTCGTAGTGGTTCGCAAAGGCGGCGACGCCGCGGTTTTGCGCAAGAACAACGCAAAAGCGACCACCGGACAAGAAGCGTCCTTCGAATCGCTCGTTGGCAAGAAACCTGGTGAAAACCAAGGCACTGTTACGGCCGGCGACCCGACTGGAGTGTTGAAGCAACCGTAACGGAGGGACGGCCTCCGTGCCGTCCCTAAAGGTCGTAAAGGTCGGACGAGTCGGAACTCGTCCCTCTACGTGGCTACAAAGTTTGAGACTCGAACTCGCCGTCGGTGACCCGGGTTTTGATTTTCATTTTCGGGCGAACGGTCGCAAGGGAGCGAATAACTTTGCCCCGCTCGTCAGTGGTGACGCAGTAACCGCGTCTCAACGTAGCGTCTGGCCCAAGCACGCGCAGAATTCCTTCGATCTTTTGAAAGCGATGGGATGCATTTTCCAAAATGCGCGACGGAGATTCGCGTAGCCGGCGTTGAAGGTCGCTGAAACGATTTCGACGCAGCATGAGTTCCTGCGCGGGGCTGCGCGCTTGCAGCGTGGCTAGCGCGTGGGCCAGCCCGCGTTTGTAATTATCGATCTTGTGCCCAAGGCAGCGGCGCAAGGTTTCGCGCGCGTGGTCGAGCCGTTGCTGCGCATCGCGCATTCGGTTGAGTAATTCGCGGCCAATTCCGCGCGCGTGCGCGTCCAAATGGCGGCGAAGATCAGTAATGTCGGGGACAATCAGCTCGGCGGCGGCGCTTGGAGTAGGCGCGCGCAAGTCGGCCACGAAATCGGCAATCGTGAAATCGATCTCGTGCCCGATCGCTGAAACGACCGGAACATTCACGCTGACGATGGTGCGGGCGACGATTTCCTCGTTGAATTCCCACAAGTCTTCGATGCTTCCGCCGCCGCGTGTTATCACGATCAGCTCAACCGGCGCGAAATTTTCGTTCGACGTGGCCAGTTCACGGATCGCGACCGCGATTTCCTGGGCCGCGCCTGTTCCTTGGACGCGCACCGGACTGATCAGGATCGACAACCACGGCGCGCGCCGGCGCAAGACGTTCAGGATATCGCGGATCGCCGCGCCGCTCGGCGATGTCACGATTCCAATTCGGCGGGGAAACTTTGGTAAGGCACGTTTTCGTGCCGGATCGAAAAGCCCTTCGGCTTCGAGTTTGCGTTTGAGTGCGTCAAACTTCGCCTGCAACAGGCCGCGTCCGAACGGCTGAACAATCTCGACGGCGAGCTGATATTGCCCGCGCGCTTCGAACACCGAAACTGTGCCAGAGACTTGGACGCGCGCGCCGTCGGCCAGCGGTTCCCTCAAAGGCGCCATGGAATCGCGCCAGATTACGCACGAAATCTGGGCTCGCGCGTCTTTGAGCGTGAAGTACTGATGTCCGTTTGGGTGAAGTTTGTAGTTGGATACTTCGCCTTGAACCCAGACCGCACGGAATTTGGTTTCGAGCGTCCCGCGAATCGAGCGGTTTAACTCCGAAACGGTGAGGACCTTTGACGTTTGCTGAAACAAATCGGCAGTCTGCATCGTTCAACCCACCACGAAGAACACGAAGGTCACTAAGGAAGCAACAGTTTTAAGTCTTCGTGTTCTTCGTGGTTAAAATCAGAGAAGTTCCTGCTGCATTCCACTTGGCGGTTTGACGCCGAGCTTCTTGTAAGCGTTTGCGGTGGCGACGCGCCCCTGCGGCGTGCGCTTAATGTAACCTTCCATGATCAAGTACGGCTCGTTGACTTCCTCGAGTGTGCCGGCTTCTTCGCCGATCGCGACGGCGAGAGAATTCAGCCCGACCGGACCGCCATTGAATTTGTGGATCAACGTTTCGATGATGCGTTTGTCCCACTGATCGAAGCCATCGCGATCGATCTCCAACATGGCCAGCGCGGCGTCAGCAACATCGCGGTCGATATTTCCCTGGGCCCTGACCTGGGCGTAATCACGGACCCACCGGAGCAAATTATTCGCGGTGCGCGGCGTGCCGCGCGCGCGGGCGGCAATTTCCGTCGCGCCGGGCGGGTCGATCTCAACTCCGAGCAAACGCGCACTCCGCAAAATGATTTTCTGCATGTCCTCCGCGCTGTAATAATCCAGGCGCGCGGTCATTCCGAATCGCGAGCGCAACGGCGCGCTGACCATTCCAGCGCGAGTGGTCGCGCCGACCAGGGTAAACTTCGGCAGTTGTAAGCGCAGACTGCGGGCCTGCGGGCCTTGATCGATGATGATGTCGAGGCGGTAATCTTCCATCGCGGGATAGAGATATTCCTCGATCGTCGGTTGCAGGCGATGGATCTCGTCGATAAAAAGGACGTCGCCTTTTTCCAAACTCGTGAGCAGCCCGGCAAGTTCTCCCGCTTTTTCGATCACCGGACCGCTGGTGTTTTTCACATTCACGCCCATGGCGTTGGCGATGATGTAAGCGAGGGTGGTTTTGCCGAGGCCGGACGGTCCGCTCAACAGAATGTGTTCAAGCACATCGCCGCGTTTTTTCGCCGCCTCAACCATCAACTCCAAACGCTCGCGCACTTTCACCTGACCGGTGAACTCGCTGAACATCGGCGGCCGCAAGGACATTTCGAACGCGGCGTCCGGTTCAGGCGGTTTCATTTTGGTCGCTGGCATTTGAGTCTCTGGACAATAGCCCAGCCTTTTAAGACTGGGTCAAACGATTAACATGCGCAAAGCCCCGATCAGGGGCGACAGAATTTTGCAATGCGTCTTTCGTCCCGGATGGGACTCGATTTTTAAGACGCCTGAAAACCCAGCGCTGAAGCGCTGGGCTATGGTCATTCCAAATTCTTCGTCAGCACGAGCTCGGTCCCGCGCGGCTTATAATAGTAAGCGACGTCGTCGAAAATTTGGCGCATCAATTGAATCCCGCGGCCGCCAGGTTTCGGCTTGCTCGAGCCGAGCGCGTTTAACGATTTGTAGATCGGCTCGCCGTAGTCTCGCACCCGAATCCGAACACATCCACGTAACCCTTCGACCGACAACCGAATTCGTTGATCGTCCTGCATGGCATAGGCGTAACGAATTACATTGGTGCAGGCTTCGTCCGCGCCAAGCACGATCAAGGCGCGTTCCTTTTCCGTGAACGGGAAATCGTTAAGAAATTTTCGGACGAACTGGCGCATCAAGGCCAGGTTGGCGGTGTGGCTGGTAAACTGGAGTTTCCCTTTCTTCATGGGCCAGAGCAACGCTGAGCACGCTTCGGCGTTCAATCAAGTAATGATGAAACCGAATTGGACACTAGCCAGAAGCGGTTGTTCAGTCTGGCGCATGTGGAAAACATTGGTCGCGCTGGTGATTTGCGCCACGCCTGCTCTCGCTCAGGAACAATTTACCGCCTACGATGCGCTTCGCGTGGTCGGGGTTCACATTAATCGCGAAGCGGTGAATCACGTTGTTTCCGTCACCGGCACACACGGCTCACCACAACCCAAAGTCTGGCGAATCCTGATTGCTGACCGCGGAAGTGTTCGCGAAGTTCAAGTGCGCAATGGACAAGTCGTGTCCGATCGACCGAGCTCGGTTGTGGGATCCGCTGAAGGTTCGACCATCAACACTGCGCGGTTGAATTTGGATTCAAGCGGTGCCTTTCAAGTGGCCAGTCACATCGCGGACAAATCCGGAACTCGTTTTGACAGCGCGAGTTATACTTTGCGCACCGATCAACATGGCGATCCGGTCTGGATCATCACGTTGCACGAAGTGAACGGGCAGCCGGTCGGGACGGTTCACATCGGCGCGAACCGAGGGACCGTGACTCGCACGGAAGGAATGTTCGCCGGCGCAACCATGCAAGACGTCGCGACTGAGCAACACGTGTATCGTGAAGAGCGTCACCACGACGAGAATCGAGAAGAAGTCAGCGACGAAGAACATCGGGGCAACGGCGAGGACGACGAGCATGGGCCGCTCTATGGCGTCCGACAACGCATGCGCGGATATTTTCAGCGCGCGCAGGAGCAAGCGAACGATACGTTTCAGCGAGTGCGACAATCGTTTGACGATTCCGTGAATCGTTAATCTTCTTCTTCCTCTGAGTCTTAGTCTTCGTAAGTTAAGAGAGGACGAAGATTAAGCGGAAGAGGAAGATTGTATGGTTTGGCCGGAGTTAAATTATGCGGATTGGAAAGACACGTGCGCGACACTGCACATGTGGACGCAAATTGTTGGCAAGATCCGGTTGACCTTGTCACCTTGGACGAATCACTCCTGGCACGTCACGCTTTATGTGACTTCGCGCGGCCTGACCACCTCGCCAATTCCGCACGACAGCGACACGTTCGAAATCCGTTTTGATTTCATCGATCATCGGCTGCGAATCCTAAAAAGCGATGGCGCCGGAAAATCGATCGAGCTCAAGCCGCGCAGCGTAGCGGATTTTTATCACTCACTGATGGGCGTGCTGAACGAACTAAATCTGTCGGTGAAGATCGACACGGTTCCGAACGAAATCGTCAATCCGATTCCGTTTGAGAAGGACGAGACACATCGCGCTTATGATCAAGAGTACGCGAATCGTTTTTGGCGCGTCCTGGTTCAAGCCGATCGCGTGTTCAAAGAATTTCGCTCGCGCTTTTGTGGCAAATGCAGCCCGGTGCACTTCTTTTGGGGCAGTTTTGATTTTGCGGTCACTCGGTTTTCGGGACGTCCGGCGCCGCCGCATCCCGGCGGCATTCCGCATTTACCCGACGCGATTACCCGCGAAGCATACTCACAGGAAGTAAGCAGTCTGGGTTTTTGGCCGGGGGCCGATGTCATGCCGCAGGCGCTTTTTTATTCCTACGCTTATCCGGAACCGTCCGGATTCGGGCAGGCGAAAGTAAAACCGGACCTTGCTTCTTATAATGCGCAGCTCCGCGAATTCACTTTACCCTATGACGCGGTCCGGACAGCGAAATCGCCGGATGAAGCGTTGCTAGATTTCGCCCAAAGCACCTACGACGCTGCCTCCAGCCTTGGAGAATGGGACCGGGCGGCCTTGGAAGAAAAGAAACCAACCTTGCATTCGGCCCCGCAACGTTCGTAATTTGATACCGATGAGTTTCCAATGCGCGGCCGAACGGGCCGCCTGGCGCGAGGTGAAGGAAGGGTGGCGGCCGCTCTATGGCGATGTCGACTCAATGGGTGTGGCCGTCGAGTGGCACGACTTTCGAATGTCGCGCTCGTTCAATTGGGGTCGCACATTTCATCCGCGCAGCCTTGAGTTTTGTTTGAACCTCGATGGTCACGGCGAAGTTGGCGGAGCCACTAAAGTCAGTTACGGGCCCGCCGCGGCTGGTTATTACGCGGTCGGCGACAAGCCGCTTCCCGCATCGCGTCGCGCCAATGATCGTCATCAGTTCGCAACGCTCGAGTTTTCCAGGAATCATTTGCAAAAACAATTTGTCGACAGCGAAGACGATCTCGAACTCCAAATCCGGCGGGTGATTTTTGGCGACAAGGATGAGGCTGTGGTCGGTCCGACGCGACCAATGTCGATTGAACAACGGAATGTGGTTGCGAATCTGGCCGCGCCGCCGGTTTCTAAGGCGGCCCAGGTTCTCTGGTACCAAAGCAAGGCGCTTGAATTGATGGCGCACTTTCTGTTCGAGCCGAAGGACTCGGAGTTTTTCTGTCAGCGACAAAAACGGGTGGCGCGGGAGCGAGTCGAGCGCGCGAAAGAATTGGTCGCGCGAGATCTGGCAAATCCGCTAACTCTGGAAGCGCTGGGCCAGGAGGTCGGTTGCAGTCCGTTTTACTTGAGCCGGCAATTTTCTCGCGAAGTCGGACTTACCATTCCGCAATATCTGCGCAAACTGCGAATGGAACGCGCCGCCGAATTGCTTCGGACCGGACGCTATAATGTCACGGAAACTGCGACCGAGGTCGGCTATTCGAGTCTGAGCCATTTCAGCAAAGCGTTTTGTGAAACGATCGGCTGCTGTCCGGTGCTCTATCCGGCGGCTAAAAACGTTATCCTCGAACGCTAACCTGAATCGCTCAGGAAATCAGGAACGCAGGAATTATTATTTTCTATTTCCTGCTTTCCTGCGTTCTTTAGAAATCCATGAAGATCACTCGCGCTCTCATTTCCGTTTCCGACAAGGCCGGCGTCGCCAAGTTTGCCCGCGAGCTGGAACGTCAGGGAGTCGACATCATCTCGACCGGTGGAACAGCTGAATTGCTGCGAAAGGAAAAAATCCCGGTGCGGGACATTTCGAGTTTCACCGCGTTCCCGGAAGTTTTGGAAGGTCGGGTGAAAACCTTGCACCCGCGCGTGCACGGCGGTCTTCTCTACAAACGCGGCAACCCCAAGCACGAAGCCGAGGCCAAGGAATGCGGATTTGAGCCGATCGACATGGTCGTGGTCAATTTGTATCCCTTCGAGAAAACGATCCAAAAACCAGACGTCACCCTGGCTGAGGCGATCGAGAACATCGACATCGGTGGGCCGTCCATGATTCGAAGCGCGGCCAAGAATTACGAATCGGTCACGGTGGTGGTCGATCCCGCCGATTACGACGGCATTCTGGAGAACATGCGGGAAAACAGCGGCGAAACTACCCTGAAGATGCGCGAACATCTCGCGATCAAAGCGTTCATCAAGACATCGGATTACGACCGCACCATCGGCAATTATTTGAACCGCGAACAAATCACCGAAGCGTCATTTTCACTTTCGTTGCCGCTGGTCACGAAACTCCGCTACGGCGAAAATCCCCACCAGAACGCCGCACTCTACGGTGATTTCGAGCATCATTTTGAAAAACTGCACGGGAAAGAACTGTCGTTTAACAACATTCTCGATATCAGCGCGGCCACGAGCTTGATCGCAGAGTTTTCGCAACCGACCGTCGCGATTTTGAAACATACCAACCCGTGTGGCGTTGGCTCGGACGCTGATCTTCGCGAAGCCTGGGAAAAAGCCTTCGCTACCGATAAACAGGCGCCGTTCGGCGGAATCATCGTTTGCAATCGCCCGATCGACGAACAGCTGGCAAAGGCGATCAGCGAGATTTTTTCGGAGGTGATTATCGCGCCGGATTTCGACACCAAGGCGCGCGCGCTGTTGCAAAAGAAAAAAAATCTGCGGCTTATTCGACTCGCGACCTCAGCCGTGGCCGCGAGACCGGCGGTTGATCTTCGGTCGGTTTGTGGCGGGCTGTTGGTACAGGATTCCGACGTCGCCACCGAAAGTCCGGAGCAAGTTGTGACCCAACGCGAGCCGACGAAGAAAGAGATGGAGGCGATGCTGTTTGGCTGGCGCGTGGTGCGACACGTCAAATCGAATGCGATCGTTTATTCGGCGGCGGATCGGACGCTCGGGATCGGCGCGGGACACATGTCGCGGGTAGACGCGTCGCGCATTGCCATTTGGAAAGCGAATGAAGCCGGTCTGTCACTGAAGGGAAGCGCGGTCGCGAGCGATGCTTTTTTTCCATTTCCCGACGGCTTGGTCGCAGCGGCTGAGGCCGGTGCGACTTGCGCGATCCAACCGGGCGGCTCAGTGCGCGACAAAGAAGTGATTGCTGCCGCCGACGAACGCAAGATGGCGATGATCTTTACCGGAATCCGACACTTTCGGCACTAATTACTCCGTCATCCCGAATCCCGCGCTGGCGGGATGAGGAACCTCCCAAATTCTCTGTGATCACACAAATTAACTAGGGTAATCCTGGATTCGACTGTGAGATCCCTCGCTTGCGCTGGGGATGACCCGCTACGGCTGAAAGGTGATCGGTACCAACACCGTCCAATCGGCTGCACCCGGTTCGGCCCGCCATTGGCGCAGGCCCTCGATTGCAGCCTGATCGAGAATCGGTTGGCCGGTTGATTCGATCGTCTGCACGTTTCTGACCAAACCATTCGTGCCAAACGTCACCCGGTATTTTCCGTTCCCGCGATTTGGTCCGACGCGAATCGACCGCGCTTCGAACGGATATTTCGGCGCGGGATTATAAAGAACCCGGCGCGCGGCCCGCGGAGTTGTGGTTGGAGTGGGCGAGGGCGTTTCGACTGGTGCCCCGGCCCACCGTCCCGTCATTCCCGATTTTATTGGCGCCAACAATGGTTCGAGTTGTCCCGACGGTTGAATTTCGTTCTTGCCGCCGGCGGTCACTACTCCAACTACTTCGCCATTCGCGTCGACCACCGGTGCGCCGGCCGCATCATTCGGAATTGTGCCTCCGATTTGAAATGTGTCCTTTTTCGGGTCCGCGCCGCGCGATGTAATCATCCCACCGGCCATCGGCTGTTCCTTGTGCTCCAGCGAACTTCCGATAACAACGCCCCATGCATTTACTGCGATTGATTCCGTAGTTCTTTGCAACGGAAGAATTGGGACACCGGTTTTTGTTTCGGCGCGAAGAATGGCAAGCCCGCTGGTCTTTGAAAAATCGATGAGGCCGGACACATTACGGATTTTTCCGTCGGATGATTTCGCAACCCCGTAAGCAGCGTCCGAGACCAAATCCAGACTCGTGGCCACTAAGCCATCGCGTGAAACGTAGAACCCGGTGCCGCTTCGTAATAATTGGCCTTTTGCGTCGAAAACCGTGAGCTCGACGATCGCGGGAGCGGCTTTCTGCGCGACTTTTTGAAATTCCTGCGGGATCGCCTGGGCCGAGGCGGTTGCCGTCGGGGTCGGCGACGGAGTCGCCGCTGCCGACGCGCTGGAAGCCGCGGTTGGAGCCTGGGTAGGGGATTTGTTTAGCGCTATTGATGGAATCGGCGAAGGCGTTGTCGACAACACATTGCCCTGCGTCGGCGGATTTCGACCGCACCAGGAATAGGCGAGGATCACGAAAAGGGCCAACCCGCAAATGAGGGCAAGTGTCGATTGTCTCATTCGTGATTTCTCACCATGATTTCAGAACCGCTAAAATTCTATCGCGCCGTGGAAGACAGCCGCCACATCCAAATGCAAAGGAGCGCACCCATGATTACAAATATCCAGCTCGCTCCAATGGGTATGACGTGACTACCTATCTGGACCGGAAAATGTTTAACCAGCCGTACGATGTGGACGATTGTAAAGAGGGCGAAAATCAGCGACGCAACCCGCAAACCCATCTGTTGTGAGGTCATATCGAAGATTCTCCCACGGCGATCTTTCCCTTGTCAGTAAAAAATCACCTCACGCCTGGCCGCCGCAGTCTTAACGAAGGCGGACCAATCTTCGCTTTGTCAGCAAAACTTGAAGTTGTAGCCCGTCTGCGCCAGACAGCGCCGTTGGATTGGCGTCTCGCAGAGACGCCCTACACATTGTTAGGTGACGGGCCGCCCCCTGAAAGCCGACGCTTGGACGATGATTCCGAGCACAGCCAGACCGACGAACAAAATTGTCGCTCCAGTCTGGGGCAAGACAATCGTGTGCCCGATCAAATAAGCGCCCACTACTGCCGACATGACGATTAGCGCCCAATCGAAAAGCGATAGCAGCAAAATCATGCCGATAATCCCGCCGACAATAAATGCGATGCCGGGATAACGCGCGCCTTGGGTAACGAAGGCGGCGACCAAGGCCATCGCCAATTTGCCGCCGGCCAGAAATCCGGCAATCGCAATCGCGATTTTTTGCAGAAACATCGCCAGCAGCGCGCCGATAAATCCAAACACAAGTGCCATGCTTAGTTCCAGTATTCGGGTCGGCTCGTGCATCAAGTGCGGCGCGATTTCCATTCCGGCGGCGAAACCAACCGCGGCTACGCAAAGCCAGAAGAGACGGCGACCGAAGAACAAAACAATCGCGCCTATCAGAACGCTCAGAATGGGAATCGGGAGATTCATTTCCGAAGACTTGTAGCGCCCTTTGGGTCAAAGGCCGAACTAATAAATAGGCGCTTCGCCGCGGCAAGCGCCTCTACAACGATTCCGCTTCGTACCACCCCGCCAAGTCTTTCCTCAACACCTGCTCCAACTCCTTGATGTCGAAGTAAAACGTCTCGATCAAGCGCGATCGCAATTCACTGTCGATCTTGCCGGAGTATTCCTGCTCGAACACGCTTGCCTCCGGCGGAACGAAGGACGAATCAACGTCGAGAAACTCGAAAACACTTTGCAGCGTTTTCTTGTGATCGTTTCGCAATTGTTCACTTAGTAGGACAAGAACATTGTCGCGCCCGAAAATGTTAAACAACCGGCGGACCTGATACGCGTAAAAGCCGCGGTCGATGTAGGAGTAAACGCGATGCTGCAATGGCAATGCTTCGCTGCAGCGCTCTGCTTCGCGTTCGATCGCTTCAGCAAAGGGAAGTTTCTCTTTGTCGCGTTTGGTTTCCATGGTCCAGGCCGAGAACGCGCGCTCGACCGGGTTTCGTAATGCGAGGATCCACTTCATCTTTGGATTGTATTTCCAGATCCGAGAGGGCGCGGTTTCCCAATACATGTAGATAGGGCTCGCTTCGCCAACCACACGGTGCTGCGGCTTCGGCTTGAAGTTCACATGATACTTTTTGTAATCGGTGTTCTCTTCTTCGCGATCGAAGAAATGCAGCTCCTTGCGCGTGGTCGGCATGCAAATCTCCGGGTGCTGTCGCAAAAACGAATCGAGCGCCGACGTCCCGCCCTTCTGCGTCCCGCCAATTACAAAATCAACCTGCATGGATTACGAGAAACGTTGTAGCGGCGTTTGTGTCAAACGCCGAACTAATAAATAGGCGCTTGGCACAAGCGCCTCTACAACTTATCGCTTCGTTAATCGTCAGGGCTGTTCCGTGCGCGAAATGCCAGGAATAGACAGTACGCCGCGACGGCGAAGAATAGCGCCGCAATAAAGTATCCGTAATGCGACGTTATCATTCCCGCGCCGGGGCGACCGGCGGCCATCAGGTCGTGATTTACGTCAGCACTAAAGGCTCTTATCGCGTAAACGAGCCCCGCGACACCGAAAATTGCAGCGCCAGTTAGCGCACTCGTGACTGAATGGCGGCTCTTGGCCATTGCTCATCACTTCTTCATCATCGCATCTCTCTTAGATTTGAATTCACTTCCGGCTTTCCATTCCGGAAATTTGTCGGTGTTGGAGACTTCGTAGCCGACTTCGAAGAGAAGATCGACATCTTGCACCGCGCCGGAAAGGTCCCAATCCGGTTTCACGTCGTCGCTCGGCTGATGATAATCCTTCAAATCGTATTCATCGGCACGGAGGGGTCCGTTTGGCGGGCGCGCGATGAGATGCTGGTTCTTACCGATGTAGAGCGACGGCAAACCGACTTTGCTGAATTCGAAATTGTCCGCGCGATAGATACTGCCTTTTTCGGGGCGCGGATTGGGAATCATTGGGCGGCCTTGTCGTCTCGCAGCTGCAGCGAGCATATCGTCCAAATCGGAGAAGCCGTAACTCGTGTCTTCAATGTCGCGCGCTTTGCCCCAGACGTTCAAGGTATCGATGTTGATGTCGGCCAAAGTTTTGTTCAGCGGATAAAGCGGATGCTCGGCGTACCATTTTGCGCCTAACAAACCGGCTTCTTCAGCCGTGGTCGCCATAAAGACAATCGATCGTCTCGGCGGCGGCGCAGCTTTTGGAAAAGCGTTAGCGAGCGTGATTACTGCCGAAACCCCGGACGCATTATCGATCGCGCCGTTGAAAATCTGATCTCCCGGCAACTCCGGATGTTTTCCCAAATGATCCCAATGCGCGGTGTAGATTACATATTCATCTTTCAGTTTCGGATCAGCGCCCTCGAACATGCCGATCACATTGTGCGACTTGAATGAGCGAACGGTTTGTTTGATTTCAACGTTCGCTTTGGCGTTGAGCGCGATGGGTTTGAATTCCTTGGTAATCGCCGATTTCTTCAACGCGTCGAAGTCCTGGCCGCAATCAGCGAGAAGTTTTTTGGCGACATCCAACGTGATCCATGAACGCGCTTGAACCGAGCCTATGTTTTTGTCTGGGTTATCGATCTCGAAGTTCTCCTTCGACCAGCTCGATTTCACGACTTGCCACGGATACGCAGCCGGCACGGTTTCGTGAATGATGATTGCTGCGGCCGCACCGCGTTGAGCCGCAATTTCGTATTTGTAGGTCCAGCGCCCGTAGTAGGTCATCGCTTTTCCCTTGAACATGTTGTCGTCGAGTTTTGTTGGATCCTTCGGATCGGGAACGGCCGGGTCATTGATCAACATCAAGATCGTTTTGCCGTGAACGTCGACGCCTTTGTAGTCGTCCCAGCCGTATTCCGGCGCGACCACGCCGTAGCCGACGAAGACGATGTCGGAGTTGCCGACTTTAATTTCGTTTTGGAGTCGCGCGGACGAGGCGACGAAGTCATCCCCGAATTTCAAATCCATCGGCGGCTTGCCACTTACGACAAATTGCATCTTGGGATCGCTCTTAATCCCGGCCAGCGGCACTTCCTGAATGTAAGTGCCGTCAGGATTTCCCGGTTTTAGTCCGATCGCTCTGAATTGATCGGCAATGTATTTCGTGGAGAGCTCTTCGCCTTTTGATCCCGGGGCGCGGCCTTCAAATTCGTCGGATGCCAAAGTTTTGATGTGCGCGAGCAGCGCGTCCGGCGTGATGACGTCGAGCGCGGGCTTTAGTTTTTCCGCGACTCTGTCTTCGGCGAAGACGCAAAGGGTCGCGACGAGAAGGAAAGAAACGACCAATCGTGGCGTTTTCATGGTTCTTCTGTAGCGGCGCTCTGCGAGCGCCGCAAGATTATGCGGCGGTCATAAACCGCCGCTACAGTTAATGCCCTTCTTTGGACGGTCCGGCCGGCGCTTTCTTTTTGTCATCGCCGCCTTTGACGCCGATTTTTTTCAAGAACGGTTCAACCGATTGCTTTCGTCCCAAAAATTTCTCGATCGATACCGTGACATCACGCCCATCCCCCTGTTCGTAGATTTCCTTACGCAGCTTCATGCCGGCTTGTTTGTCCAGATAACCTTGGGGCGCTTTTTCGAACACGGTCGCCATGTCGGCAGCGATCGCGTCCGCCCAGGCATAGCCGTAGTAACCGGCATCGTAACCGTTCATGTGACCGAAATAGGTCACCATGGTCGTGCTCGGCTCGATCGGCAGGAAAACTCTCTCGAGAACTGGATTGGAAATATCGACGCAATCCCATTGCCCGTTTTCAGGATGCGTGTCGTGCATCGCGAGATCGAGCGCCGCGAATGCGAATTGGCGCCGATAAAAAATTGCAGCGGTCGCCTTCTTCGCGTCGTTCATCTTTTGGATAATGTCGGCCGGAATTTTCTTTGATGGATCGCGGTAATCCGCGGCGAAAGTATCGAGGACTTTTTTGTCCCAAACCCAGTTTTGTAGCATCTGCGATGGTGCTTCGACGAAATCGCCAGGAACACGCGTGCCGGCAAAGCGGCCATACTTGGCGTGAGTGGTGATTTCATGCAGACAATGTCCGAATTCGTGGAACAACGTTTCCACGTCGGAATGCGTCATGAGAGACGGTTTATCCGCGCTCGGCGGCGGGAAATTGCAAAGCAACGCGCAAACTGGTCGTTGATATTTGCCATCGGAAAGCAGTTTGCCTCCGGTAATGCTGAATTCGGCGAAGTGATTGAACTTCCCTTCGCGCGGGAACATGTCGAGGTAGAACATGCCCAGGGGCTCGCCGGTCGCGGCGTCGGTGACCATGTAAAGCTGAAGATCTTCGATCCATTTGTAAGGAGCGGTGATTTTCTCAAATTTCAGCCCAAAGATACTTTGGTAAATGTTGAACATTCCATCGAGCACTTTTTGGAACGGAAAAAAGTTGCGGAGCGCTTCCTTGTCGACGGTATACCTCTGTTTCACGAGCTGGTTGTCGTAATAACGCCAGTCCCACACACCGATCTTCGCGTTCGGATCGTGGGTATCGGCCGCTTTCATTTTTTGAATCTCGGCCACTTCGGCCGCGAACTTCGGTTGAATCCCCGAGATTAGGTCGTTGATGTATTTTTTCGCACCGGCGCCGTTCTTGGCCATTTTGATCTCGGTTTGATAATCGTCCCACGATTTGTATCCGAGCCGGAGCGCGATCTTGTTCCGGAGGTCGATCATTTGATTGAGGACCGTGCGGTTCGTGTCCTTGGCGAGCGAATCATGGACGACGTAAAGTTTCTTACGGGTCGCTTCGCTCTTGGCGTTTTCTTCAACGGTGACGAACTGCCAGGTGACGTTCGGGAGAACGGTGAAGGTCGTAGTTAACGTGTCCGGTAGATCATTTTTGTTTGGCGGCGCTGTTTGAGGATTCTTAACACCCGGCGACTCCAGAAAACTTTCCGGCACGCCATCGAGTTCCGCTTTCGTGAAAGTGACCGGGACTTTCGCGTTGACAATGTTGGAATCGAAATCGGTGCCGAGTTTGGCCAGTTGCTTGCGCAAATCTTCAACTTCCTTGCGTTTGTCCGGCGCTAACGCCAGTCCCGCGCGGCGATAATCGCGCATCGTTTCGTCGAAAAGCTTTTTATCTTCGCCGCTTAATTTCGGATTGGTGTCGGCGAATGCTTTGAGCGCTTTGTAAACGTCTTCGCGATAATCGATGCCGACTGCCCAATCCTGAAACACTTTCACGGCGTTCTCAGCGGCTTCGCGGACTTTAGGATCAGTGTTTGATTCTTTGACGACTACAGCCCGACTCGCCGCATTGCCCGCCGCCCAATTCAGATCGTCGAGGGCGACGACGGTGCTCTTGAAGGTGACTTTGCTCGGATCCTGCGAGCCGATTTGATCGAGCGCTTTGTTGGCGGTGTCGATCGCGTTCTTGGTCATGGCGTCGACGGCTTCGGGCGTGTGTTCCCAATCTGGGAGCGCCAGAACGGCGTTCGCCTTCGCGGCCGCAGCCGCAAAATCGTCGACCGTTTTCAGATTTTCAGCGCGGAGAGTAACAATCGCCAAGATCGACAAGGCCGGGATCGACAAAGACCAGGTTTTCATGGCCTCTTCTGTAGCGGCGGTCTGCGACCGCCGCAAATATTCATGCGACGGTCATAGACCGCCGCTACAGTAAAAGTGATGCTGCACAATTTCCTGCTCGCGTTCATTCCGGTGTTCGTCGCCATCGACCCGATCGGGTTGGTGGCAATTTTTATGGGACTGGGCACGAGCGCATCCCGCGAACATCGCAGGCATCAGGCGTTCCTTGGCCTGTTGACCGGATTGCTGGTTGCGGTCGGTTTTATTTTTCTCGGCAAAGGAATCTTTGCTGCGCTTGGAATCACCGTCGCCGATTTTCAAGTGGCGGGCGGATTGATTCTGCTCGCGCTGGCGGTGCGGGAGTTAGTCGGCGTCGGCCGGTCGGACCGGGATACCGACAACGAATTCGGAGTCGTCCCGCTCGGTATGCCTTTGATTGCGGGACCGGCATTGCTGACCGCGCTTTTGATTTTGATCGACAGCGTCGGCGTGGTGTTCACCCTAATTTCGCTGATCGTGAACCTCGCGATTGTCGCGATTACGCTTTGTAATGCGGAACGGTTCGCGCGTTTGATGGGAAGGCAAGGATTGCGCGGCATCTCGAAGATTATCGCACTTCTGTTGGCCGCGATTGCGATCAGCCTTATCCGCCGTGGCTGGCAGACCCATTAGAATTATTGTCGATGTTTCGAAAAATCCGATTAGGCGCAGCAATCGTTCTTATTTGCGCGATTTTTTTGCCGCTGAGTCAGTGTTCTCAGAACATTAGCGGCGGTGGGCCGAAGACCGATGTCCGGACGCCTCAGGCCTTCGCTCATTCGCGTCACTTGTTTCCTCAAAGTAATGCCGAATACGAATATCAATATGGAATCCACTTTGTGCACGTGGGATTTACGGACCCAAAGGACAACTACACCGCAGCTGGACTGACTTTGATCGCGTTCTTGTGGCCGCTCGGTTTTGCCATTTGGAGTCGCAGATCCAAGTTTCCGCGATTCTGGTGGATATTTTACTCGATCGAACTGCTTCTTTGCGCTGGCACAATCTACTGGATATGGGCTCTAACCATGGGAGGCCGCTTGCTCTACGGGTTTTGGGTAGCTGAAGGTGCGATCACGATTTGCACGATCACAACTGTAATTGTGATAATCGCTCGACTGCGAGACTTCCTTCGCAGTGGTCGCATCAATCCTGCATCGACACTGCGGTGATTGAGTCTTGCTAGGACCCGCGACTACATGTGCGGCTGGCCGGGCATCGCGCGTTTCAGCTCGGCGTCCTTGTCACCATGCTGATAGCGATAATTTAGTTCGCCCTCGATCACATAAATTTCCTTTTGTTGATCGGAGAACGCTTCGCCACCGTGGTGAATGAATACGGGCTCTCCCCGGTGTCCCGGGAGGTTGGTCTGGGTCTGTGGAATTTGACGATACAGATCCAGACGTCGTTGCTGCAATTGCGCGGTGGTCCATTTTCGGAAGGGCGAATTGGCAGGCGAATACGAGCCGGGGCCGGTGGTTTTGGGGCCGACGGGTTGACCTTCCCGCGATACGCTCTGGCCATAGGCGGTTCCCACGAGAAGGGCAGCAATTGCGATTGTGATTAATGTTTTCATAAGTCTCTCTATATGATTCGTTTCCTGAACGCCAAAAAGGTTCAAATATATAACCGCGGGCCAAGCCTGACGTTGCGGAAATTCGCTCGCTTTTCCAATAGATTCGGCTCTATTCCCGTCCAACCATCGGCTGGTTGACACGCCTCTGAGCGTTGTTAACGTCCACGCCCTTAAAATTATGAGGTTCCCGCTTGCTTTAACGACGAAAATTGCTGCCTACATCGTTGGGCAGAAACTGCGCGGTACGAAGAAATTCGCGACCGTATTGCAACTCGAGCCGTTGCACACCTGCAACCTGACCTGCACCGGCTGCGGACGGATTCGCGAATACTCGACGTCGCTCAAGGACATGATGACTTTGGAGGATTGCTTAGGCGCGGCCGAGGAATGCAATGCCCCAATGATCTCGATCTGCGGTGGCGAGCCATTGATTTATCCACACATCGAAGCGCTGGTGAAGGGACTGCTCGAGCAGGGACGAATCGTTTACATCTGCACCAATGCAATGTTCATGCGCAAGAAGATGCGCGAGTGGATGACGTCGGAATATCGCAAAGCGGAAATCGGAAACCGCAAAGAGCTGGACGCGAAACTCGCGGATCTGATCGAGCAAGGACTTGTTTCGGAAAAGGACGCTGCCGCAGTCCAAAATCCAAATTCCAAAATCCCGAATGTAACGATTGCGCCGAGCAAGTGGATGTATTGGAACGTTCACCTCGATAGTCTTGAGCGGGTACACGATCTGATCGTCGAGCGCGAAGGGGTGTTTAAGGAATGCATTCTTGCGATCAAAATGGCAAAGATTCTTGGCTACCAAGTCGCGACGAATACCACCATTTATAAAGAGACCGACATGGATGAAGTCGAACAGATGTTCGATTATCTGAGTGATCTCGGCGTCGATGGCCACACGATTTCGCCGGGCTACGAATACGACGCGGCCAAGAAGGACATGATCAAACGGTTGAATCTGCGTCCGGAGAATTTTTTCCTCACTCGCGAAATGACGAAGCAGAAGTTTTCCCGGATCGAAAAGTGGATGAACGATTACACGTTTTTCGGAACGCCGGTTTACTTTGAATTTCTGGCCGGCCACCGCGATCTGACCTGCTCGGCCTGGGCGATCCCAACGCGCAACATTCGCGGATGGAAAGGACCCTGCTACTTAATGACCGACGCGCATTATTCGAGCTACGCTGAACTACTCGAGAAAGTAGAGTGGGAAAAATATGGCGTGGTCGATGGCGTGGCACGTGATTCGCGTTGCGAAAATTGCATGGTGCACTGCGGTTACGAACCGACGGCGTCGTTGGGCCTGCATTCGAAACGAGGCGATACCTGGAAGACAATTAGGTTTAATTTTGGACCAAAACCGAAACCGACCGGACGCGGCAACGAAATTCTGGCTTTCAATGGCGTTAGTTCGGGCAATGGCCATTTGACTGGCAAACAGGCGCAGGCGGAAGCGACGGAAATCAAAGCCTCGTAAGGTTCGACATCGCTCGATCGTTCGGTAAGATCGACAACGTTAATGAGTTCGTCATCCAACGTTATTTCATTAAGAGGCGCGACTCCGGAGAGCGCAGAGCCATTTGTCGCGACTGATAGTGAAATTTCGGATTCAATTCGGCGCGCCCAGCAAAACCTGCTGCGGCAACAACACGAAGACGGCCATTGGTGCGGCGAACTGCTGGTCGATAGCACGCTTTGCTCCGATTTCGTGCTCTTCATGCATTGGATAGGCGAGATCGACGTTAGGCTTCAGGAACGTTGCGCCCGGCATATTTTAAAACGCCAACTGCCGGACGGCGGCTGGAACATCTATTTTGGCGGGCCGAGCGAGATCAATGCTTCGGTCAAAGGTTACTTCGCGCTCAAGCTCGCCGGTTATTCGCCCGATCTGCCGTTCATGCGCAGAGCGCGCGAGAACATTCTCCGTCTCGGCGGCATTCCGCGGATGAATACTTTCAGCAAACTTTATCTGGCGCTGCTCGGGCAATTTCCGTGGAAATATCTGCCAACGATTCCGGTGGAAATGATTTTACTGCCGAGTTGGGCTCCGTTCCACATCTACAAAATGTCTTCCTGGAGCAGGGCAATGCTCATCCCGCTGGCGATTATTAACCATTTCAAGCCGACCCGTTCGCTGCCGGGCAATAAGCAACTGCACGAACTGTATCCGCTTGGCACCGAGCAAAGCGATCTGCGCTTGCCACGCAGCGAACGATTCTGGACTTGGCGGAATTTCTTCCTGCGGGTGAATGACGTGCTGAAGGTCCTCCATCCGATGCGAATCAATCCGATGCGGAAACGCGCGCTCGAAGAAGCCGAGCGCTGGATGCTCGACCGAATCGGCGAGGGAAGCGACGGACTCGCGGCAGTTTATCCGGCAATGCTCAATTGTATGATTGCGCTCCGCGTGCTCGGTTACCCGAAAGAGCATCCGGCTTACAAAAAAGCAGCCAAGGATTTTATAGGATTATTCGTTGATGACCCGGAAGACTTCCGGATTCAACCGTGTCTTTCACCGATTTGGGACACCGCGATTAATCTGATCTCGCTCGCCGAATCGGGAATGCCCGCGGACGATCCGGCACTGCGCCGCGGTGCGAAGTGGTTGCTCGATAAAGAAGTGCGGATCCGCGGCGATTGGGGTCAGAACAATTCGCACCGCGAAGCGAGCGGTTGGGCTTTCGAATACAACAACGTTTATTATCCAGACGTCGACGACACCGCGATGGTGTTGATGGCGCTGCGTTTGGTAAAGCCAGAGAACCATTCGGAACTCGCCAATACTTTCCGGCGCGCACTCGATTGGCAGATGAGTTTCCAATGCAAGGATGGCGGCTGGGCGGCATTCGACAAAGACGTGACGACCCCGTGGCTTGAAGACATGCCGTTCGCGGATCACAACGCAATTCTTGATCCGACGTGCAGCGATTTGACGGCTCGCACGCTCGAGTTGCTGGGCTACATCAACTTCAACCCAAAGGTCCGAAGCGTTCGCGATGGGATCCAATATTTGATCGACACTCAGGAAGCCGATGGCTCGTGGTACGGACGGTGGGGTGTGAATTACATTTACGGAACGTGGCAGGTGTTGCGCGGCCTGCGCGCGATTGGTCAGAACATGACCCAGGATTGGATTTTGCGGGGACGTGATTGGCTCGAAAGCTGTCAAAACGACGACGGCGGTTGGGGCGAAACCTGTGCGACTTACGAAAATCCGGCGACGAAGGGAATCGGGAAGAGCACCGCGTCGCAAACCGCCTGGGCGATCATGGGAATTTGTGCGTGCGGCGATTTGAACCGTTCGAGCATTCAACGGGGCCTGCGTTTCCTTTTGAGCACGCAGAAAGAGAACGGTTCCTGGGACGAGCCGGAAATCACCGGCACCGGGTTTCCGGGCGTGTTCTATCTGAAGTACGACATGTATCGCCAAAATTTCCCGCTGTTGGCCTTGGCGACTTACGTGAATTTCCGCAAGGGCCTGATTACCCAGCCGGGATTTTATTTTTGTAGGTAGCGACGATTGACCTCAATCGTCATCCCGGTTCGCTGAACCGCCGCTACCTATGATTGACCGGTAAAGCGCGCGGACTAACGTGTTTGTATGGCATACGAACTACCAAAATTACCTTACGCCTATAACGCGCTCGAGCCGCATATCGACGCGCGAACGATGGAGATCCATCACTCGAAGCATCATCAGGCGTACGTCACGAACTTAAACAACGCGATCAAAGGCAAAGCCGACCTGGAAAAGAAATCGGTTGAGGATTTGATTCGCGATTTGAATTCTGTTCCGGAAGACATTCGCGCGGCGGTGCGCAACAACGGCGGCGGTCACGCGAACCACTCGTTCTTCTGGACAATCATGGGCCCGAACGCGGGCGGGGAACCGAAAGGCAAACTGGCCGACGACATCAAATCGACTTTCGGTGGGTTTGATCAGTTCAAAGAAAAGTTCGCGGACGCCGGCGTGAAGCGTTTCGGCAGTGGTTGGGCATGGTTGATTAAGAGCAGCAGCGGCAAACTGGAAGTCGTTTCGACGGCGAATCAGGACAGCCCCCTGATGGGTAAAGCGATCGCTGGCGCGGAAGGCACGCCAATCCTCGGGGTCGACGTTTGGGAACACGCTTATTATCTCAATTACCAAAATCGCCGGCCGGATTACATCAAAGCCTGGTGGAACGTGGTGAATTGGGACGCGGTCGCTAGAAATTATTGATTTGTAACTTGGACGGACGATCTCCGTGTCGTCCCACTAATCTCCCGGACGGTCCGAGCCCGAGTGGCGATACGGAGCGTGTCCCTACATGGCTTACCTAAACGAAAATTATCTCAAGCTTCAGGCCGGTTATCTCTTTCCCGAGATCGCCCGGCGCGTCCGCGAGTTTTGTGAAAAGGATCCGGAAGCGGCGAAGGAGCTGATTCGCTGCGGCATTGGGGACGTGACCGAGCCGTTGCCGCAGGTGGCCATTGACGCCATGAAGCGCGCGGCCGACGAGCTGGGCCATCGCGAAACGTTTCGCGGTTATGGTCCGGAACAGGGTTACGACTTCTTGCGGTCGGCAATCGCGCAAGGAGATTTTCGTGATCGTAAGCTGGACGTCGCTGACGACGAGATTTTCGTGTCGGATGGTTCGAAGTGCGATTGCGGCTTCATTCTTGATATTCTCGGCGATCAAAACAAAATCGCGATTACCGATCCGGTTTATCCGGTTTACGTCGATACGAATGTGATGGCGGGACACACCGGCGCCGCGCGAAAAGACGGCAGCTTCGAGGGAATCGTCTACTTGCCGTGCACGGCGGAAAATAATTTCGTTCCCGAGCCGCCGAAGGAGCATGTCGATATTGTTTATCTTTGTTTCCCAAACAATCCGACCGGCGCGGTCGCGACACGCGAACAGCTCGAGCGTTGGATCGATTATGCACGGCAACACGACGCGTTGATTCTGTTCGACGCTGCTTATGAAGCGTACATCTCCGACCCGAAGATTCCGCATTCGATTTTTGAATTGGACGGCGGACGCGATTACGCAATTGAGTTTCGCAGTTTTTCCAAGATTGGCGGATTCACCGGCGTACGCTGCGGTTACACAGTACTGCCGAAAACGGTCCTGGCGAAAACGGATTCGGGGAAGAAACTGCCATTGCATCCGCTGTGGCACCGGCGTTGGAGCACGAAATCGAACAGCGTGAGTTATCCGGTGCAACGCGCAGCGGAAGCGTTGTATTCAAATGAGGGTCGCAAACAATGTCGGGCGCTGGTCGACCACTACACCGGTAACGCGAAAATCTTGGGAGAGGCCTGCGAGCAAATCGGCCTGAAAGTCTATGGCGGCGAAAATGCGCCTTACATTTGGGTGAAAACACCAAATGGCCTAACGAGTTGGGAAACTTTCGATCGGATGTTAAAGGAGATTAACGTGGTAATTACGCCCGGCGCCGGATTTGGCGCGCGGGGCGAAGGCTACGTTCGCATATCGGCCTTCAACAGTCGGGAGAACGCCGAGGAAGTCTCGCGGCGGCTGAAGAAGTTAGCGTAGAGCGCAGTTCAGGCCCGTCGCCCGCGGGCGATTAGGGTCAATCGCCCTACCTTTTGGTTGCGATCTAGGCAGGGCGCGTAACATTTGCGCCGGAGAAATCCGGGTGGCCGAAGAAAAACAAGACCTGCTGCAGCTTTATCGTTTTTGCTTTCTGATGGTGGCTGATGCCGCGAAAGCACAGGAGATTTTTCATGCGACCTTGCGCGAAGCTGCGCAACAGGCGGCCGATGGTGAAGCGCCACGTGATCGGCTTTGGTTTTTCCGCAACGCACGCTGGCGTTGTCTTGAAGCCGGCGAACAAGGTTTACAGGCGGAAGAGGTCGATTTTGAACCGGGCGAAATCGCGGACTGGGCGCCAACCCAGATTCAAAAACTCGAGCCGGAACAATTTGCCATTTGGGTTGCCGCAGCGCCCGATCCGCAGCGCACTGCGCTCGCGCTTTTTTATCTGAATGAATTCAGTTATCGCGATTTGTTGTCAGTGACAGAGCTAAAGCCGCCGGAGTTGTCCAAATTACTTAGCAATGGGCGTCGCGAATTTCAAGCCTGGTTGGACGCAACGCTCCCAGTTTCCCAAGTATGAGCGAGACGCAACTTTCACGTCGCGACCAAATATTGCTGCATTGCGCGCCCATTCGCGAGGAACACGTAGATGATCGCGCGCTCCGCACAGCTGTCCATCATGCCCGAAAGACGGCATCGTTCGCAATCCAGCAGAATTTCGACAAAGCGGCGTGTGCGTTGGTTCAGGCAATTCCGATTCCAAAGGAGATTATCGAATGGGTCCCGACCGAGTCCTTCATCATCCCGCCACGACGGACCTGGAAGAAATATGCCCAGAATCCGGTGTTCCTTGCCACTGGTATCGCCGCAGCCGTGATCGCGGTGATTTTAATTTTTCAATTGGTCGATCGGCTAAACCGTTTTCCCGGTGAACCGACCGCGCGTCGTCTGCTTACAACCGCGTCTTCGACGCATTCCATGATTTTGGACCCGGTGAAAACGAATGCCGGCGCTCTCGGCGATTACTTTTTTATGAAGCAACGTCTGGCCCATTACGATGTTCCGTCCGAGTTTGCCGACTTGAAGACGCTCGGTCTACGAGTGTTTGACGACGAGGAAGGCCGCCGCGTCGCCCAAGTTTGGGCGGTAGAAAAGAAAATGCAGTTCTTTTTGTTCCCTGCGGATCGCGACCCGAAAACCGGTGCGACTAAACATTTCAACGGCTGGCGCTATGTTGATCAGGATCGTTGGACCGGAGTGGTGAGGGAAGAAGGCGGCGTTTGTTTCATGGCCGCGCTGCGCGGCAGCGAAAAAGATCTGGCTCCATATATTTCAAAGCCGAAAGAGTAAGGGTAGAGGCGGCTGACTTCAATCGGTCCGAGCCGGACTGGCACTTTGGCGGTTCGGTGAACGCCGCTACTCCGAGGTCGCGTTGACATCGAACGCGGTACGATTGAACGTTGTCGCCGCTTACTTCGCCAGGGTAGCTCAGCGGTAGAGCAGGGGACTCATAAGCCCTTGGTCGGGAGTTCAATTCTCCCCCCTGGCATTTTCGATGAATGACGAGATCGAGAAATTTTTCGCGCAGGGCAATGATTATTGGCTGACGCGATTCGTCATTTTGCGATTGCTCGGTTTCGTTTACGCGATCGCGTTCCTGGTCGCGGTGAATCAGTTGGTGCCGTTGATTGGGGCTACCGGTCTGACGCCGGCGCACGATTTTCTTTCGCGCGTGCACAGTTACTACGGCTCGCGGAGCGAAGCGATGTTTCACCTGCCGTCGCTGTTCTGGTTCGGCGTGTCCGATTTGGGACTTAGGGTATTTGCCTGGGTGGGCCTCGCCTTGTCCCTCATTGTGATGGCCGGCTACGCCAACGCGATTTTGCTCGCACTGCTTTGGGGCATTTACATGTCGATCGTCCACATCGGCAACATTTGGTACGGTTACGGGTGGGAAATTCAGCTCCTCGAAACCGGATTCTTGTCCATCTTTCTCTGTCCGCTGGTGGATCCGCGTCCATTTCCGAAATCGCGGCCGCCCATTCTTGTGTTCTGGCTTTTCCGTTGGCTTGGCTTTCGGATCATGGTCGGCGCGGGCTTGATTAAGCTTCGCGGGGACGATTGCTGGCGGAATCTGACCTGCCTGTATTACCACTACGAAACCCAGCCGATACCAAATCCGATCAGCCGATATTTTCATTTTCTGCCGCACTGGTTCCACAACCTCGAAGTGATTTGGAACCATTTCGTGGAATTGATCGTGCCGTGGTTTTCGTTTGGACCGAGAACGGCGCGTCATATCGCCGGCGTGTTACTCGTTCTGTTTCAGGCAATTCTGATCATTAGCGGTAATCTTTCGTTTCTCAATTATTTGACGATCATTCCGTTTCTAGCGTGCTTTGATGACACTTTGCTGCGGCGAGTATTGCCAAACTCACTCGTTAGGCGAGCTGAACAGGCCGCGGCTCAATCGCAGCCGTCGCGGATTCGCAACCGCGTATCGGTCGTACTCGCAATTCTGGTTGCGTGGCTAAGCATCCCGACGGTGATGAATCTCGCCGGCGGTCGTCAATTGATGAATTACTCGTTTGATCCGCTCGATCTAGTGAACACCTACGGCGCGTTTGGAACTGTCGGGCGCGAGCGCAATGAAATCGTTTTCGAAGGGACGGACGACACAATCATTACCGCCGATACGAAATGGAAGGAATACGAATTCGTCGCCAAGCCGGGCGATCCAGACCGGCGGCCGGCGTTTATCGCGCCGTATCAACCGCGGATCGACTGGCAGATCTGGTTCGCCGCCATGTCGACGCCGGCCGAATATCCATGGACGTTTCATTTCGTCTGGAAACTTTTACACAACGACAAAAACACGCTGTCGCTTCTAGCCAACAATCCGTTTCCGGATGCGCCGCCAAAATTCGTGCGTGCGCGTTTATATCGCTATCAATTTGCGCCGCTTGGCGAAAAAGGCTGGTGGAGGCGGGAGCTCGTAGGCGAATGGTTGCCAGCGTTCTCGGTGGACAACGAGCAACTCCGCCACTTGCTCGCGTCGAGAGCCTGGCTCGATTAGACCGATCACAATCAGAGATCTCGCGCCGCCATGCAGTCGACGTCGGTCGTTACAACAAATTTTCTCGAACGAATCGGCAAGCCAGACTCGCGATTTCATTCCGATTATCTCGCCTACCGCCGGGGAGAGATCGGGCGTCAGGAATTAATCGCGCGATTACCGCACCTTGCAATGGTTGGCGACAGTGTTAGCACCGGCATTTACATTTCCACACCATGGAAAACATTTCGGCGAGCGCGAAAACGTCACTATCACAACTGGTTCCTGGACATTGGTTTACCGATTAAAATCGGAAGCGTTTCGCGACGATTGGAAGAATTGACGCCGCTGGTCGCGATTCATTACGCCGGGGTCGGCGCAATGGTGGATGACAACAACGAACGTCTTTGGTTTTCTCGCAGAATTCTCGGCACGCGCAATTTCTCGGGTCAGATTGATGAACTAGTCAGCACGAATCGTTTTCCGGACTTAATCTTAGTCACGATTGGGCACAACAACGTGGATTGGGCCTGGCGAAGTCCGCCCGAGGAACTCCAACGACCGGAATTGCGATTATCGAGATTGAGGCGGACTTTCACAAATATTTTTGCGGCCCGGTTCCGAAAACTCCTCGAGCATGCGCGGCAGCAACCTCGACGCACAGCGATCGTGGTTTTCGGACTCGTGAACTTCGGATCGTATTTTAGAGGTCGCGAGGAAGTAGAACGCCAGAGAGCCAGCGATCCGCGTCTCTATTCACATTCTGAGAAGATGTACGAGTATCTCATCTCGTTCCGACCCGATTACCGCCAGAGTGTGGTCCGTCTCACCGAAATGGTGAACGAAGACCTGCGAGCGATGGTCGCAGAGTTCAATCGCAACTCAGTACCAAATGTGCAGCTGCGATATTCCGATGCACTGGCAACAACGGATCTGAGCCGTCCTGAATTGCTTCACGCCGACGATGGCTGGCACGCTTCCGCCCAAGGTCATAGGGTTTTGGCCGAGGCAGCTTTTGGCGATCTAACGCCGAGTTTGGAATTTCTAGGAATCGTTTGAGCTAGAGTCCGCGTTCTTTCAGGCGGGAGACTGTGTCGCGCATCATGCGATAGCCAAAATGGCCCTGAGGTACGCGCAGTAGCTCCGAGCCGCGCCATTTTTGATGGATTGCCGCAATGTCGTCTGGTCGCGCGATCAAATCGAAATCGCCCGAGACGAACAGTACGCGCGTTGGATCGCAAAGCGGTTCGGTATGTGACGGCGAGCTGAGATGATAATGCCGCGCCACCAATTTGGGCGCGATCTTTGCCCGGCGTAGTTCGCGCCGCATCGTGATCGAACCGGGATTTTGCCAGATCGCATGCTCGACATTCACAATCGGCGCCATAAGCGCGAGGAATCGCAGATCGCTTTCCACGCTGGCGAGCAACGCGCCGATCCACGCGCCGTAGCTTGTTCCAAGAATTCCAAATTCACGACAGCCGCTCTCGCGCAAAGCCGCGATCAGCTGACGAACCTCCATTACGCCCTGACGCAATCCTTCTGCATTTCGAACCAGATCGGCGGTAATCGCGAGCTCGCCGTTCCAATAACCTCGGGGGACCCGCGAATAGTGAAATGGCAAATGAACAAAGCACGTATTCCATCCCCGTTCATTGAATCGCGTCGCCCACCGACGGTAACCAATGTCCGCCGCGGACATCAGCGCGTGGAGTATGATCACGGTCGGTGCGGTGCGCGGATGCGCGCTCGGAAAAAATTCGGCACGGGCGACATCGTTTCGCGGAAATTTCGTTTCAACGGGGCTGCGCCACGCAATCGAACTCCCGTTTGCGGTTGAGATCGCGCGCACAAGATCGGGATTGTTTGGCGCGGCGAAATACTCGCGAGGCGTGAGCTTTTCGCAATCCGTAACGTAGCGTTCCATTGCTTCGGCGCTGTGGCCATTTAAACGATGCCGCATTTGCAGCAGGTTCATCGACGCACAAACTGCGAAGTCGACGGCATTTGCCCGAAACTGCGCGATCTTGCCGTGACCACCGTGTTCCTTCGCCGTGTCGTTTGAACGCCCCGGCGGAATAAGGCGGACACATTTCATGCGTTCGCGCGGCGGGTGAGGGAGATCGTCCGGCCGAAGGAAAAATTTCTCCCGCAATTTCGCGTAAAGAATCTGAAATGCGCCCTTCAGTTCGTTTTCAATCTGCGCGCGCGCGGCTGATTTTTCCGACTCCGATAAGATCGAAATCGGTTGGCCAAACGCGATCCAAATTGGGGTGCGTCTGAGCGGCAACCAGCTGCGTTTCGCGTAAAGGCGATCGCTGCCCAGGATGACGCACGGCAGGATCGGAACTCGAGCGATATGAGCGAGCGCCGAGGCGCCGCCCCGGAGAGGCGCGCCTTCGAGAAGTGAATTTGCGCCGTCACGAATCCCGCCTTCTGGAAACACGCCGATGATGCGACCGTTTTTCAGGCGCTCAATCGCAGTGCGAATCGTCTTGCGGTCCGCGCGGTCCCGTTCTGCCGGAAAAGCATCCACCGCGCGCAAAAACAATACGACCATAGGCAGGGGAAAGAATTCCGCCATCGCCATCCAATCGATTTTCCTTCGAACGACAGCTGAGATGATGAACGGGTCGAAATGACTGATGTGGTTTGAAGCGAGCAAGAATCCGCCGGCGGGTTTGATATTTTCCAGCCCGATTACCTGAATGCGCGATGAGTAACCGAACAGCAACTTCATGAGCAGAGCTGCCGCCCGATTGGCGATCGAATGGAAGGCCTCGCCCATTCTCGATAATAGCCCAGCCTTTCAAGGCTGGGAAAGACAGAGTCTTTGAGGAAGTCCCAGTCCCAGGAGGGCCAGGAATCTCTTTCGTCCCGACCGGGACTCTGATTTTTGGGATACTCGAGACCCAGCACTAAAGCGCTGGGCTATTGTCATTTTGTGTCGCGAGCTCTTGGCATTTCCGGAGATCGAGTTTCCCGGACGCCAAAACGGGGATCGCGTCCACGCGGCTGACTCTCTTTGGAATCCACAGGTTGGGAACGCCGGCGGCGCGGAGCTTATCGCGCAATTCGGCAAGATCGACATCAATGGCGTTTAAGAGCACCAAAGCTTCACCTTTTGCTTCGTCCTGCACGCCCATGATCGCGATGAGCCGTTCATCTCGGCCGGCAAGGCCGAGCAAATCGATGATTTTTTGCTCGATCGATTCGTGCGGCACCATTTCGCCACCGATTTTTGAAAACCGCGAGAGCCGGCCTTCGATATAAAGGAAGCCATCTTCATCGAACCGGCCGATATCGCCGGTTTTCAACCAGCCATCGTGTAAAACTTCGGCGGTCCGCTTTGCATCATGCAGGTAGCCTTCGAAAATATTGACGCCGCGGAACCAGATCATCCCGGCATCTTGCAACGAGAGTTTCTGATCGTTTTCGGGATTTCGAATTTCGGCGGCGATTCCTGGGGCCATTTTGCCGACGGATCCGGCGCGACTGGATGGCTGGACCGGTTGACCCGGACTGGTTGGTTTCGGGTCGGGGAGATTAACGCTCACGACCGGCGAAGTCTCGGTCAGTCCGTAACCCTCGTAGACATGTTGATGAAATTTTTCTTCAAATGCTTTGGCAAGATCGAGTGGAAGTTTTTCGGCGCCGGTAATAATCAAACGCAGGCTGCGTAGTTGTTCTGGCTCAGTTTTACGAAGGTAACCGCGCAGAAATGTTGGCGTCGCCAGGAGAAGAGTCAGCTTATACTTCTCGATCAGCGCGGCATTCTTCGTCACTTCAAGAGGGCTTGGGTAAGTGACAATTCGCACGCCCTCGATCAGCGGGTACCAGAGCGTCACGGTCGAGCCGAAGCTGTGAAAAAAGGGGAGCGATGCGAGAATCGCGTCTTCCTTCTTTGCGTCGAGCAACTCTCGAAACTGGGAAACGTTTCCCACAAGGTTGCGATGACTAAGCACGGCGCCTTTGGGATCGCCGGTGCTGCCGCTAGTGAAGAGTAAACTCGCTTCGGCGTGACCGCCGGTCTTGGGAATTTGCAGTATCCGTAGCAGCAGCCACGTCGGGCAGAGGATCGACATCATCCACCAAAAAAAGATCCGCAATTTCAAGCGTGGCATTAATTCGTCCAATTTCAGAACGCGTTGGGGCCACGGAAAATCCTTCAATCGTTCCATGAATGCAGTTGCGGCAATGGCGACCTGCAGTTCCGCCCGCTGACAACAAAACTCATTCGCCGCGCGGCCCATGGAGAAATTCAGGTCCACCGGGACTTTTCCAGCCAGCGTCACTGCCAAATTCGCGACCATCGAACCTTTGCTTGCCGGCAGAACGATCGCAATTCGCTGATCGGAAAATTCTTTGCGCAAAAATCGACTTAGCGCGGCAGCCGCGCCGAGAAGCTTTGCGCGACTCAGTTCGGTATTATCAATGCCATCAATGACCGCCGTTCTGAAACGTTTTCGTTTCAATCCACGCAGGCAGGCCTCGCCAAGATGCCGATCCAGTAATGGTCGGCGGCTGTAACAAAGCTCGCCGAGCTTTAGAAGTTCCTCGCGAACGGTTGGGATATCGGCGCTCGCCGGTTCCAGTGGTTGGCCGAATGCGACGCTGACGCGGTAAGGAATTTCTTTAGGGAGTTTGGTGAAGAATTTTCCGCCCTGGTAAGAGAAGATCGATCCCCACAAACGGTCGAGCCACACCGGAACGACCGGCGCGTTGGCATGTTGAGCGATCAGTTCGTAGCCGCGTTGCAATCGCAAAAGCGTGCCTGACCGAGTGAGTTGACCTTCCGGGAACAGACAAACTACTTCACCGGCCTCGAGTTGTTCGGTTGCGGCCTTAATCGCCGAGCGCGCATGACGGGGGTCGATCGGAATGCAGCCAACGGTTCGCAGTAAGGGACGCAGTAGCGGTTTGTGGTAAAATTCTTGGTCGATGATATAGCGGACGGGGCGGGGACAAGCGAGCTGGAGAACAATCGCATCGACCCAACTGATGTGATTGGGCAAGAGCAAACAGCCGCCGGCCGGCAAATTGTCCGCCCCGTGCGCGCGAACCCGATAGAAACACCGGGCAACGGCAGCGCCGAAGAAGTAAAGCATTCGTTCAGCGGTAGTCGTGGAATGCATCGTTTATGATTTACAATCAGCCCGCGCTCGTCTGCAATCGGCAAACTCTCGAATGCAAAGCAGTAGTCGTTCTGCATCCAGCGCTTGGGTCGCGCTTAGCTTGTTGCTGGGGATCAATCTTTTCAATTACATCGATCGCCAAATTCTGGCTGCATTAGAGCCTGACATTCGGGCGACCTTTTTTGCGCCGGGCGACCACAGCGCCATGACCAAGACGGGTATCTGGCTGGGCGACGCTTTCTTAATCACTTACATGATTAGCGCCCCGATACTCGGTTTGTTGGCGGATCGAATCTCGCGTTGGGTAATCATTGGCGTCGCAGTTCTTGTGTGGAGCTTGGCCAGCGGAGGATCAGGTTTAGCAGCGACATTCACAATGCTTTTCATGACGCGGGTCTTTATCGGGATTGGGGAAGGTGGGTATGGGCCGGCAGCACCGACCATCTTGTCGGATTTGTTTCCGATTGAGATTCGCGGGCGGATTATGGCTTACTTCTGCGCAGCGATTCCGGTAGGTAGCGCTCTCGGGTATGTGATTGGCGGGCAGATCGGCGCCCATTTTGGCTGGCGCTCGGCGTTTTATCTGGTCACGCCGCCCGGGTTGCTTCTGGGATTGCTTTGTTTCTGGCAGCGGGATCCGCGGGTCGGCGCTCATCAATTCCTTCAAAGGTTGCCGCGCCGCAGGCTTGCCGATTATCTGAGCCTGTTTCGCACCCGTTCGTATCTGATCAATTGCATCGCCCAGACGCTGATGACTTTTGCTTTAGGTGGATTGGGATTCTGGATCTCAGAATATCTTGCGTTTCGGAATCAGAGTCCGGCCGCTGCGAGATCAATCTTTGGGCTGATTACCGTAGTGGCTGGTTTAAGCTCGACAATCATTGGCGGCGTCGTTGCTGACAGGTTACGTCCTCGTTTTCCGGGCTCGTATTTTTGGGTTTCAGGAATCGGAATGCTGATTGCTTGTCCGTTTTTTATCGTGAGTCTTTATATTCCGTTCCCGGCCGCCTGGGTAGCGATGTTCGTGGCGATTTTCCTGCTCTTCCTAAATACCGGTCCATCCAACACGGCGGTGGCGAATGTCTCGTTACCAGCAGTGCGCGCTAGCGCCTTTGCAGTGAATATTTTCATTATCCACGCCCTTGGCGACGTGCAGGCCTTCTGGCTTCTCGGCTACATCGGAGATCACTCGAATATCCGCGTCGCGTTCCTGTTCGTGTCGGGGATGATCTTGGCTTCCGGTTTTGCGTGGATATTCGGAGCAAAATACTTAGCCGAAGATACTGCCCGCGTTGAAGCGGCGACGACGCCATCGTGAGCAAAAAAATCGCGGGAGCGCCATATGGCATTCCCGCGATGCAATAACGGCGAATTGCGCCGTGAAATTAAATTATTCTTGTTCTCCGTTGGGTGTCGGAGCCGTTTCGCTGGTTCCTTCTTTACTGCTCTTCTTGTGCGAGCTCTTCTTGCTTGGAGAAGCATCTGCGCTTTCGGCCGAAGATTCTTCGTCAGTTGATTTGCGCGCGCTGCTTTTCTTGCCGGACGACGCTTCAGAGGTCGATTCGCCACTGTTTCCCCGCATCGCTTCGTCGCCCTTGTGACGGGCTGAAACAGCCGACGTCCCCGACCGGTTACGACTTTTGCTTTCTGATTTCGGGGAGGCAGTCGACTTCGCATCCGGAGGAACTGTTCCCGACGCAGAGGCGCTTGGGGAAGCGCTTACCGAAGCGTTCGGAGAAGCCGACATTGCAGGCGACGCGGTTGCGGTAGTTCTAGGCGAAGCAGCCGGTGAAGGGTATCCACCGGTTTGTGTTTGACCAGTCGCACCAGTTGTCGTCGCTGCTGCGCCCATAGTCCTCGCGCCTGTGCTGGTCGCACTTGATACGCCTACGCCTGCCGACACACCGAAATGTGAGTAAACGTTAGTCATGTAGGCCGTATCGCTGATGCGAGAGTATTCGAAAACCGGTGCGTTGTAGATGCGATCTCGTTCCACGCTGACGGTCAGATAACCGGTATCCGGTGAAGTGGTGTAAACGCCCCAGGGCACCGCGACCAACTTGCCTCCACCGGTCACGCGAGTGCCGACGCTTCCGGTCGAGAGGACCGTATAGGCCATGCAACCGTTGCCGCGATCCAGCACGACGTCTTTAACCACGCCGACCTCTTCGCCCTGAGACGTTTTGACTTTCGTTCCAATAATTTTGCTCGTCTGCACATAACCCGTGCTGGTCGAGCTCGTTGTCGTCTGGGTTTGTGCGATTAAAGGAGCCGCTGCCAAACCCAGATTGACCAGCGCCGCTCCCACGATGAGAGATGTTTTCATATACTTTATAGACTGACGAGCAGCCAGCCGTCCTATTCAGGGCGCGAGGTCTTACCTCCGCATCGGATTTTGCCGTAGGCGTTGTTAATTTCCCGACATTGCGGCGCCGAGATGAACATCATACTCACGGGCTTGAGCGAGCGCGTTCGCTGCCTGATCGGCGTGACCGGCTTTTGTTTCCAATTCGCTCAACAATTTCCAACTATCGGCGCGATACGACTGCGTTTGCAGACAAGCGAGCACTTCGTTGATCGCCGCGCTGCGTGCGCCGGTTTGGTCCAGCAATTGGATGTACGCTTTCTCGATATTCCAATTGGGCGGACCGGTCCGCGAAGCCAGACGCATTCGCAGCAGGTCCACTTTCCCACTCTCCTTGTGTTCCAACACAGCGAGGAGTTGATGCGCCTGCGCATCGACGATCGGCATCTGCGTCGCTCGGTTCAAAAGCTCGCGCGCCTGTTTGAAATTGTTCTGTTTTAACGCCACCGAAGCGAGATTGATGATCGCGAGCGGTTGGTCCGGTTTCTTTTGCAACGCGGTATGCAAATGCGCGGCGGCTTCAGGCAGCTTGCCCTCGCTTAACTCCAAGCCAGCCAGGTTAATGAGCATTCGGGCCGAATCGCCGCCGTGTGCGATCGTTTGTTCAAAGAACGTGTGTGAATCCTTCCAATCGAACGTCCGCACGAAAGTGCGGCAACCCAGAAACGCGACCCACAACCAAAGAACGGCTGCGCTGACCGCCAAAATCGTTCGCTGAGATCGTAACCTTTGCGCCAATGGCGCAAGTTCGAGGGCGATCGCCAGGAACAGAAAAGCGCTCGGTAAATAAATCCAATGCTCGGCGACCGTGGCGTTTAGAGCGACGATTCCGCTGACCGGCAAGTAGCTGATGAGAACGCACAGTAAACAAGCGAATCCGGCGGGGCTGCGGTTGCGCGCGCGCCACAACCAAAAAAAGTAGGCGGCAATCAGAATCAGCCCGAGAAGCGTTTGCAATTCACGCCAGGCGGCGTGGGCCAGGCTCGCATCGCTGAATCCGGTGGGTTGCGTTTCGACATCGCGATCCATGTGCAGGTTCCATGGAAAGACAATCAGGCCTGCATATTCGGCCACCGCGCGCGCGATAATAATCGGGCGGACTAGAAGCGGTGGGGGAGGCGTCAATTGTGGCGGCGATGAGTGTTCGGCTCCGAATCGGAGAACGAAATAAGTCGCACACACCAACGCGGTGATAGCTCCAGGCTTCCAAAGATCTCGCCAATCTTTTCGGAGCAAGAACAAGACGACGCCGATAACCGGGAAAATAAGGCCAGCTTCCTTGCTGAGAGCGCTAAGCAGGAACAGCAGGCCAGTGACGACAAACAACCCGAGCTTCCGCCCGCGAGTCGCTTCCTTGGCGCGAAGAAGAAAAAAGAGGCCGAAAAACCCAAAGGCCGCGGCGAGCGGATCCGCCCGTCCCGAAATGTAAACGACAGCCGCGTTTTGCACTGGATGGATGGCCCAGACCAGGGCTGCAATCAGAGAAACCGTGCGGGCCCGGCGCCGTTCGACAGCAAAACTAACCAGCAGTTCCTCGGCAAAGAGCAAGAGGCCGATTGCGGCAATGACATGCCAGACGATGCTCGTCGCATGATAAAACGCGGGCTGAAAGCCTGCCACCGAATAGTCTACGGTGTAGGTAAGTCGTTGCAGCGGCCGGTAGAAATCCGAGGGCGTAGCGTCGATGAAAAGGAAGTGATTGAACCCGGCGGAAATGAGGCGCCAGCTCCGAATCAGTGGATCTCGCAGAATGAGAGCTGTGTCATCCCAGACAAAACCGTTGCGCACCGCGGGCGCATAGCTAATGAAGACAGCGAGCAATAGAATGAAAACAGCCCAGATTTTTTTCACGAACGAGGAAATCAATAAACTAAGATTTGCGAATGTTTAGAATGTTTATCTCGACCTTTCCAACGGTGTGGAACGGAACATGGCCGGCAGTTTTATTTAGCCTGGCGCTGCTTGGAACAAGCACCGCACGTGCCGAAGGCGTTCCAGGGAATTGCAGCCAGCTGATTGTTGCGACCGCCCCCGACTGGAATTCGATGAACGGAAAGCTGCAGCGATTCGAACGCGCAAACGGGAATTGGAACGCGGTTGATGCCCCTATTCCGGTATTGTTTGGCAAGAGCGGTCTGGCATGGGGAAGCGGTCTCGCCGGCCAGGAGGAGCCGGGTTTGCACAAAAAGGAGCGCGATGGCCGCGCGCCGGCGGGCATTTTCGCGATTGGCGAAGTCTTTGGATACGATGCAAAACTACCGGCAGGCGGCGATTATCCGTACCGCCAGGTCACCGAAGCAGATATTTGGAGCGACGATTCGCGATCACCGAATTACAACCGGCACATCGTCATCGACCCCAAAAACCCGCCCGATAATTACAGTCACGAAAAAATGCGATCCGGGGATTTCGCTTACCATTGGCTGGTGGAAATCCGCCACAATTCCGATCCGCCCGTGCCCGGGCAGGGGAGCGCGATTTTCTTTCACATTCGCCGGGGCGTAAACCATCCAACGACGGGTTGCACCACAATGGCCGAACCGGAGCTGGTCAAAATGATTGCCTGGTTTCGGACGGCGAAACACCCCTGCTATGTGCTTCTGCCGGCTGAGGAATATGAAAAAAAGTGGCGCGATTGGAATTTGCCAGCACCTGAAAAGAATTCGAGTGGCGATAAAAAATAGCGCGACTCATTGATTCTCGCGCTGTTTGACGTACCTGTTAGGCAGAGCCCATGCGAAGACGATCCAATCCTGATTCTGAATCGAATATCCGCCGCATTGATACCAAGGCGCGCGCAAACAAACAAACCCACGGATTCCAAGTGCACTTTTTGCGCGGGAAGAATTCCGTGACGCGAATGTTTAGTGACTCACTGTACGGCGGAAAGGAAGGCGCTCGTCGAGCAGCGCGGAGGTTCAAGCGGACAGCGATGGGGCGCGCCGGCAAACGGGGCGCGAAATCGAGACCACAACGGCGCCGTCGTTAGCGGTTTTCCTTGCGCCAGATCTTCCAGCATTCCAGAAACCCGGTCGCGAAGTCATTGGGTCTCGCCTCGATCCAGGCATCGACGATTCCCGGAGGGAAGAATCGGCCGGCTTCGATTTCGGAAGGGTTCAGCTGCATTTCGCCATCGTAGGAACCTATATAGAGCCAGATGAACTCCTGGCCGGTTCGCTCGGAAGCAGGCAGCTTTGCTACTCTTTTCAACGGCGTCTCGATTCCTAATTCCTCGCGCAACTCCCGTACGGCGGTCTGATCATAGTCCTCCCCGCTATCCACGTGTCCGGCAGCACTTGAATCCCACCTCAGTGGGTGCCGGTCCTTCGAGGGGGAGCGAAATTGGAGAAAGACCTCTCCGGTGGGGTTGAAAATAAGCAGGTGGACCGCTCGATGGAGCAAGTTATTCGCATGCACCAGGCTCCTGGATGCAGACCCCGTCGGGACGTCCTTCTCGTCGACCACTTGAAACTGCTCTTCAGACACATCTTTGCTGTTCGTTTGCGTAACTGGGGCAATCCGCTTGGTCAGGGCGATCCATTGCTCGAGCGAAAGATCTTCGGCGCGCGCCCGGGGATTGAGCGCAAGTTCCGCGGCAATCTTTTCCCAATTTGACGCGTCTTCTCTAATTAGTTTTCCAAGTTGCTTGCGCCGTTGCGAGAAACCGCGACGGACAAGTTTTTCGAAAATCGCAGCGTTGCAGGCGGGCAATTCATCTTTGTTGCGCGGGGTGATTCGCACCAAAGCGGAGTCGACGTCGGGTTTTGGAAGAAAAACATTTGCGGAGACCGTCCGCAAAAATTCGACGCGATAGCGCAATTGAATTTGCAAAGTAAGCGCGCCGTAATCCTTTGTTCCCGGCGCAGCTCCGAGCCGTCGCGCAAGTTCCTTCTGTAACATCAACAACCACAACGATATGGGACTTGGATATTCAAGAAACTTAAACAGCAGCTGACTCGAAATGTAATACGGAAGATTTCCCAGAAACTTTACTCGTCGCGCTCCGTACAAAGTTCGCAAATCGAAGTCGAGCGCGTCGCCGTGGATGATTTCCAAATCTTGGGTCGGAAATTTATCGCGCAGGAATTGCGCAAGACGCTTGTCTTTCTCGATTGCGAGCACCCTTACGCCTTTCGCGAGGGCCAATTCGGTTAAAGCGCCAAGCCCGGGGCCGACCTCGATGACATAGTCATCTGCGCTTAGATTAGCCTGATCGACGATCCAGCGGGCAAGGTTGCGATCGTGCAAAAAATTTTGGCCGAGGCTTTTAACCGGCGAAACGCCGATCTCGCGCAGGAGCGCGGGGATTTCCGACAACTTCATGACAGAGTCAACAAGTTAGTCGCGACCGCGGGAAAATTAAGCTCTTATTCACAGAATGCTGTGAACAAAAGTGCCCTTTTCGGCCTTTTTATTCACAAGTTATTCAACGTTCGATCGGTCAGGCCCGGTCTGGCCCCTCCCTAGAGGAAATATTGGCTCCGATTCGTGGGTCGTGGCGGATAGTTGGGAAAGAGATTGCGTAAACTGCGCTCCAAAACCATAAATTAATTCGTCTTTCATGAGTTTAAATATTGAAGCCCTTTCGCGCGCGGCGACCGAAGCGCGCGGCCTTGCCATGGACGCGGTCCAAGCGTCCCAATCCGGTCATCTTGGCTTGCCATTGG
>DATINV010000035.1:0-3577 GCA_035473775.1 Chthoniobacterales bacterium
GCAGTTGATTCCTCCTTCTTGCATTTGCATCGCCGTGGTCATCGAACCATCGCCGCCGACGATGATCAGCGCTTTGACGTTGAGTCCGTCCAAAACTGTTTTCGCGCGCGCGATCACGTCGCTTGCGACGACCGTCCGATCTCCGGCGCCGACCTTAGCCACGAAGTGGCCGCGGTTTGTTGTCCCGATGATTGTTCCGCCAAGTGCCATGATTCCTTCCGTGCTCTTGCGATCCAGCACTAGATAATCACCTGGCGGCAGAAGCCCTTCGAAACCGTCGCGGAATCCGATCACTTCCCAACCGAGCTTGTCCGCAGCGAGGACGACGCCGCGAAGAACGGCATTTAATCCCGGGCAATCACCCCCGCTGGTGAGAACCCCGATGCGCGTCTTCATGATAAAGACTAATCAAAGCATTTTTTTCGGATCTACAAGGCGACCCGTGTTAGCCCATTGGTCGTAGAGCTGCCAGCCCTGGGCAACGAGTTGCGCGCCTTCGCCAAATCGATTCGCGCTGCCGAGCAATACTACAATAATTCGTCGCGGAAAGATTTTGGCGCCCTGCCCCGCCTGGACAACCTGGGGCTCGCGAGCCGATGACAGAACCAGACACTGTCCGGCGCGCGCGGTCTGGCCGGTTTTCACGCCGTCGATCCCGTTCGTGCCAAGAAGTTCGTTGGTGTTGCGCAAAAGATAGCGCTGCTCTTTTCCGCCACGCCGCCACGAGATCTGGCGCTCTTTTTGCGAAACGTAAAAGCGAAAGCTTGCTTTGTTCAGCGCGTAACGCGTAAGCCGCGCGACATCTTCGGCGTTCGAATAAGGCAACGGTTTCACGTTGGTGTCGACGCCGTGCGAATTCACGAAACGCGTCTTCTCCATTTTCAATTGCTTCGCCAACGCGTTCATTTGGGTGACGAAAATGTCGATCGATGAAAGCTTCGGAGTGGGCGCCTGAATTTGCGATCCAACATAACTGGCCAGAGTGTAGGCCGCGATGTTGTCGGACTGGACCAGCGCGGCGTAAAGCAAATCGCGTAACGCGATGTCGTCGCCCGGCCGAAAGCCAACGTTGTTTTCAAGGGTGCCGACAAATGCTGACGGCGGGATTGTGACGACCTGGTTGAGATCGCCGCCTTTGTGTTCCGCCCAATCGAGAATAACCATCGCGGTCGCGATCTTGGTCAAGCTTCCGATCTGGTGCTTATCTTTCGACTTCGATTCCAGAAGGACGAAACCGGTCTGCGCATCAGCGATGATATATGCTTGCGCGGCAAAAGCTGAACGCAGGGTACCTGCGAACAATGAAAATGCAGCGACGAGGATGATGAAACGGCGCGGAAAAATCACGGACGTGGATTTCAAGACGGCAGGACGTTAATCGTCACCGCTTGGTTCGCAACTTTCAGACGCGCAGAGTCGCGCAATTATTCAGGCAGCGTGAGGTCGTGGCGCTCGCCGTAACGATACGGATTCGCGCTGAGCGTGATGTAGATTCGCTCCGCCGCGTTCACCATGTCGAAATGGGTCGCGCGTCCGAGTCCGCTGGCCCGCACCGTTCCGTGTCTTCCTTGGAAACGACTGCCCCCGGCCATATCAAATTCGTAAACTACCGTGCCTCGGTCGATATCGGTGATCCTAACGTGCAGAACAAGCTCGGATCGTCCGACGCCCAAGTCACCAAGAAAGAACCGGGCATACGGACTACCGCCGTCAATAAGTGTAAAATTGCCTTCCACCAGCCAACCGGTGCGAGGAGATTCGGAATCTTTAAGGATTCGAGCCGGCGCGATTTTTTCCAGTGATACTTTTAAATCAGTCGCAAACTCCACGGGAGCAAGCGCTTTGCGAATTGGCATCTCGCCGTCACTCAATGCTTCATCCCCTTGGAATACTGCGGTATCGATACAGAACGGACGAATGTAAATAGCACGTGGATTGGCCGCGCCCACGCCACAGTTGGTGATCATGTGGACGCCTTTCGAGCCGTAGAAATCTTTGGCGTCGATGGCAGCCGCGCCCCTTCCACCGGGGGTCGACACATCGGTCTTGGTCACATACATGTCCGCGCAAGAGCAGAGCAGGACGCTTGAGGCGATAGCGATGAGAGATTTCATATTATTTAGAGCTGACCCACCTGGCGTTGTTCGAGCCAAAGGCGGGCCGTTTTCGCGCTATCTGATGCAACTCTCGTGCCTCCCGAGCCCAAAAAAAACCGGGCGCTGCGCCTCTAGCTGGCCGGTTGGGGCGAACGCGCCCGACTGATCAGCAGTCGCATCAAACAGTAGACAATCACCGCCGACGGAATGGCCAGGAAAAGCGAACCGATCATCGCTGGCCAAACCACCCGCCGGAACAGTTCCCAGTTCAGGTAATCGTGCAGCCCAAAATGAAACCGGATGCGATGGGCCGGCGGCGGTCGGTTTAGGGTCCAGCAGCCTAGTTTGTATTCGGCAAAGTAAACTGCAGGCATGAGGAAAATCAGGACATCGTGAAGCGTGACCGCAATCGCCGCGGCAATCTTGTTGCATCGGCAAACCCAGGCCACTGCGATCGAGAGCAATGTTTTGAGACTCCACAACGGCGTAAAGCCAAAGAAAATTCCGATCGCCGATCCAAACGCGATCGAGTGTGGCGTGTCGGCGATCGTCACCAGGGTCATGTGATGGTCGGCCAACCACATTTTCTTGCGCTCAAACCATGACAGCAAAGGTGGTCCATCGCGGCGCTCGGCAACTGTGGGCGGCTCTGGCACGGACGCGACCTTACTCTAAAACAGTTCCGGTGTCTCCGACGAGGGCGGAGCCACTTTTTGCCCAAGCGCCTCGCGCAGCCGGATCGCTGCCCGTGGCGCGTAATCGAGGTTATTATTGTTGAAGACGATGTGGGCTTCCTTCGCCTCGGCCACTAATTTTCGACTGCGCTCCGCGACTTCCCCGATCTCTTTGTCCGAATAATCGTAATCGAAGCGGGTTGCCACCGTCTTACCGGTCAGGTAAGCCTTTGCGTTACGTCCGTGGAGTCGCAGGTAACTGAACTCCGGATTCGTCACTTCATTAAGATCGGGCGGAACGATCGAAAAATGATCGGCCGTTGGCGTGTCGACATTCACAAACCCTACGACGCGTTCGTGCAAAAATTTCGCGGTCAATTTCAATTGATCCCCGATAACCCAATTTCGATTCCGAAATTCGATCGCCAGCGAATAATTGCGAAGTCTCGATATTAACGGCTCGAGTTCGGCCAATTCATGCTTTCGCGGCGAGAATGCCGGAGAAAGCTGCAACAGAAATACGCCAAGCTTTCCGGCTGATTGCAAGATCGACATCGGCCTGAGGAAAGAAGTCAGCAACGCATCTCGCAGAGATTCCGTGGCGGTCACTTTGCCTTTTGCATCGGCCTGGACGAGCCGCTGCAATTCCGGCGGCAACAGTTTTCGATTGGTTGAATGAAACGAAAACAACTGGTGCAGTTTTACATCGAAAACGAAATCGTTCGGCGTGGTCGCGCACCATCTCTCGACTGTGCGCAGGTCCGGAACGGAATAAAACGTGGAGTTGACCTCCACCATCTCGAACTG
>DATINV010000036.1:0-1619 GCA_035473775.1 Chthoniobacterales bacterium
AATAGCGAGCTGAGCTCGTTGTATGCGAAGGCTGTCGCAAACATTGTGCACGTGAAGTTGCAAGACGGGCGTGAATTGACCAAGCGCGTCGATTATCCGTTAGGCAACGCATTGAATCCGGTGACCGACAAACAACTGGAAGGGAAATTCAACGCCTTAGTGGTTCCGGAGTTGGGCGAAGCGCGGGCGAAAAAGATTGTCGATCTAGCTTGGAAGTTAGACGAAGCCAAAGGTGTTGAGGAATTGATCGCAGCGTGTGTGATGAAATAAATGATTACGAGCACGAGCAACGGAACGAGCAAGAGGAAGACGCTGCGGAAATTGATCGCTAACGGTGCGGTGATGATGCCGGGTGTTCCCAATGGATCAATGGCGCGTCAGGTGGAAAAAGCTGGTTTCGATGCGGTCTACGTCAGCGGCGCTGGCATGGCCAACTGCACGGCCGGTGTCCCGGATATTGGTTTATTGTGGAGGGATGAAGTAATCCGGCTCGCCAGTTACGTCGCCCACTCGGTCAGGATTCCGGCCATCGTGGATGCTGATACCGGTTTCGGCGAAGGCGAAGCGGTTACCCGAACCATTCGTGAGCTTGAGAAAGCAGGGCTTGCGGGCTGCCACATCGAAGATCAGGAGTTTCCGAAGCGTTGCGGACATGTCGAGGGCAAGACGATTGTCGATGCCCGGATGATGGTTGCGCGAATCAAAGCGGCGGTGGCCGCTCGTGAGGATAAGGATTTTCTGATTATTGCTCGAACTGACGCTCGGGCACAGGAAGGCCTCGATGGCGCGGTTTCGCGGGCGAACGAATATTTGGACGCAGGCGCGGACGCAATTTTTCCCGAGGCATTGCAAACCGCCGAAGAATTCGTCGATTTCGCGCAGGAGATCGATGCGCCATTAATGGCCAACATGACCGAGTTCGGCAAAAGCCCGTTACTGACTTTCAAGGAACTGTCCGATTTCGGCTATCGAATGATAATTTTTCCGCAAAGCGCGTTCCGCATTTCGATGAAAGCGAGCGAGAAATTCTTTGCCGCGCTGAAGCAAACCGGCACCCAAAACGATTGTCTCGATCAAATGCAAACCCGGCAGGAGCTCTACGATCTGCTCGACTACAACCCGGCTGAGGACGAGTGGAAAGGTTTTCGCGACTGAGCATTTGTCGAATTGCGTATCGTTGTTAACGTGAACTAAGAAATGACTACTGAAGCCAAGCCAGACTATAGCCCGGGGCTGGCCGGCGTAATTGCCGGTGAAACCGCGATCTGCTGGGTCGATCCGAACGCGGGGCTGATGTACCGCGGTTACGACATTCACGAAATGGGTGACAAGGCGACGTTCGAAGAGGTCGCTTATTTGCTGCTCAACGGGGAACTGCCAAACGGGAAACAATTAAACGATTTCAAAAAACAGATTGCCTCGGAGCGCGGGCTTCCCAAGGAAGTCGAGCAGATGATGCAGTTATTGCCGAAGAACACCCATCCGATGGATGTGCTCCGCACCGGCGTCTCCATGCTCGCGCCGTTCGATAAAGACCTGAACGATCACTCGCACGATGCGAACGTTCGGAAAGCGATTCGCCTGATCGCCAAAGTGATGACTTTGATCACCGACGGGTT
>DATINV010000037.1:0-3282 GCA_035473775.1 Chthoniobacterales bacterium
TGGAAAAAACCCAACCGACGACGATTGCGGAGAAGAAGGAACGGCATTTCCTGCGCGGGCGGCTCGAGCTCGCACTCCAGCGGCCGGACAGAGCAATTGGCTCTTTCGATTCGATCCTAAAACAACCGGACGGCGCTACCCACGAGACCTTGACGGCGGCACTCTTCGCCCTGGCCGACACCCATCTTCAGCTTGGCACGCCGGAAATTGGAGATGATTCGCTCGAGAATTTCATCGAGCATCACCCCAATGATGCCGATCTGGCGCGAATTTTTGCCAAACTGGACCAGCTTTATCGGGCGGAACGAAAACCTTCCCGGAGCGAGCTTGATCGATGGGCCCGGGATCCGGTGCAGCCGCGGCGGGCGTTCGCGCAATGGTATCTGGCGCGATTCGATTTGCGGGTCGGTCGGCGTGACCGGGCACTCGATTCGTTCACTGCATTGCGCAAAAATCATCCGCAAAATGCGGTCCTCGCTCCCGCGTTCCTGGACTTTGCCCGATTCGAAATGGAAGAGCACCGATTTGATGATGCTCTCGCAATATTAAATGACGCGCGGGCACTGCGACCGGAACCCGCCACGCTGGACCGGCTAGATCTACTCGCCGCCGAAATCAATTATCGAACCCGACGGTTCGATGCGGCAACGGCCGACTTCGAACGAGTAGCAACATCCGATTCGCAATTGGCGCCGGTGGCGAGATTCAATGCGGCGTTGGGCGCTCTACAAAAAGGAGACGAGCCGCGATTTGTCGCCAATGTCGAGCAACTTGGGACGAGGACGACTGATGAAAAATCGCAAGCCGATCTGCGATTGGAAGCGGGATTGACGAAGGCGGGCAAAGGCGATCCGCTCGCAGCTGATTCGCTGCGTAACTTTCTGCGTGAATTTCCAAAGAATGAGCGGGCAGCCGAAGCGTGGGTCGGCCTGGCTGAACTCGCGTTCCACGCCAGTCCGCCTCGAATCGACGAAGCACGTAAAGATCTGGGCCGCGCTGCCGAAGCAAAACCGAACCCGACTGCGCAGGAACGCAGTGATTATCTAACCGTCTGGCTGGAAGACGCGGCTCCAGGCGGCGAAACGAGGGCGATCGACCTGGCCAAGAAATTCATTCAACAGCACGACAAGTCGACTCTGTTACCCTCCGTTCGCATGAAACTAGGCGAGATTTATTTTAGGCAGGAGGATTTTGCCAACGCGGAAACGCAGTTCGAGTTGCTAACAGATGAAGATCCAAAAGGGCCGTTGACTGAACGAGCACTGTTTTTCGCGGGCGAAGCCGCGATGGGCAGCATAACGCCGCAGTCCCTGGACCGGGCGATCGTTTTGTTCGATCGCGTCGTCCAGCTAAATGGCGAATTCAAATGGGCGGCGCGAAATGAGCAAGCAGTCATCGAGCGCAAACTGGGCAAGCCTCAGGACGCTCTCGCTCTTTACGATGAAGTCCTCAACGGAGCCGCTCGGCCGGGCGAAAAGCGTGAAGCGACTTGCGGCAAAGGCGATATCTTCTTCGAACTGGCAGCGAGCGATCCGCAGAATTATCAGCGCGCGATCGAAGCTTACGATCGACTGGTGGCCGACCGGGACGCACCCGCCCATTGGCGTAATCAGGCCCTTTTCAAAAGGGGACTTTGCCTGGAGAAAAAGTCCGACCGGGCCGGTGCACTGGCAAGTTTTTACACAATCTTAGAAGAGGGAACACGCTCAGAGCGACCACGCGAATTCTTTTGGTTCTACAAGGCGGGATTCAATGCCGGTCAGCTGTTGGAAGCGGATACCAAATGGGAAGCGGCCGCCTCAATTTACGAAAAGCTTGCTTCGGCCGGCGGAACTCGCAGCGGCGAAGCGCGGGAACGGCTGGATCGGTTGCGATTGGAACATTTTTTACGCCAGGAATAGAACCGGGCCTAACGACTATTTTAGCTTGCCTTTGACGAAGAAAAGATCGATCCTCCTTCTATGACAACTGTAACAAAGCCAAGCGGCTTGTGCGGTTGGTCGATTCGGTGCGCGGCGATCGCAGTGTCGATCGTCTTTTGCGCATCGGCTTTTGCCGCTCCGAGCAGCAACAGCGTCGCAACCTCGAAAAAAACAACGGTTAAAAGTAAGAGGTGCGTAGCTATAATCACAGGTTCAGCCGTAAGGCAAAACTGTGATCGCCTTGGAGTGATCCCGACCACAGCGTACCAGCTCGACCGCGTAGGCGGTCACTCGGCAACAAACGATTGATTTTCAGCGATTAATTTCGCTGGAAGTAGTTTCCGGCGCCCTCACGCCGGCCCGAGTGCTTATTTTTGTGTTGGGTTCCTGAGGCGGCAAGCGTGGGCCGCCTCTGTTGTCATTGGACGCTGTTTCCAATGCTTTGATTATGCGAGTGAGCCCGTCATTCACCGGACACTCCAAACCATGACGCTCTCCCAGCGCGACGACGGCGCCGTTTAGATAATCGATTTCCGTGACCCGGCCGCGGGATAGATCCTGTCGCATGGAGACAATATTTTGCGACCCTGCGTAGGCGGCATTGACCTCGCTCATAAAATCCTCTTTAAGCGAAACGCCTTCGGCGCGGGCAACCGCCAGGCATTCAGCAATGATCAACTGCTTAACGCGATCTAAACGCGGGTCGACAATCCCGCCAACTTTGCACCCGGCTATGGTTGTAACCGGATTGACCACGCAATTGAAGATCAGCTTCCGCCAGACCTCCGTCCTGATGTCGGGAGAAACGCGACAGTCCAGTCCGGCCGCGTTCAGAACAACAGCGATGCGTTTACTGCGCTCGTGCTTTTCAAGGAGCGTGTAGCCTTTCACCATATAATGAATCAAGCCCGGGTGTTCGAAAATCGCACCGAACTGAGTGATCCCACGTAGGACGACTCCTCGTCCGTGAATCGCGCCGCGCGCGATTTCATCGCTGTTCAATCCATTTTGCAACGCCACGATCGTGGTATCGTCGCGAACGAGCGATGCGATTGGCGCAAGCGCGTCGACCGTCGAAGGAACTTTCGACGTCAAAAGAATCAGCGCGTCGCGCGAAATGCGTTCAATTTGCGACGCTGCGCGAACGCGGACGGTTTGCGACTCCAGACCATCAATCCGTAAACCATTCTCGTTGATTGCGCGGACGTGATCAGGGCGGCCAATAAGAGTGACGTCATTCGCTGCCGCAAGCTTGGCGCCGTAAAGACTTCCAATTGCGCCGGCACCAAGAACGAAAATTTCCATTTGCGGCAAAAACGTAACATGCGGCGGCGTAAGCCGCGATGCTAAAGGCCGTTCG
>DATINV010000038.1:0-6912 GCA_035473775.1 Chthoniobacterales bacterium
CTTTGACACTCGATCGGAATTGCTTGACCTGGAGCGCTGTTTACTGACCAGAGCGACGGTCCGCCAATCGTGGTAGGGAAAACATCGAACGACAGAGCATGAGTAAGCTCGGCTCCCATCCCGATGGATAACGCCAGAATGATTAGTCCCTTTTTCATGTTCGAGTGGATTCGCTATAAATCTAATTAATACGACTACATCTCATCCATTATTACAATAGGTAATTGTTATAACTGTATCGATGACAGATAATTAGTATCGTCAATATGGCAGATATAATCCGAACAATTCCGCGAATTGGTCATTCAACCGCGTCAGTCTCGTGACTGCTCAGTCTGCGAAGATTCGCGTCCTGATGATCTATGAGCGCCAGCTTCTTCGCGTGTGACCATCGTTTGATATGCAACTCGCGTTTTCGAGCTGTTCGAAAGTCCGGCTGAATCTCTACGAAAACCAGTGCATCGGGTGGATCTAATGAACTGGTCCGGCAGGCTGTACCTACTGCGTGTTCGCGGAGGCGCACTTTGAGATCAGTTGTGCATCCGACGTACAACGCGCCAGTTCCAAGTTGCAGAATGTAGACAACTGGAGTGTCCCTCGACAAACTCGGGGCCATTCGTCGCGCAGACTCGATAAGAAGCATGACTGGGGTTTGAACAGACCGATGTGATCTACACGGAAAAGGTCACCGGCCGGAAATATATAAGTAGACGTAGACGGTCGGAGGGCCCCTCGACAGCTCGGGGCCTATTCGACGCGCGCCGGAGGCCATGAGCAAGGGAAGGCGCGTCGAATGGCTCCAGAGGTAGGATTCGGCGCTGTCTTCCCCTGTATTTAGCTGCATTGAAGCAGCTTACATCTGAGTAATCAAGCGAACTCTGTCACTACTCGCGCGGACTATTTCATTGCCGTTTGCTGGCAGTTTTGCTGGCAGCTAGAAAACGAAAAAGCAAAGTCAAATCAGGGGGTTCGAGGGAAGTAGGCTCCGAGGTTGCGAGTCATCCGTTAACCATTCAATGCGCTTCGGGCATGGTGCTTCAAGCAGCCCGCCACGGATCGCTGCGGCAGAACAGCCTCGTTAAATCCCAAGTCTTGGGATAGGAAGAATCTCATGATCGAGCGTTCGGACGTGAAGTTTGAGATCGGGCATGTGCTGTTCATCGACATCGTCGGCTATTCGAAATTGCTTATTAACCAGCAGAGCGAGCAGATTCAAAAGTTAAAAGAGATCGTTCGCGGAACCGAGCAAGTCCGTTTAGCGGACGCGGAAGCCAAGCTGCTCCGATTGCCGACGGGCGATGGCGGCGCGCTCGTTTTCCGCAATAATTCGGAAGCGCCAGTCTTATGCGCAATGGAGATTGCCAAGGCGCTCAAGAATCACCCCGAACTGCGAGTGCGCATGGGAATTCACAGCGGCCCCGTGAACGAAGTTTTCGATCTTAACGAGCAATCGAATATCGCCGGCGCCGGCATCAATATCGCGCAGCGCGTGATGGATTGCGGCGACGCTGGTCACATTCTTCTCTCAAAACGTGTTGCCGACGATCTTGAACATTATTCACAGTGGTGTTCGTGTTTGCACGACCTTGGTGAATGCGAAGTCAAACACGGCGTCCGCGTTTCGCTGGTTAATCTCTATACCGACGAGCTCGGAAACTCGGAAGTGCCGGAGAAGCTGCGTCGGGGCGCAGCTGTTCGAGCTGACGAGGGTTTTTGGGTAGCGGTGTTGCCATTTAAATATAGCGGTAGCAACTCCGATCTCACCGCCTTGGCCGAAGGGCTGACCGAGGAAATCGTCACCGGCCTGTCCCGTTTCTCTTATCTCAGGGTCATCTCGTGCAGTTCGACTTCTCGTTATGCCAAAGAGTCCGTTGACGTGCGGTCCGCCGGGAAAGAATTGGACGCGCGCTATGTCATGGAAGGCAGCTTACGGCAGGCGGGAACCAAACTGCGTCTCGCAGTCCAACTGGTGGACGCAATCTCCGGCGCTCATCTTTGGGCCGAGAACTATGAACGCAACTTCACTCCCGAATCAGTCTTTGAGTTACAAGACGATCTCGTCCCGCGAATTGTTTCAACCGTCGCCGACAGATATGGCATTCTCTCGTATAACATGAGCGACCTGGTCCGGACCAAAGCTCCGGATCAGTTGACCCCGTATGAGGCGCTTCTGCGCGGTATCGGTTATGGCTACCGAGTAACTCCCGAAGAACACGCTATCGCTCGGACATGTATGGAGCGGGGCGTGCAACAGGCGCCGAGTTACGCCGATGGTTGGGCCATGTTGTCGCTTCTGTATACAGATGAGTACGGTTTCGGATTTAATGAGCAACCGGATCCCCTTGGGCGCGCCCTCCAAGCCGCCCGGCGAGCGATTGACGCCGCGCCTTCGAATTCGTTACCGCAACTTGCCCTCGCCAAAACCTTATTTTTTCGCAAGGAATTTCCAGCGTTTCGAACCGCCGCCGAGCATGCTGTCTCAATCAACTCAATGGACGGAGCCCAGCTGGCCGCCTTGGGCAGCATGCTTGCATATTCGGGCGACTGGGAGCGCGGCTGTGCGCTGATCGAACGATCCATGCAGTTAAATCCGGGCCACCCGGCATGGTATCGGTTTCCTTTTTTCTACAACGCCTACCGCGAAGGCGACTACGTCGGAGCACTAAGTAATGCGCTCAAGATCAATCTCCCAGGATTTTTCGCTGTTTACGAGACACTGGCTGCGGTTTACGGCCAGCTTGGTCAGCGGGATGCGGCGAGCCAATCCCTCAAGGAGATGCTGAAGTTAGTCCCCAATTTCGGAGAGGTTGGCCGGGCCCTGAAGTCCAGGTGGTTCGATCCCGAACTCGTCGAACACTTGCTCGATGGTCTTCGCAAGGCGGGTTTGGAGATCCGTGAGGACGGATCGTCCGACTGGCTAGGACGCGGCGGGGCGGCATCGAAAAAACCAGCGCCTGCTGCCCCAGCAAAAGCCATGGCGGTGTTGCCGTTCGTCAACCTGAGCGCAGACAAGAACGACGAATATTTGAGCGATGGGATGACCGAGGAACTGATTAACGCGCTTGCCAAGGTGCCAGGACTGCGCGTGCCGGGACGGACATCCTGTTTCGCTTTCAAAGGCAAGACCGAAGCGGATATTTTCCGGAAAGTCGGCGAACAGCTGCATGTCGATACAGTGTTAGAAGGAAGCGTTCGCAAAGCCGGCGATAAACTGCGCGTCACTGCTCAACTCATCAACGTGAGTGACGGCTATCATCTTTGGTCGAAGGATTACGACGGCGACGTAAGAGATATTTTTACCTTTCAGACCAACGTGGCCCAGCGCGTTGTCGAAGCTCTGCGAATCAATCTTGGTGTCGAAGACGCGCGCGCTTTGGCGAAGAAGCCGACCGAGAACCCGGAAGCTCACCGGCTCTATTTGCTGGGACGCTATGAATTTGGCAAATACAGCGAAGCCGGCTGGAACAGCTCGATCCGCTATTACGAGCAGGCGCTGAAGCTTGATCCCAACTATGCCCTGGCCTATTGCGGATTAGCCGACACCTACGCCTATATGGGAGGAGTCGTGATGCCGAGCAAAGAAGCGGTAGGTAAAGAGAAGGAGTTCGCGCAAAAAGCGCTGGAGCTCGAGCCGGAACTGCCGGAAGCGCACCTTTCCCTTGCTTGTGCTCTTGGCGGTGCTTTTGATTGGCGGAATGCCCAGATTGAATTCGATCGCGCCATAGAACTAAATCCTAATTTGGCATGGGCATATGAAATATATGCATGGTTCCTAGGCGGGCTTGGTCGATTAGACGAGGCGATTGCCAAAGACAAAAAAGCAATCGAACTCGATCCGCTGAATTCGTTCTTTGAAGCTGCTCTAGCTTACTTTCTGTATCACGCACGTCGATATGACGATGCAATTGCCCAAATCAAAAAGACGTTGGAACTGGATCCCGCTTCAACCATGGCCCGCCATTTGTTAGGTTGCTGCTTCCTATGGAAAGGCGACACAGTCGGCGCAATCGCGGAGTTTCAGCGAAGCAAAATCATGGTGACCGGCGCATGGTATCAGGGACTTCTCGGCTACGCATATGCCATTTCTGGAGATCGGGCGAAAGCGGAGCAACTCCTGCGCGAACTCGAAGAAATGGCAAAACGGCAATACGTCAGTTCGACAGCGTTCGCTGACATCCATCTAGGACTTGGCGAAAAGGACAAAGCTTTGGATTGGCTGGAAAAATCTTATCAGCACAAAGAGAGCGCTTGCTGGTATTTAAAGGTTGACCCGATTTACGATAGCGTGCGCAATGAGCCGCGATTTCGGGCTATTCTGAAAAAGATCGGAGTCGAATAGTGCATGCAACCGACACCGTCACAGCCTACGGGTCTGACGTAACATTCTCGACACTGTGAGCAAGCGTTGGATAGTAAATGCCTAGAGATGAGCCACTTAACGCTCCAGAGGTAGGATTCGAACCTACGACCAATCGGTTAACAGCCGACCGCTCTACCACTGAGCTACTCTGGAATCGATTTTTCGCGCTCGGATTGAGCGCCAGAAACTCGCCCCGCCGAGGCGGGGCGGCAAGAAAATTGGTTGCGGGGGCTGCCCCGCCTAGGCGGGGAGCGACTTACTATTGGCATTTCCGCAAGCCGGTCAACTGGTAGAAACCGTTTCCACCTTTTTGCTTTTTTAAATTCAATTCGAGTTGTCGCGCATTTCTCAGCTATCGGCTCACTCTTCCAGAGCAACTCCCAGGGTCCTCTTTTTCGCGTCGAAGGCGTTATTCCCGAATTATGCTGTTGGACACGGAAAGTAACATTTTCAGTGAATCCGATGTACCGCCGCCCTTTAGGATTTTGAAGCACGTAAACGCGATACAGCGTCGCCATCTGGAGGGAGAAAATTGGTTGCGGGGGCTGGATTTGAACCAGCGATCCGGCAGCTGCCGGATTATGAGCCGTCTCGCCTCAAACCTGTCATCGAGTAAAATCCTCGCCCACGCCCTTGCTTTTTCAATCGATTTTCTAAGCGACGGGCATTCGACAGGGACAACATTTCGCTTTGCCAGACAATATTCCAAGGCCCGCGATTCTTCGTCCAACGAGATTCGCCCGAATTGTGTTGTGCAACTCTTCGAGCCATGTCGTCCGTCAGGCCGATGTAAAATCGGCCGCGGACGTTTCGAAGAATATACACGCGATAAGCTGCCGACATCGGGGGGATTGGTTGCGGGGGCTGGATTTGAACCAGCGACCTTCAGGTTATGAGCCTGACGAGCTACCAGGCTGCTCCACCCCGCGGCGTTATTATGCCGAGGTGATGCCCAGAATCAAACCGAAACCGACTGGGACGGTATTTAGGTGCGGCAAAATCGAAGCGCAGGGGCCATTCGCCGGCGCGACTATGCGCTACAGCTCAGATCGATCTCATCCGGCAGGTCGGTGTCCGGTGAGGGCGCCGGTTTTTGAAGTGCGGTTATTTTCGCACCCGGAGGATTAGTTTCGCGCGTTTCGGTTGGGGTCGCTGCTACCCACGCGAAGAGTCCCGATCGGAGCATCTCGGCAACGACGAGATAGATTCTTAACGCGCACACAGTGCAATGCGCACAGAGATCAGCGAGCGAGATCGGCTGACTGTAGGCTACCTGCCAAATCTCTTCCCCAATTGGGCGCAACTCTTCCAGATCGCTATTCGACCAGGCAAAGTTCAGTTGTTGGCGTTTGAGCAACGCGGTATCGTCGGGCAGCTCCTTCTGCACGCTGTCGAACTCGTCCCGCATTTGAATCGCCTGAATTAGCATCTCCTCGGCGTCGCGAGTAATCGTTTTGTGCTCTTTAAAGTCGACGTGGGCGGGTAGTTCTCGCGAGAAAGTGAAAGTCCATGATTTCCGCGGTTGAATGAACAACTGCCAGAATGCCTCTTCTCCAAGCAAATGCCGAAAACGGCCCCAACAAGGCCTACCGCTTTCGAAGTGAAACTCACTCACGATTTCTCCGCGCTCATCGTTAATGAATAGCGTGCCTGTGCGCATCGAACGGACAATCGTTTGATAAATCGTGATCAGATCAAAGTTGACCAGACTGCCGGACAGTTCGCAGCCGGCCTCAATCGTGCGCGCCTGGGTCAATCGACGCGCAATATTCTCGCAGAGAAAAAGGACAAATGACGGAACCCGGAGCACCAATTCAGCGAAATTCTTGGACGCGAAACATTGGACACTGACAATCGAGCAAGCGCGTGCCGTATGATCGCGCTCGGCTCGGGTGAACGCGCCGGTTTCCCCGAAAACGTCGCCTCGACACAAAACGATGGAACCTCCGGGCTGGTCCGGCCCCGGGGTGATTTCGACCAAGCCGCGATTCATAATAAAGAGGTCACTGCTTTCGTCGCCCGGGGAATACACCAGATCGTGTTCGCCGTAGTGTTTTACAGACGACAATGCGCCGATGGCCCGTAATTCGGTTACCGGCAAAGAAGTACAAAAGGCAAAGAAGTCGTTCTGCAAGATCTTAACCGGTAGCAAGAGTCATGCAGAAAACGGGCAGGGGAGTCGTATAACGTGCTTAAATTCGGCAAAATACGACGGGAACCGCCTATTTGAAGGGCGGCGTCCAATTTGCGTTCTTGGAATGTGCCGGTTTCGTTAGCAGGTGAGCGGAACCCGGAAAAAGCAAGGCGGCAAAATTCTCATCGGGACGGCGAGCTGGTCCGATCCAGGATTCGTCCAGCGGTGGTATCCCAAAAAAATGCCGGCCCACGAACGACTCGCCTGGTACGCGCAGCAGTTCGAGATGGTGGAGGTCAACTCCACGTTTTATTCCGTTCCGGACCTGCGCACAGTCGAGAGATGGTGCGCGACCACGCCGAACGATTTCGTTTTCGATGTAAAACTGCACCAGTTGTTTTCGTTTCATTCAACCAAT
>DATINV010000039.1:0-8776 GCA_035473775.1 Chthoniobacterales bacterium
GGCAGACGAATTGTCACGGTCAGACCTTTGCCGGCGCTGCTTTCGATCGATAACTCGCCCCCGTGTTCGCGTACAATTCGACGAACAATCAGCAAACCAAGTCCCGTGCCCCTGGTTTTAGTGGTGAAATAGGGCTCGAACACGTGGCTCAGATTTTCCGGTGACATTCCGCCGCCGGAATCGGTGAAACGTACGATCACATGCGAATCGTCCATGTCGGTCCGGATTCGCAAAATGCCGCGGCTCTTCATCGCTTCGAAACTGTTTTTGATCACGTTGTAAAACGCCTGCTTCATCTGGTCGCGGTCCAGTTCGAGCAACGGCAGATCGGAACGCAGTTCTTGTTCGACTACGATGTCACGATCTTTGATTTCGAGAGCGAAGAAGCGGACCGCTTCTTCGACGATGGAATTGATATTCTCCAATTTCAGCTGCGGACGGGTGGGTCGAATTGCGCGGAGGAACTGAGTGATAATCGAATCAAGCCGGCTCACTTCCGCGCGCGCGACCTCGACCGATTCCTGAAGTTCAGCGCGCTTCACTCCGTTCACCTTCCGCGTTTCGCGCTCGATCAATTGCAAATGAATGTTCAGTGAGTTGAGCGGATTCCCAATTTCATGAGCGACGCCGGCGGCGAGCAGAGTCAATGCGTTGAGACGTTCTGACTCGAGGGTTTGCTGCTCCGTTCGACGATTCTCGGTAATGTCGCGCAAAATGATCGCGTGCCCGACCTGATGGCCGGAAATGCCAATCTGTTCCGTATTTTTTAGATCCGATGCCGGTTCGCGCTCGATGATCAGCGGAACGATGTAGAAATTGATGAAGCGATTAGCCGGGTAAAAAATTTCCATGTCCCGGCTCACTGCGACTTCGCTTTGAGAAAGAGATTTCCAATCCAGGCCCCGCACGCGTTCGTCCAGGCGTTTGCCGATTGAATCGTTGGCTTCGAGCCCGAACAATTGGCAGGCGGCATCGTTCAGGTAGGTGATCCGTCCGTTCGAATCGGTAACGATTATTCCTTCCTGGATCGAATTGAAAACAGTTTCGAGAAAACCTTTTTCCTGAGCCAGACGCAGAAAATAATTCTGCACGTCCTCCGGCCCAATCTTGCCGAGGCGGCCGATCAGCTTTTCAACGAAGCCGGTTTTCATCGCGGTTCTGGACTGTAGCGGCGGTCATAGACCGCCGCATTAATTTGCCCGTCGCGAGAAATGCGCAACTATCGCCGCGTCGGTTCGTAATCTTCAGCCGGCTCCGGTTGCTGGCCGGTCTCTTTTTCAGCCCGTTCCTTGAGCGCGGCTTTGCGCGATAGTTTCACGCGGCCTTTGTCGTCGATGCCGATGCATTTCACCCAGATCGTGTCGCCGGACTTGACGACGTCTTCAGTACGATTCACCCGGAAATCAGCCAGCTCGGAGATGTGAACAAGACCTTCCTTCCCCGGCAGAACTTCAACGAATGCGCCAAACTCTTTGGTGGAAACGACCCGACCTTGATAGGTCGTACCGATTTCAATTTCCTTTGTCATTCCGCCAATGATTTCCTTCGCGCGCTGCATGGACTCGCCACTGGTCGCGTAAATATGCACCGAGCCGTCGTCTTCAATATTAATCTCGGCACCAGTCTCAGCGACGATCCCCTTGATCGTCTTGCCACCCGGTCCGATAAGCGCGCCGATCTTCTCCGGATTGATTTTGATCGTCTCGATCCGTGGCGCGTACTTGGAAAGCTCTGCCCGTGGTTTGTCGAGCGCGCTCCGCATGATTTCCAAAATTTTGGTTCGGGCTTCTTTCGCGCGTTGAATCGCCTCGGCCATGATTTTATGCGAGATGCCGGGAAGCTTCAGATCGAGCTGAAAGCCGGTGACGCCGTTGTCCGTCCCGCACAATTTGAAATCCATGTCGCCGAAATGATCTTCGCTTCCGATGATATCCGTTAGCAGTTCGTAACGTTTCAATTGTCGATCATCGCCCTGCTCGGTGACGAGGCCGACAGAAATTCCGGCGACCATTCCCTTTACCGGCACGCCCGCGTCCATCAGCGCGAGCATTCCGCCGCACACGCTCGCCATCGAGGTCGATCCGTTCGATTCCATGATCTCGCTCGATATGCGAATCGCGTAACGGAAATCGTTTTCTTTGGGTACGACCGGCTCGAGTGAACGCTCCGCCAGCGCTCCGTGGCCTATCTCGCGACGTGACGCGCCGCCGGTGCGCCCGGTTTCGCCAACGCTGAAGGGCGGAAAGTTGTAATGCAGAATAAAACGTTTGGACGTTTCGCCGCCACCATAGGCGTCGATGTTTTGCGCTTCTTCGATTGGCGCGAGAGTGGCGAGAGCCAGGGCCTGCGTCTCGCCGCGCTGGAAAATAGCTGATCCGTGCGCGCGAGGGATCACTCCCACTTCGCTACTGATTTGCCGTAAATCCTGGTAACCCCGGCCGTCCATCCGTTTTTGTTTCTCGAGAATGCTTTTGCGAAACGCTTTCTTCTGCACGTAATCGAACGCCTGCGACATTGAGAACGCGTCGGCCTCCGGTTGTTTTTCGAGGATCGCCTTCTTCACCTCTTCCCGCAGCGCTTCGACTGCTTTGCCGCGCGCGACTTTTCCTTGGGTGTAAAGCGCGCCTTCGATTCGATCGCCGGCGACCTGGTAGGCAACTTCCAGAAGGTCGTCTTTAACATGAAGAAGCGGCATCTCACGTTTGGGTTTGCCAATCTGCGCGGCCAGTTCTTTTTGAATGCGAATCATCTCGCGGGCATGACCATGCGCGAACTCAAGCGCCTGCACGAAATCGGCCTCCGGGACTTCGTTGCCCGCGCCTTCAATCATGATGACGTCGTTTTCGGTCCCGACGTAAACAAGATCGAGATCGCTTTGGGCACGCTCTTCATGCGACGGGTTGGCGACGAATTGTCCGTTTACCCGTCCGACGCGCACCGCACCGATCGGGCCCGCGAAAGGAATGTCGGAAACACAAAGTGCCGCCGATGCGCCATTGATCGCCAGCATATCGGGATCGTTTTGTCCGTCCGCGCTGAGCAGAATGGAGATCACCTGAGTATCGTAAAAATATCCCTGCGGGAATAACGGCCGCAGTGGCCGATCGATCATGCGCGAGGTGAGCGTTTCCTTTTCGCTCGGGCGACCTTCGCGTTTGAAATAACCGCCGGGGAATTTTCCGACCGCGGCCGCTTTTTCGCGGTAATCGACGGTGAGCGGGAAGTAATCCTGGCCTTCTTTGATTGCGGTGGCCGAGACTGCGCTCGCCAACACCATGGTGTCGCCGCATGAAACGATGACCGCGCCGTCGGCGAGCTTGGCGATTTTGCCGGTCTCGATTGAGATTTGGGTAGCCCCAATTTGGGCTGTGACCTTCTGTTGCATAGTATTTTCCTGGATTGTGCGAGTTCCAGGTCGGTCACCCTGACTGTAGGTTTTAAACCCGTTGCTCCCCCGCGGTCGCGGGACGGAGCGCGAAACTAAAACCTAAAATCCAAGGTGCCTAACGACCTGGTTGTCGCGTTTCTAATTTTCGAATCGACTGCAAACTGGACGCTAGGATCGATCCCGCCGTGGCGGGATTATTTCCGCAAACTGAGTTTGTCGATCAGCTTTTTGTAGCGTTCCTCTTCGGACCGGCTCAAATAATCGAGCAGGCTCCGGCGCTGGGCGACCATCTTGAGGAGGCCGCGACGCGAGGAGTGGTCCTTTGCATGGCTTTTCAAGTGTTCCGTCAATTGCCCGATCCGGCGCGTCAACAGCGCGATTTGCACATCAGCGCTGCCGGTGTCCTTCCCGTGCAACTGGAACTGCTTGATATCCAGCGTTTCGGTGTTTTCAGCCATTTCGAAGCGCCTATTCTAGACGAAGCCCGAGCAAGCGCAACCGCGAGTTGAAATGGCTATATCGCGACCGCCCGCGGGTCGCGTAAGCACTATCGGAGAATGAAAACGGGGTCGTTCTTAGAACGCCATCGCGCCGCCCCACTTGCCCCAAGCCCAGAGTAAAAGGATCGCGCAGATGACCGACATGATAAATCCAGCCGGATGAAATGCGGAGCCGGGGGCCGGTTTGGAAAATATCCGTCCGATTAGACCACCAACGATCGATCCGGCAATGCCGAGGACCGTGGTCATGATAAAGCCCAGGTGCTGCACACCGGGCAGGACCGCGCGTGCGCACAAGCCGACAATGAAACCGATAATGATCGACCAAATGATGTGTAACATGGAATTGATGCTAAACAGGTTACCGGCCCTGAGGCGATTCTTTTTTCAGGTAGGACCGGGGCTTACTGGCGCTGGCGATTCGCTTCGTCGATCGCGAGATATTCGTCCCGAGGCGGGCTGAAGGTATCGACCACCTCGGTCTCTTCCATTGTTTCAACGCCGTGCGGAATGTTGCTCGCGAGATAAAAGGAATCGCCCGTTTTCATTTCGTGAGGCGTTCCATCCACGATCAATTTCATTCGGCCTGACAAGATGTGGACGATCTGTTCCTGAGGATGCTGGTGGGCGGGCATTTTGCTGCCAGCCTCGAGCGTAGCCAACATTTGATACATCGTCTTCCCGCTGGATAGGGTTTGGCGCTTAATTCCGGGGCAGATTTTGATCCATGGGTTTTCGTTTTTCATGATTTAGGACTCGGGTTCGAGCTTAATCCGAAAATGATAGGATGAAATGCTCATTCGCTTGGAAAAATAGAAACGATGGGCATCGAACCGCTGGACGCCCGAATCCAGCTCCAGCGTTTCACAGTTTTTGGCCCGCGCCTCGTCGGCGAGCCAGTCGAGTAATTGTCCTCCATAACCGCGCGAACGGTCGGCGTCCCGCGTAACCAGATCGTCCACGTAAAGATTTCTGCCGGAAAAGAGCGATTCGAGAAGTCGATAGCCGGCAACCGCGCGGACTTCACCGCCCGATTCCAGGAATGCGAGATGGTAATCTTGCTTTTGCTGGCGTGCGACGCGATCCACAAATTCCCGCTCGTCGATCAGATGAGTCCGGAGTTCGCGCATCACCGGATAACAACGGCGAATTTCTTCCCTGGTGCTAGCGATGGCGATACGCGTGTTCATGTTGGGTTGGATCGTGTCTCGCGCCGGCCGTCGTACCAAATATTTAGGCCGCTTCGCGAGCGCGCGACGCTGGGACCGCGGAGCAGGACCCGGAACGAATGCACCAAAATCTCGCGGGCCGAGTAGATGCGAAGCTTTCGACCGGAAGTTATGACCGGCTCATCCAAAATGCGAAACCGGCCGAGTTTGCGCAACGCCAGACTAAAATAAACCTCTTCTCCGATAAACAGGCTTTCATCAAAGCCACCGACCGCTTCGAAATTCTTCTTGGTCGTGAACAAAAAGGCGCCGGCGCCGAGCCTGAGTCGGAAGTAAAAAGCGCAGAAGGCTTTCAAACCTATTCTCGACCATGTCGGAATCTCTCCTTCGACATTCACCCGGGAACTGCCGCCGGAGTAACCGGCCTCAAGTGCGGTGAGTGCGCCTGTTACCTGCGCACGATTGATGCGCGTATCAGCGTCGACAAAAAACAAAACGTCGCCGGCGGCTGAGCGCGCACCGGCATTCCGGGCCGCGGCAATTTGCCGGCGGTTAATCGAAACTAATTTGGCCCCGCCATCGCGCGCGACCGCAGACGTCCGGTCGGTGGATGCGTCATCAGCCACAATGATTTCGTGTGGCCGATCTTTTGCCGCGGAACGGATGGCCTCCAGGGTTCGCGGCAATTCAAACTCCTCGTTGTATGCCGGGACGATAAAAGAGAGCACACCTGACAGTAGCGGCATTGACGACTGCCGCATCTCTCGTCCTTTGGCTTTGATTAACGAAGATATCGCCGCTTACGACATTGCCGGTGGTGGAGTACCAGTTCGGCTAAACAGTCCGATTAGGTTTTGAACTTCACTCCAGCCTTCTGCACTTCGCGATAAGGCAGTAACCAGATCAACGATTCGTCGTGAAGATCGACAACTTGGATGCGATTCCCCCAGGGATCGCGAAAATCGCAGCGAAACGGCGGTTGGAGTTTCAATTTGTATTTCTTGGTCAGTTTCTCGCGCACTTCCTCGAGTTGTTCTTCGTCGCGAACCATGATTCCGAAATGGCGCATGTTGACTGGCTGGGCTTTATCGACTTCAAAAATCGCCAGGAATTGGTGCTCGCCTAGTTTAAAGAAGGCATCGCCTTCGCCGCTCTCCATTTGTTCAAGATTGAAGACGTCCTTGTAAAACGCGACCGCCTTTTCAATGTCGTTGACTTCGATCGCGACGTGATTGCAGCCGTAAACTTGAACGCCCTCTCGGCTCAGACTGCTCATTTCGTAATTTACACGGTTCGCGAGCGCGGCGAAACGTAAGATCGACATGGATGAGTTCAGTTATCTCTCTGTTCTTTTGTCGGTCATCCTTGGCCTGGCGGTCACACAGATCCTCAAAGGGTTTCGCGGACTCGTTCTGGCTCGAGCCCAGATTCGAATTTACTGGCCAGTCCTCGCATGGGCCTTTCTTTGGTTGCTGGCCTGTGTTCAAAGTTGGTGGGCCATGTTCGGCATGCGTGGCATTCAGAACTGGACGTTCGAGCAATTTAGCGTCGTGTTGCTCCAAACCGTGCTTACCTACATGGTGGCCGGATTAATTTTTCCGGATTTGTTTGGAACCGAACCAATCGATCTCAAAGCAAGTTTCTACGCGCACCGGAAATGGTTCTTTCTGCTCGCCCTGAGTGTAATTGTCACCAGCGTCGTCAAAGACGTTGTCCTTGCCGGACATTTGCCAACCCTCACGAACCTGACCTTTCACGCCGTTTTTGGCGCCACCCTGTTGACTGGCGCGATCACGCCTAACGAACGTTACCACCAACTGATACCACTCTTCGGTATCGCGCTGTTTGTATTGTATATTTTCGTCCTGTTCGCGCGCATCCATTGAGCGCTGCTTCGCAGCTTATCATTTCAGCCGCTGCAGAGCCTTAATCATTTCCTCGCTCCGGTTGGAGAGTTCGCGGTAGTGCACCGCGGCCAAATCGTCGATCAGCGTTTCGCCTTTTTCGGTCAGCTCGAGATGGCGTTCGCGTCGATCAACTTGGCCGGCCTGACGCCGAATCAATCTCTTCTCGGCGAGCCGATCGACCAGGTTCACGGCCGAATGATGTTTGACCTGGAGCCGCTCGCTCAGTTGCGAAATCGTCAGGTTTTTTCCGGGGAAAGCCTTGATGGCGAGCAAAGCCTCGTATTGCTCCGGGTTAAGGCCGACCTTTTCCCGGAGAAAGTCTTTGCTAAAACGCAGAAACTTGCGGCCTAAGTAGCGGAGTTCGGCCAGAGCTGTGTAGTCGTCAGGTCGTAAAGGGCTCATCGGTAGGGTGATGCCGGACACAATATCAATGATCGATATGTTGGCACAATGATTGCTAAGTTTTTCACACTATGAAATTCGCCGCAAAGTCGCACAAAGGATTTACCCTCGTCGAGATAATGATCGTGGTTGCGATCATCGCGTTGCTCGCAGCCATTGCCGTTCCGGGATTTTTGCGCGCCCGCAAACGTTCTCAAGCTTCCAGAATTTTGAATGACTTGCGAATGATCGATTCTGCAGTTGATCAGTATGCCATAGAAACCAATCGCAAGACCAATGACCCAGTTGGGATCGCGGATTGGACAAACTACCTCAAAAAGGGCTCGGTCCTTTATAATACCGGCATCAGTGTGCTTGGATCGGGTTACGGGGTCCAGACCGTTGACACAATTCCCCAGGTGCCGGGGTCAGACCTCGCTGTGTTGTCCGACGTAGCGGGCACTGGCTTTTGGTCGCCTTACGGACCATAATCGGCGCACTTTCGCCGCTTGCTTCAAGAGCTTCGGGGATTACGCCGAATGAGTTCCTGAATTCGAAACGGGCGCAATTTTTCAGACTTTTTCGGCTGGGTTTCTGCTCTCTCAACTGGGCAGATGGATCGGCAAACAGCCTTCGAACATTTGGAACAGCTCGTTCCGCTCGCTACGCAGTGGGTGATGGAACAGCAACAGCGCGTACTCTGCGAAGGTGTGCCTCTTTCTAGGGACGAGCTAGCCGACGCAAAAGCGATCGGTGTCCAAAATCCGGAACGGGTTCGTTTGCTCCGGGTTGATTCAATCCCGGTTCCGGCCAATCCAACACTGAAGGCGGCGGCGACTTCGATTAATTTTATCACCGCGGCGCCGAGTGGCCTCGCTTTGGAGAACGGAATTTTTGTCCGAGCTGATTATTGGCGCGAGCGCGAATTGATCGTGCATGAGCTTGCTCACACCGCTCAGTATCAACGACTCGGCGGTGTCGTTCCGTTTCTGAAAACCTACCTTGCTCAATGTGCGACGGTTGGTTATCGGCAGGCGCCTTTGGAACTCGAGGCGACTGCGACCGCATCGCGAATTTGCTCCGATTAATCGAAGCCAGCGCGGTTTATTTCGTCCGGTGCCCCGTCATTTCGGCCCGTATGCTGCGCCGATCCAGCCGCGTCAGATTTTTTTCCATCGTCGGTCTAAGCAATCGCGTGTGCGGAATTTCGCAGAGATGCTCAGCGATGAACCAGACGGGTTGGTCAGTGATCATCCAGTCTAAGTGATCGAAACGGGCCAGATTCACCGGGCGTGAATAGGTCCGCAACGTGCGTTCAAATCGGAGATTGAAGTAAATATTGAAGTAGCTCATCGCCAGTTCGCGTAGCGATCGATAAACCGGTTCGCGATAACGGCAGCCGGTGAAGTTGGATTTCGCAACCGCTCCCCA
>DATINV010000040.1:0-35419 GCA_035473775.1 Chthoniobacterales bacterium
CATTTCGGCCTCGATAATCTGATCCTGATTTACGATTCGAACGCGGTTACGCTCGACGCGCCGGCAACCGCGACGCAAAGCGAGGACACGGCGATGCGGTTCAAAGCCTACGGATTCGACGTTCAGGAAATCAATGGCCAGGACATGCAGGCGTTTCTCGATGCATTGAACAGCGCCAAGGACAACAATGACGGTAAACCGAAACTGATCATTGCCCACACTTTGATCGGTAAAGGGATTCCAGAGGTCGCGGGAACTTACAAAGCGCACGGCGAAGCGGGAGCAAAATTTGTCGATGCCGACCGCAAGGCCCTTGGTTTGCCCGACGAGCATTACTACGTCTCAAAAGAGACCTACGATTATTTCGCCGCGCACAAAAAGGAACTGCTGGCGGAATACGATCGTTGGGAAAAAACCTACAACGATTGGCGCAAGAAAAATCCGGATAAGGCGAAGCTTCTTGAGGATGGAATCGAACGCAAAGTTCCGAGAGATTTGCTGGCGAAAATTCCGGACTTTCCCAAAGATTCAAAGCTCGCGACGCGCAAAGCCGGCAGCGAAGCACTTCAACCAATCGCCCAAGCTGTTCCGTTGTTGATCAGCGGCAGCGCCGATCTGCACGGTTCCACTTTAAATTACATTAAAGATGGCGGCGATTTTACCCGCAATACTCATGGTGGGCGAAATATCCATTTCGGCATTCGCGAACACGGGATGTGCGCGATCATGAATGGGATTTCGTATCACGGAGTTTTTCGTGCGTCGGGCGCGACGTTCACGGTATTCACGGATTATTGCCGCGCTTCGATCCGACTCGCCGCATTATCGAAACTTCCGAACACTTACATTTTTACCCACGACTCAATTGGCGTCGGCGAAGACGGCCCGACCCACCAACCGGTCGAGACTGTCAGCAGCGTCCGCATTATGCCGCAGATCGACGTCATTAGGCCGGCTGATCCGGAGGAAACAGCGGCCGCGTTCGTTGCCGCGATGGAGCATGTCGATGGACCGACGTTTCTCGCTTTGACGCGTCAAGTCGTTCCAATTTTGAACGACGTCGACGTGAAGCTGCGGCGGGAAGGAGTTCTGCGCGGCGGATACGTTGCGAAGAAAGAGAGCGGCAAACTGGATTTGATCATCATGTCCTGCGGCAGCGAATTACAGCATGCGTTGGCCGCCGCCAAAGAGCTCGGCGAGGGCGTTCGCGTCGTTTCAATGCCGTGCTTCGAGCGATTCAGGCGCCAGCCAGATAAATATCGGGAGGAAGTTTTGCCAAGCTCCTGTCGCAAAAGGGTCGCGATCGAAGCCGGCGTACCGGATGTTTGGTATGAGTTTGTCGGCCTGGACGGAAAAGTGATCGGCTTGCATCGATTCGGCCTGAGCGCTCCGGGTGCGGAGGTGATGAAAGAATTCGGTATCGACGCCAAACACGTCGTCGAAGCTGCGAAATCGTTGCGCTAAAACGCTTCGTCTGGCTCGGTTACATTGCGAGCGCGATCTTCGAACCGGGTGAATTCTTTCAGGAACGTGAGCGGAATCTCGCCGACCGGACCGTTGCGCTGCTTGGCGATGATCAATTCGGCTTCACCGGATTTCTCCGCACGTGCTTCCTCGTCTTCTTCATAGAGTTCAGGACGAACGAGCAAACCGACCAGGTCCGCGTCTTGTTCGATGGATCCGGACTCGCGCAAATCGCTCAACCGCGGCTTGCCGCCGGAACGTTGTTCGGGTTGACGATTCAACTGCGCGACCACGATCACCGGGATCTTCAGTTCCTTGGCCAGACCCTTCAGGCCGGCCGAAATCTCCGAGATTTCGAGCTGGCGATTGTCCTGGGCCCGCCGCGAGGTCGACCTGAGAAGCTGCAGGTAGTCTATAATAATAAGCTGCACATCCTGCTGGGCCTTGAGCCGGCGCGCTTTGGCTCGCAACTCCAGGATGGTCAGGCTCGCGGTGTCATCGATGAAAATCTTTGCTTCGGCCAGTTTCGAAGCAGCGGCGGTGAGACTTGGAAAATCGCGCTCGCCCAGAAAGCCGTCCCGCACTTTTTGCAAATTCACCCGCGCGCGCGAGCAAAGGAGACGTTGCACAAGCTGCTGGCTACTCATTTCCAAACTGAACACGCCAACCGGAAACTTCTCATTGATCGCCACGTGCTCAGCGATGTTCATGGCCAGAGCCGTTTTTCCCATGCTCGGACGGGCGGCAATTACGATCATTTCCGATGGATGCATCCCGCTGGTCATTCGATCGAACTCGACAAAGCCAGTTGAGATACCGGTGATGCCGCCTTTGCGCTCGTAAAGCTTCTCGATCGATTCGATAGCTTCCATCACTTGGTCCTTCATCGAGAGCATCTGGCCTTTGAACCGGTCTTCGCCCACGGCAAAAATCCGCTGCTCCACTTCATCGAGAAGGTTCCCGACCTCGTCCTGTTCTTCGTAGGCGCGGCGCACACTTTCGGTTCCGGCTTCGATGATTGAACGCAGAATGTATTTGTCTCGAACGATCTCGAGGTAGTAAGCGACGTTCGCGGCCGTCGGCACAAAGGTGAACAAATTGGTGATCGCAGGCGCGCCGCCCACCGTTTCGAGCAAATTTCGGTCGCGCAGAACTTGAGTGAACGTGATCAGGTCGATGGCCGCGCCGGTGTTCCAAAGATCAACCAGCACCTCAAAGACCGTCTGATGCGCCGGGACGTAAAAATAATCGGCGGTAATTTTCTCGACGACTTCCGCGATTGCGTCGCGGGGCGAGATCAGCATTGAGCCGAGCACACCTTGCTCGGCTTCGACGCTATGGGGCGGGGGACGGTGAATATCCTGCGCAGAACCTGTGCGCGGAATCGGAATAACATTTTCTCCGCTTCGCGCCGCCGAGCCTCGGCCAGCGCCATTCCCTGACTTACGAGGCTCTCGACCTATCCCAGAGGACGGTTGAGTAGCCATTAATTATTCTTCTTTTTTCTCTTCTTGGTGTCTGCGGAAAAATCCGCGGCGCTTCTTTTCCGGATGCTCGCCTGCCGGCTCAGCCTCCGCCTTTCGCGCCTCTGCCGATTTCACATCAAATTTGAATTGCGCAGTCACATCGTGATGCAACTTGATCGCGACTTCGTGTTCCCCCGTATCCTTGATCGGCCGCTCGAGCACGACCTTGTGGCGATCGATCTCGATCCCAAGCTCGTTTTTCATCCGATGCACAATGTCCTGCGCAGTGATCGAACCGAATGCTTTGCCGGATTCGCCGGTTGCCAGCGTGAACACAAGGCGCGCTTTAGAGATTTTTCGGCCCAATTCGTCCGCTTCGTTCAATTCACGGGCTTCTCGCTCGGCCCGTTTCTTTTTCAAGTTATCAAGCTGGCGCATCGCCGCTGGCGTGACCTCGTAAGCTTTTTTCTGGGGGAGCAGATAGTTGCGGGCATAGCCGCGACGGACCTTGACCACATCGGCCTCGGCGCCCAAACCGGGCACGTTGTCGGTTAAAATAACTTCAGTGGTTGGCATATTGAAAACTTCGCGCGCGCGAACCCGTATGAAAGCAGCGCATACGTTCTCTGTCAACGTGTGAACAAAATTAACTTGCGGAGGCGCGGCGAAATTAAATCATCCCGAGCTTCATCCGCCCGGCTTCGCTGATCATGTTCTGGTTCCACGGCGGGTCCCAGACCAGCTGCACATCGGCTTCATCGACCCCGTCGATCGATAGAATCTTGCTCTGGGCGTCGTGCGCAATCGCGGGGCCCATTCCACAACCGGGCGCGGTCAGGGTCATTTTCACCTCCACGCGCGTGCCGCCATCGTCTTTCTTGAGGAGACGACAGTCGTAAACTAAACCGAGATCGACAATATTCACCGGAATCTCCGGGTCGTAACACTGTTTCAACTGGTTCCAAACTGCGTCCTCTGAAACTTCGCCGTTCGTGTTGGCCGCGGCTTTCTCTTTAACTTCAGTCTTCGGTTTTTCCAAACCGAGTGCGTCCAAATCCTTCTCCGCGACCTGAGCCAGTCCGTACTGCGTCGCAATCGTGTAATTGCCGCCCAGCGCCTGGGTGATGACGCCCTTCGTTCCCGCTGGAACCGTATACTTCTGCCCAGCCGGGATCAGGACCACTTCTAGATCGCGCTTCAGTTCGAATTCTTTGTCCTTGTGCATTAGATTTTCAAATTAAGCTCGGCGCCAGCATTCGCAAGCTTGGTAGGGCGAGACTCTATCAGGCCGGCGAGCGATTTTACAGTGGCTCCGCCGAGCGTCGCCCTACCGAGATTTGGCTACAAACTTTTCGGATCTTCGAGCAGCTCGATCACGCGCTTCAGCAGTCGTCCGGCGCCGCCGCCGTCGAGGCTGCGATGATCGAAGCTGAGGGTCATTTGCGCTTCCGTTCTCGGAACAAATTCTTTTTTCGATTCATCCCAAACCGGTGTTATCTTTCCAACACCGAGTCCGAGGATCATCGTTTGATCGGGCAGGGGAATCGGAGTTCCCCAGTCGAGTCCGAACGTGCCGAAATTGGAAACGGACGCGATTCCGCCGGAAGTCATTTCGCTCGTGAGACGGCGACGACGCGCAAGATCAACAAGCTCGGCATATTTGGTGGTGAGCTCGGCCAGCGATGTTTTGTCGGCACTCCGAATCACTGGGACCATGATTCCTTCGCCGGCTTCGACGGCGAGGCCGATGTCGATGGATTGCGACCCAATCGCTCGTCCTCCGATTAAACGCGCGGCTGCATTTGGTTGTTCGGCGAGGGCAAGTGCGAGCGCGCGCAACGTATAAAGCGCCGGCCCCGGTTTCGGGTCGCGGCTGGCGCGATCTTGCAGAACCGGATCAAGACAAACCGAAACACCTACCGTTGCCAGAGGTCGCGTCCAGCTGCGTCGCATCGCATCGGCAACACCGGTCCGAATCGCGCTTGGTTTTTCGGCGGGCTGCAATTGAATTGAGTTCAGAAATGCTTCGAGATCTTTAATTGTTACCCGACCGGCCGTCCCGGATCCCGCGATGCCTGCTAGATCGGCGTTGGTTAACTGCAGCTCCGCCATACGCGCGCGCACACGTGGGGAAAGATATCCTGCCCCTTTCGCGCTCACGGGTACCGGAAGCCCGCCGCGTTGCCCGACTTCGGTCGCGGCCGAGACTTGTGGGAGATCAACATCGTCGACCTGAAAATGGGAGCCGCTTCCGTTGTCGACCGCCTTCGCGGTTTCTTCCTGACGGCCAGGAATTTGTTCTGCTACTTCGCCTGTCGGCTGTTGCGGCGCGCGTTTTTGGAATCGCGCGGCGTCGGCTTCGCTCGCTTCGACATACCCGAGCACCGTGCCAACGGAATAAGTGCCCTTCACTTCCGCGTCGATCTTAGCGATTTCACCTGCGCAGGGCGTGGTCACGCCCATGACGGCTTTGTCGGTCTCGACTTCGATGATTTCCTGGTCGGCCGAAACTTTGTCGCCTGCCTTAACTTTGATGGAAACGATCGTCGCCTCGGCCATCGATTCGCCGAGCTGCGGCATAGTGATTGGAATTTGAGGCATAAATTTATTCGGCGAGGACTTGGCGCGCTTTGGCGAGGATGGTTTTTCGGTTCGGCCGGTGTTCGCTCCACAGGTTTGGGTGATAAGGAATCGGCGTGTCCTTTGCGTTGATCCGCGCCGGCGCAGCATCAAGTAAATGAAAACCTTCGGCTGTTACGCGCGAGATGACTTCCGCGGTGACGCCACCCCACGGAAATGCTTCACCGACTGCGAGCAAACGCCCAGTTCGCGCCACCGATGCGAGAACAGTTGCGGTATCGAGCGGCTTAACCGTGCGAAGATCTACGATTTCGATTTCAAATCCTTCTTTGCCTAACTCGTTGGCTACTCCGATGACTTCGTGCAGCATCGCGCTGTAAGTTACGATGGTTAGATCGCGTCCCGGCCTGACGATTCGCGCTTTGCCAACCGGGAAGCTTTCCTTAGGCAACGCGTCGGCCTTGAGATGGTAATAAAGATATTTGTGCTCGCAGTAGACCACCGGATCATCGATTGCGACCGCATCGATCAACATCGTGTAGGCATCCTCCACGGTGGCGGGAGTCATCACGACCACGCCCGGATAATGCGAGTAGAGACCTTCCATGCTTTGGCTGTGAAATGGTCCGCTCCCCTTCGTCCCGCCTGATGGCAATCGCACGGTGATTGGGACCGGCACATTAGTCCGATAGTAATGTGTACCCGCATTGTTCAGGATTTGATTCAGCGCAACGCTTGAAAAATCGGCGAACTGCATCTCCACAATCGGTCGCATTCCCTCTAGGGCCGCACCGATCGCAGTGCCGACCATCGCGTCTTCACTAATCGGAGTATTAAGCACACGCCCCGGAAATTTTTCCGCGAGTCCTTTGGTCGCCTTGAACGCGCCGCCAAATTTTCCAGCGATGTCCTGTCCGTAGATGAAAACGCGGTCGTCTTCCCGCAGCAATTTTGTCTGCGCTTCGCGAATCGCCTCGAGATAAGTGACGGCCATTTTATGAAGTGACGAGTGACAAGTGACGCGTGACGAGAGAAAATCCGAGCTTGGAGCTTTGGGTCATTCGAATCTGTTTCTGATTTCTGATTTCGGATTTTTAGTCCACTTGTGGCCGATCCAGCAGTTTGTCGGTCGACATTGATCGCCAATCTTCTTCGCGCGGCTGCGGCGCATCTTCCTGTTGCGCTGTCGCCACCGCTTCTTCGATTTGCTTCGCGATCTCGGCCCGCATTTGCTTCAACGCTTCGGCATCGAGCAATGCGTGTTCAAGAATGAACTTCTCCGTTCGCGCGACGGGATCCTGCGCGAAAGATTGCCCCTTCATCTCCTGAGGAACGTAACTGGCGTCGTCATGCTCGCCATGACCGGCCAACCGCAAGACTTCAGCGACAACTAGCTGCGGCGGACGTCCGGCGCGCGCGCGTTTCACGGCCGTTTCGATGACTTCGAGACACTGATTGAGATCAGTCCCGTCGATCTGGTGACCTTCGTAACCGTAACCGATTGCCCGATCGACCAGATTTGCGCAGGCAAACTCGCGTTCGTTAGGCGTCGAGTAAGCCCAATGATTGTTCGTGAGTACAACCACCAGCGGGACCTGCTCGACCGCGGCAATGTTCAAACCTTCATGGGACGCGCCGGTCTGCATTCCGCCTTCGCCGAGCGTAGTCAGGCCGACGAACCCTTTCTCGCCCTTCATCCGTTTTGCCATCAACTTGCCCACCATCACCGGAATCATTGCTCCAAGGTGGCTGATCATGGCCAGTTGATTTTCGAGCGGCCGACCACGATGAATGTTGCCGTCGCGTCCGCGCATCGGGCCTTTGACTGAGCCGAGATAAGTGCGCACGACATCAAGCAACGGCTCACCGAACGCGGAACGTCCCGCTTGATCGCGAATCAGCGGACCGAATACGTCGCCCTTTTGCAAAAAGATTCCGCATGCGGCGCTGACCGCTTCTTGGCCGCGGCCGAGATAGACGCCTCCGACGATCATGCCGCCGCGATAAAGGGCTCCCAGTTTATCTTCGAGGATGCGCGCAGTGAGCATCCAGCGAAACGCTTCCAAAAATCGGTCATGAACCTGCGCCTTCTTAGGCGTTGGCTTTTCGGACACAGCTTTCTTCGATTTCTTTCCGCGCTGCGCCGTTTGAAGCATCCGGGAATTTTACCCAAGATCGCCCCAGGCGCGCAAATTTTTTTGGGCTTCCTGATGACGCGCTATCGGGCGACTCGACCTTGTTTGTGTTCGCCGTTTCCGTTTTCGGCGAGGGCGAATTGGCGCTGGGAGGGAACTGATTCACGCTGCTGCGGCTGCGTTTGTTCGGTTGCCGGCGGAGCGGTCATCTTCATGCCCACGAGCTTGCTAACCCCGCGTTCCTGCATGGTCACGCCGTAAAGAATGTCGGCTTTCGAAATCGTCCGTTTGTTGTGCGTGATGATGACAAACTGGCTTTGCCCGATGAAGCGATCCAGCATTCGCACGAACCGGTTGATGTTGCTTTCATCCAACGGAGCGTCGATTTCGTCCAGAATGCAGAACGGACTGGGTCGCACCATGTAAATTGCGAACAATAGCGAGACGGCGGTCATGGCGCGCTCGCCGCCGCTCAAGAGTGAAACGCTTTGTAATTGTTTGCCGGGCGGCTTGGCCGAAATCTCGATGCCGCAGTTCAACGGATCGGTTTCGTCCATCAAAACAAGGTCGGCCCGTCCCCCACCAAAAAGCTCGGCGAACATTTCCTTAAAGTTCGCCCGAATCTGGGCGAAGGTGTCGGCGAATAATGTCTTGGTGGTTGCATTGATCTTGGCGATGACGTCCAGCAGCTCGCGCCGCGAGTTGGTCAGATCGGTGTTTTGCGTTTCGAGAAATTTGTAGCGCTCTTCGAGCTCATCGTATTCCTGGACTGCATCGAGATTGACCGGGCCCATGTTGTCGAGCTGGCGGGTGAGATCTGCGACCAGGTTGTGCAAATCCTCATCCCCAAGGTCGATCGCGGAGCCAGCGGGCATTTCTTTTTCCGAACGTTTGAGTTGAACCCGCAATGTCTTGTCGAATTCAGCTTCGTCCGGCGCAAATGCGCGTAAGTCAACCTGGTAGCGCCGCGAAATCCCTTCGGCCAGGTTGTCGATTTGCATCTGCAACTGTGATTCGCGGACTTGCTGGTGGCCGCGATTTTCCTGAAGCGCGCTGAGTGAGTCGCGCAACTTCCGCAGCTCAGCTTCGCTTTTCTGAACAGCGTTCATCCGTTCAGAACGCTGTGACGAAATTCTGGCGGCTTTCGCCTCTTCTTCCGCCGCGCGTGCTCCTTGTTCTTTAATAGCAGCCTCGGCGTCCTGATTTTCCCTGGCCTGTAACTCCAGTTTGCCTTCGTAATTAGTAATGTCAGCGCTCCGCGTGGCGATTAGTTCCGACAACTCAGTGTCGCGTGCGGCCATTGGTTGACGTTGTGCCTCCAAACCTTCGAGACGCTGCCGCGCGGTCGCAATGGCCAGCCGCAAATCGTTCAATTCCTCGAGCGTTTTCTCCTCCTGGCTGCGCGCGCCTTTCTCGTCCTTTTCGGCGTCGCTTTGCGCGGACGCATGTTCGGCCAGCTCATTGCGCGCCGAATCCAGCTCCTTTTCCAGCTCAGTGACACGTTCCGTCGCCGCTTCAATTTGCTGTTCGAGTGTCGCCTTTTCCGACTTTAGGTTGTCGATCCTGCGCTCGGCTTCCTTTTCTTCTCCTTGCAGGAGCGAAATCTTGTTAGCCGAAGTTGAATGTGAAAGATGCGCGGTTTGATGATGCGAACGGATCTCGTCGACCTGACGCGATGCGGCTTCGACGTTCGCTTTCGCTTGCGTTCGCTTTTGGGCGACGATCTCTCGCTGTTGTTCGCACTCGACCATTTCCTTTTCCAGCGTCGCCACCCTCGCCTTCCGAGCGAGCAGCGAATCGGCTTTCACGGTGCTGCTGCCGCCGAAAACGATTCCTTCGGTCGAGATGAACTCACCATCTAGAGTGGCCATCGCGAGCGTCGGCTCATCTTTTTTCGCGGCGATGGCGTCGTCGAATCTCGCAAAGATAGCCACGCCGCTGAGCAATTGACGCAAGAGCGGTTCGAGCGTGCGCGGCGTGACCACTTTGTCGATCGCCCATGCCAGCGCGCCTTTTGGCAAACTTTTGCGCACCGATTCATGTGTCGAGGCGCCCAGTTTCGAAACGAACAGCGCGGCCTGGCCAAGTTTCTTCCTGGTCAAACGCGAAAGGATTTCTTCGGCGCTTTGCGCATCTCTTAAAACTACCGCATGCAAATTTCGACCAAGCGCGGCCTCGATCGCCGGAATGAATTTGGGATCGACGTCGATTTGGGCGACGAGCGAACCGAGGATCGCGTCCCGAAAACGATCAGGATCATCCAGGCCTTTGAGGACGGCCTGCGAACCTTGGGCTAGGCCTTCACCCTCAGCATTGAGCTGGCGCAGGATCTCGAGAGTAGATCGCTTTTCAGCGAGCATCCGCTCCAACGTTCCAGCTTCTTCATTGGCTTGGACGAGAAGGTCTTGTTGTCGTCGCAAATTTGCATCCGCCGTTTGCGATTGGGCCTGCAGCTCTTCCAGTTTCGTTTGTTCGGTCTCGGTCGACTTGTGCGCTGCGGCGACGTCCGCTGAAAGTTTCTCGCGGGCTTTCGTGGCCTCCTTAATTTCGGACGACAGCTGGCGAATTTGTTCTTCGGTCAGTTCACGGCGCGCGGTGATTCCGGCCAGTTCATCCTCCAGCTTGTCGATTCGTGCCTCGTATTTTGAGAGCGACGCCGTCGCGTTCCTGCGCTCGGTTTCGCGCGTTTCCCGCCGGGCCCGCAATTTGTCGAGCGCTTCCGTGACTTTGGCCAGCTCAGTTTGTTTCGACTGTAGAAGATGCTGAGTTTTCTCAATCAGCGAATCGCTTTCGTGAATCTGGTAGGCGTGCTGTTTGCGCTTGTTTTCCGCGCTGGCGATATCGAAACTGGCGCGCTCAATCAGGTCATTCAATTCTTCTTTGCGCTGACGATTGAATTCAATCCGGCTCTTGTTGGTCGCGATCTCGCTGTGCAATCTCTGAGCGGCAGCGCGGATCTCGGCGATTTCGTTATCGATCTCGTCCAAGCCCTGCCGCTCCGACGCCAACTCGCCTTCATCATGATCGATCCGGGTTCGCGCCGTTTGTTCGGAGCCGGCGATCTTTTCGATTTCCGCACGGCAGTGGCCAAGATCGGCTTCGAGTTTGGCGAGGTGTTTCTTGGAATGATGCGTCTCGAGAACACGCAAATCGGCGTGCAACGCTTGATAGCGACGCGCTTTTCCGGCCTGACGTTGAAGCGAACCAATTTGGCGCTTCACCTCTTTGATCACGTCGCCGATGCGAAGAAGATTCGCTTCAGTGGCCTCCAGTTTTCGAAGCGCTTCCTTCTTTTGCGATTTGTATTTGGTGATGCCGGCCGCTTCTTCGAAAATTGCGCGCCGATCTTCCGGACGCGAGCTGAGAATCATGTCGATCTTGCCCTGTTCCATCATGGAATACGCGGAACGAGCAACGCCGGTATCTGCGAAAAGATTTTGAATGTCGCGCAACCGGCATGTCGTTTTGTTGAGCAAATATTCAGAATTGCCGTCGCGATAAACTCGACGTGTCACGCGGACGTCGTGCCAATCCACATTCAATTCCGAAGCGCAATCGGTGAACGTCAGCGAAACTTCGGCAAAGCTCAGCGGCTTGCGATTATCGGTACCGTTAAAAATGACGTCGGCCATTTCTCCGCCGCGAAGCGACTTGGCGGATTGCTCGCCCAGGACCCATTTGATCGCGTCGAGCAGATTGGATTTGCCGCAACCGTTTGGGCCGACGATCGCGGTCACGCCTTCGTGAAAATTGAAGACAGTTTTATCGGCGAACGACTTGAAGCCGAAAAGTTCGAGCGATTGTAAATGCATGTGGGCGGGGCCCAACTATCAGCCTTATGGGCAATATAGTAGCCTAGGGTCCGTGACAAGCAAAATCATACAATGTGTGGGCTGTCGAACAGCCTGAAACCCCACATTTTGTGCTTTTAGCGCGGACCGTTCCGGCTTGCCTCCACCCTCGAAATCCGCCACCATCCCGCCCATGCCCGGCGAGAAACTGGCCTCGATCCAACGCGCCGAGAGCGTCGACCATCAACTCGTCCGGGGAATCGGGGTTCCAGCGCTTACCGCAAACATTGTCAGTTCCACGATAGGCGCAGGAATTTTCGTAATTCCGGCGGCAGTCGCAAAGGGTCTCGGTCCCGCCGCGCCGCTTGCGTTCGTTTGTTGCGCCCTCGCAATGATTTTATTTGTAACGTGCTTCGCGATCGCCGGCAGTCGCGTCTCGTTGACGGGCGGCCTTTACGCTTACGTCGAAGTAGCGTTTGGACGTTACGTTGGTTTTCTAGCCGGCACTCTTTATTTCCTAACCGCGCTCGGCGCTGTGGCGGGTGTCGTGAACGTGCTCGCAAAGTCCGTTGCACTGATGGTTCCGTTTCTTGATAGCCCGGTCATGCGCATCGTCGTTATGTTCGCGGTTTATGCGATTCTTGTCTTGATCAACATCCGCGGTGTGCGCGAGGGCGCCGGTGCCGTGACGGTCATTACTGTCGCGAAACTCTTGCCGTTATTATTATTTATCGGCGCCGGAATCTTTTTTATCCATGCGCCGAATCTGAGCTGGGGAGGGTGGCCTGGCAGCAAACCGTTGGGTGACGCGGTTATCCTCTTGATCTTTGCCTTCGTCGGAATTGAAGTCGCATTGATCCCGAGTGGTGAGGTAAAAAACCCGGCGCGAACCGTTCCACGATCGGCCTATCTCGCGCTCGTCGTCACTACGACCATCTACATTTTGATCCAGTTGGTCGCACAAGGAACTTTTGGTGCTGATCTTTCGAATCACCCTGACTCGCCCTTGGCTGAAGCCGCGGCGACTTTTCTTGGCAACGCCGGCCGCACGATCCTAATCTCGGGAGCAACAATTTCGGCGTTTGGATTTGTCACGAGCGATATTCTGAGTTCGCCGCGAATGATCTTCGCTTTCGGTCGTGATGGCGCGCTTCCGGCGTTCTTTGCCCACGTTCATCCGCGTTACCGATCGCCGGATGTCGCGATTATTACCTACGCAACCATCGCCTTTGCATTGTCGATCACCGGAACGTTCGAACAACTAGCCGTCCTTTCCAACGTCGCAGTTTTGTTGATGTATTTTCTTTGTTGCGCGGGCTGCTGGGTTTTGATCGCGAAAGATTTTCGGGAAGGCGGGGATAAACCGCTGACTTTCCCGGGAATGAAAATTGTGCCGGCCCTGGCAATCATTGCGATCACTTGGATTCTGGCTCACGCCACCGTGCGCGAGTTTATGGTTATCGGAATTGTGCTGGTGGTAGCGTCGATTTTTTATCTGATCCGCGTTGGACTTGGCCGGAAGTAATAGGCAAACGGCGAAAAACCGCTTAGTTTTCCCATATGCGCGACGAATATCTCGAAGATTATTATTCCTTTTTGCGGTTCCCGAGCGTTTCGACTGACGAAAAATATGCCGGCAAAGTTCGCGACTGCGCTGATTGGCTGTCCAAGAAGCTGACCAACATCGGATTGGAATCGAAAGTTGTGCCGACAGCCGGGCACCCTGTTGTCTGGGCGCGGAACGAACACAAAAAGAACCGGCCGACCGTTTTGCTTTACGGTCATTACGATGTCCAGCCGCCGGACCCGCTCGATCTGTGGGATTCGCCGCCATTCGAGCCGGTCTTGAAAAACGGTTACGTCTTCGCGCGCGGCGCGACCGACAACAAGGGGCAAATTCTCGCTCACATCATCGGAATTCAGGAGACAATTCAAAAGAATGGCGACTTGCCGGTGAATATCGACCTTGTCGTCGAAGGCGAGGAGGAAGTCGGCAGTCAAAATCTTGGAAAATTTCTGACCGACAATCGCGAGGCGTTGAAGTGTGAGGTTGTCCTCGTTTCTGACACCGGGATGATTGCCAAACAAACACCGACCCTGAGTTATGGACTGCGTGGCGTTGCCGCTCTGGAACTTAAGGTGACCGGCGCGAAAATGGATTTGCACTCCGGAGTTTTCGGCGGCGCGGTTGCTAATCCCGCCGCCGCGCTGGCTGAAATGCTTGCAAGTCTGCACGACAAGAATGGCCACATCACCGTCGATGGTTTTTATGACGAGGTCGCGGCATTACAGGATTGGGAGCGCGAAGCTTGGAGAAAATTACCGATCGACGCAGATGCCGAAATGCTTGGCGAAACTGGCGCGCCTGCACTTTTCGGCGAAGCCGGTTTCAGCACACTCGAGCGAATCTGGGCTCGCCCGACAGCGGAGATCAACGGAGTTGGGAGCGGCTATCAAGGTCCGGGAACGAAAACCGTGCTCCCGAGTCATGCGATGGCGAAGCTGACATTCCGTCTGGTCCCGAACCAACAAGCGGACACGATCATCGATCGCGTGAAAAAGCATCTGCAAAAAAATTTGCCACCAGGCGTGACGTTGGAGATGACGGCCGGTCACCATGGCCCGTGGTATCTGACCGACCCGAATAGCAAATTTGGAAAATCCGCGCAGCGTGCGCTGAAGAAAGCATTCAGCAAAGATCCGGCGCTAATTCGCGAAGGGGGCAGCATTCCCATCGTCTCCGATTTTCGAAAGATTCTCGGGGTCGAAACATTGCTCCTCGGTTTGGCGCTGCAGGATTGCCGGGCGCATTCTCCGAACGAGAATTTTCCGCTGGAGAATTTCGATGTCGGAATCCGGATGAATCAAGCCGTTCTCCAAGAACTGGCCGCGTGAAATCGAAGCTGCGATTTCTCATTGTGATGGCCCTGGCCATCGCGATGAGTATCGCGTCAGCTTCCAGTCAGGAACAAAAAGAAACCCTTGGTGATAAGCTGAAAAGGTTTTTCGCCCATCCGTCGGCGACGCCCACACCGACGCCGCGTAGATCTCACAAGAGAAGCTCGCCATCTCCTAGCCCATCTTCGAATGAGGCGCCGACCCCATCAGACGGAAATGCGACGATTCCTAGCTATGGCGAGACGCCTTTACCCAAACCGGAGCCAAGTGCCTCGCTCGAAAGTTTGGCGCCGGTCGAAGCCAGAACTCCCGAGACGCAATATTTCGAACCGGTGCGACCGATCAATCCCGGGCCGCGCCGAAGTGAGTCGAGAACGATTTACCCGCCGCCACAAACTATTCCTTCCCCCAGTGAAACGCCGTCGCCGATTCCCGAGATTTCCGACGAAGCAAATTCTGAGGAACGGCCAACGCCCAGTCTTCCGCCGGTAACAGGAGCGGCATCGCAAGTTTCAATACCCTCGGAGGCCGAGATTCTCGAGTCGAGAGATTATTCCGAAGACGTGCGGAAACTGATCCAACTCAGTTTAGCTCTGGCGAAAAAGAATCTTAATTATAAGTACGCATCGGCCGATCCCGCGAACGGCGGTTTGGACTGTTCTGGGTTCATTTATTATGTGTTCACGAAATCCGGCGTCAAAAACGTGCCTCGCGACGCGCGCGAGCAATATGTCTGGGTGCGCAAAGCCGGAAACTTCCAGGCTGTTCTTGGTCATGGCGATGACACCTTCGAAATCGACGCGTTGAAACCGGGAGATCTCCTTTTTTGGGCGAACAATTCCGGAATGAGCCGCGAGCCGGAAATCGCGCAAATAATGATCTACCTCGGGCACGATAAAGCGACCAACCAGCGTCTAATGGTTGGCGCGAGTGAAGGCAGCACCTACCAAGGCGAGAAAAGGTCGGGCGTCGGCGTGTTCGATTTCAAACTCGGAGCCGCCGAGCAAAATACGGACGAGGAACCAACATCAGTTTTTGTTGGTTACGGACGCTTTCCGGATTTGTCCGGTAACTAGTCGCGCGACTTATTTTCTTCGTCGAGCGGCGTCGCTGTCGGCTCCGGGCTAGATGTTTTCACTGGCGGCGACGACCTGGTTTGCCAGGCATGTTTGGCAAACGCGCTCGCCACCAACAGCGTCACAATCACGATGACGACCCGCTGCTCGCGTTTTGTCAGCTCGAAGATATTCCGCATCCGCCTCCGCTAAAGCTAGGGCGCGACAGGGTCGGTCGCATATTGAATTGGATCTTTGACTCCGGCCTCGGAAAAACCCTTTCGACGCAGCTGGCAGGAATCGCATTCGCCGCAGGCGCGACCGTTCGGAAGCGGGTCGTAACAACTGTGAGTGAGTGACAGATCGACCTTCAGTTCGACTGCTTTGCGGACAATGTCGGCCTTGGACATTTTAATCAGAGGAGCGTGGATCTGAAGTCGGGCGCCTTCCACGCCGGCTTTGGTCGCGATGTTGGCCATTGTCTCAAATACGGCGATGAACTCTGGCCGGCAATCGGGATAACCGCTGTAGTCGATCGCGTTTGCCCCGATGAAAATATGCCCGGCGCCGATCGTTTCCGCCCAGCCCAGCGCGTATGCGAGAAAAATCGTGTTTCTCGCGGGAACATAAGTCACTGGAATTCCAGTCGCGATTTCCTGGTCCGATCTCGATTTTGGAACATCGACATCGTTAGTGAGCGCGGAACCAGCAAAGATCTGATTGTCGATTGTGATGACGAAATGCTTTTTCGTGCCGAGCGATTTCGCGATTCTTTTGGCGGCTTCGAGCTCGCGCTTGTGGCGTTGTCCGTAATCAAATGACAGAGCGTAAGTCTCGCAACCTTGAGTTCGCGCGATGGCGAGCGTGGTGGCCGAATCGAGACCGCCGCTGAGGAGAACGATCGCGTGCTTCATGGAAGAAAACTCGAAACTTGAATAGTGCTAGTCCGGCCCGGATCGAATCTCGAAACAAGCGCAAAATTCAAAATCTCAAGTTACCTAACGGTTTTACCGCTGCGTTTCAGAATTTGAAACCTTCGGAATTCGAGATTGTTTCGAATTTCGAGATTCGGGTTTCGGATTTTGTGACCGAGTGTCCGGATATTCGGCGCGCACGCTGAGTGCGAGCCCGCCGCGCGCAGAAAATTGTGCGGTGATCGTCGCTCCGCACGGCGAGCAAGCTTGCACGAAATCGTCCAAGATGCGGTTGGTAACGGCTTCGTTGAAGGCGCGCTCATTGCGATACGACGCGAGATAAAACTTGAGCGATTTGCTTTCGACACAAAACCGGTCCGGCACATAATCGATCTCGATTCGCGCAAAATCGGGTTGGCCGGTGACTGGGCAGAGACAGGTGAAATCGTCGGTCTCGAAATGAATGTGATAATTGCGACGCGCCGGATTGGGAAAGGTTTCCAAATGCGCTTCCGAGGGAGCAGCCGGCAACTTGATTTCGCTCCGGCCGAGCAGGGTTAAATCTCCCTTTTTGGACTTGGTCCGCTTCATTGCTTGAACGTTTAACGTGTAACAACGAACTTTCAAATTCAATGGCGGAATCGAACGACGAGCGCTCGCACGAGGACGATCGCACCGGCGTGATCGACCTGATCGCGCACGACCCGAAAACGGATGAAGCCGTGTTAGTGATGAAAGAACCGGAACCCTGGAACGGTTCGGACGAGCGCTTGTTTCAATTGCAGGAACGGTTCAACACTTATGTTTCGTTCTTGCTCGACGGAGAGTTCGCGGAGTGGGACCCGAAACTCGCCCAAAAACGCGTGCGGATTGAAGTGCGTTGCGCCCAGATGCCGGACAATCGCGCGATTGATTTGCTGGCCCAGATCCGCGACCAACTCTCGCACCAGGAAATCGATGTCCAGGTGGTAGTTGGAAGGGGCGATTCACCGGAGCCGCCCGCAAATGCGAGCCCGGCTCGGACCGATTGAGGTCAATTCTGCCGTTCTGCGGCAATCTAAGAGCGGGTACATTCTGATGAACTAGCGGGAGCGTAATCGGCCCCCTACTTAGTACTTGAGAAACGAAACGATCGGCATTGGCTCGAGCTTTTTTCTGCCATGCAGGAATTCCAGTTCGATCAGAAAAATCGCCGCCACAAGTTCACCCCCAACTTTCTTGATTAATGTTGCGGCTGAGGCCGAAGTTCCGCCGGTCGCGAGCAGATCATCGATCAAAACAATTTGTTCCCCGCGTGTAATGGCATCGATGTGCAACTCCATCTCGGCTTCGCCGTACTCCAGCGAATATTTCGCGCTTTCCGTTTTGTAAGGAAGCCGTCCTTTCTTTCGCAGCGGAACGAAACCAACGCCGAGTTCGTAAGCGACGGCCGATCCGAACAAAAAACCGCGAGCGTCAATCCCGACGATCTTGTCGACCTTTTTTCCCCGGCATTGCTCGAGGAAGAGATCGATCGACGATCGGAATAATCCACCGTCTTTCAGGATCGGCGTGATGTCTTTGAAGATTATTCCTTTTTTTGGGAAATCGGGCACATCGCGGATGCTGGTGCGCAGTTTTTCTAGGACATCGGAATTCACGGGGACGATGCTAGCGGGAGTCGCTAACAGGTCAATGACGAGACAAGGGATACCGTATTGCCAACAATCCTCGCCCCTCTAAAATAGAACGCTCCCAGTGGACCGATCCCTTCTTATTGTTTCAACCGGCTGTTTCCTGGTGGCGATTGCGCACACCGTGATCGAACTCCGCGGGGGAGTTTTCCGGCCGATGCGGTTCAATTTTATCGCGGTCGGGCTCGGATTTATCTTTCAAACAGCGTTTTTGTACATGCGCGGTCATTCGGTCGGTCGCTGTCCGATCACAAACCTGTTTGAGGTGATTATTTTCGTCGCCTGGTCGGTCGCACTTTTCTACATGGTGGTTGGCCCGGCCTACCGCTTGTCGCTGATGGGCGCCTTCACTGCGCCTTTAGTCGTAATGCTTCAACTAATAGCGCTGCTGCTGCCGATTGATCATCCGCAGCGCACGAAATTGCCGCCAAACTCGTGGTTGGAATTTCACGCCTCGGTTTCGCTGGTCGCCTACGGGGCGTTTGCCTTGGCTTGCATTGCAGGACTGATGTATTTGGTCCAGGAGCGGCAGCTCAAGACTCATCAGATCCATTCGATTTTTTATCATCTTCCGCCGCTCACGGAACTTTTCGCCGCTATCACACGACTGCTCTGGTGGGGATTTGGTTTGTACACCCTCGGATTGATCAGCGGCTTTTTTGTTGGCGAACCATTACCGTGGGTGCAGATGATCTGCGCGATAGGGGTCTGGATCCTTTACGGATTAATTTTGCAAGGACGCTACTTGCGCTGGTTCGCGCCCAAGCGGGTGGCCGCGCTTTGTGTCGTCGGTTTCAGCGCAGCCCTGACCCTTCTGTGGGGAATCACTTTCACCGCGCAGACTCACACGCCATGAATCTCTTTTGCGTCGGGCTCAGTCATCACAATGCGGATGTGGAAACGCTGGAACGGTTTGGCGGTAACGCCGAGATCGAATCTCTCCTGCGAAGTTCCGGCTGCGCAGAAGCCCTGTTGCTTACCACCTGCAATCGAGTGGAAGTTTACGGCGCATCCGAAACGCGAGTATCAACGCTCGACATTGCGCGTTGTCTCGATCGCAAGATCGACTCGCCTTCGGTCCGAGCCGGATTGGCGTTAGGCTACGGTGCGGCAAGTGATTATATTTCACCCGAGTCAGCGCCGTTCTACCGATATGAAGACGGACAATGCGTTCGGCATTTGTTTCGAGTTGTTTGCGGCATCGATTCGATGGTAATTGGTGAAACCGAAATCCTTGGTCAGGCGAAAAAGGCCTATGAATCTGCGCGGGCCAGCGGCTCGGCCGGAAGATATTTGCATCGGTTGTTTCAGCGCGCTTTCCGAGTGGCCAAACATGTGCGGACCCACACGAATATTACACGCGGTGCCGTTTCGGTGGGCTCAGTGGCAGTTGATCTCGCCCAGAAAATTTTCGGCGATCTTCGAAATTGCAAAGTGCTGGTGCTCGGCGCGGGCGAAACCAGCGAGAAGACAGCGCGCGCATTGATTTCGCGGGGCGTGACCGATCTTCGGGTGAGCAATCGCTCAGCCGAGCGGGCCGATAACCTCGCCCAAGCGATCGCAATTCGCGCAGTTCCGTTTCAGAACTGGCTCGAGCAATGTCGTGAGGTCGACATTCTGGTTACATCGACCTCCTCCGAAATGTCTTTGCTTTCGCGCGCCGATCTGGAGCCGATGTTACGAGAGCGGATCGACCGGCCGCTTTTCATCATCGACATTGCGGTGCCGCGCAACGTCGATGCTAACGTGGACGACCTCGAAGGCGTTTATCTTTACGACATCGATTCGCTGCAATCGATCGCCGAGCAATCGTTGGCGACACGTCGGGAACAAATTGCCGTGGCAGAGCAAATTATCGCCGAACACGTTGCCGGGTTTGATGAATCGATCGCGCGCGGGCTCAATCGCTCGGCACCGGGAGCGGAGCATCCATCAGTTGGCGAAAGTTCGCTGCGGCCGTCCGAATTATGAAAGGGAAGCTAACAGCTTCTCCTACAATGGCCGAGCAGACGCGAAATCTGTAGGGGAACCTGCTAGGTTCCCGCCTCTAATGATCACGCGTCCACGCCCGATTAAGATTATTGTGGGCACCCGCGGGAGTCAGCTCGCAGTAGTTCAAACCGAGCAGGTGTTGCAAGCTCTCGAAGCGCGTTGGGCGGATCTAAAATGCGAAATGAGGATCATCAAGACTCGTGGAGACGATTCAAAAACCGCAATCGATGACGTCCGCGCGGGACGGAAAGGGCTATTTACCGGCGCGATTGAGCGGGAGTTGATTGAAAAGAAGATCGACGTGGCTGTGCATAGCGCGAAAGACCTGCCAAGCATTTTAGGCGAGGGCACCGAGATCGTGGCGGTCCTGCGGCGTGCCAGGGTCGAAGACGTGTTGGTCGCAACGAATCGTTGCGATTTAGATTCGCTACCTCGAGATGGAATTGTCGCGACCGGCAGTGTGCGACGCCAACATCAACTGCGCTGGAAGCGACCGGATCTCGAGATTGTTGAGCTTCGGGGAAATGTTCCCACTCGCTTGCGTAAGCTTGGAACCGGTGAATGGCACGCCATCATTCTCGCGAGCGCGGGATTGCAACGTCTTGGCCTGGATCCGAATGAGGAGGGAATCGAATTTGATGGCGCGAAATTTTCTACGACGGCACTTCCGCTCGATCTCTTTTTGCCCGCGGGCGGACAGGGCGTGATCGCGATGCAGGTTCGCTCCGATGACGAACAGCTGCGAGATATGCTCGATCCGCTCAACGATTTCGACACTCGGCTCTGCTTGCGCGCCGAGCGCGAATTTTTACGGTTGCTCCACGCCGACTGCAATCAGCCTGTCGGCGTACTGGCAACCGTGGAGGGCGTTACTATGAAAATTCGGGGACAAATTTTCGATACCGGCGCAACCGTCCCGCGGCAAGGTTTTGTCGAGGGGCCAAGCGAAGACGCGGAACGACTCGCAGCGGAACTTTTGCAGCAGATCAATGGCTAACAAGGAACAAAGAGGAAAAGTTTATCTGGTCGGCGCCGGGCCCGGCGATCCTGGTTTGGTCACCTTGAGGGCCAAGGAGTGCATCGAACAGGCAGACGTCATTGTTTACGATCATTTGGCCAATCCGGAGATGCTCGGCTGGGCCCGCGAAGACGCGGAAATTATTTATGCAGGGAAGAAGGCCGGCGAGCACGCATTGAGTCAGGATGAAATCAACAAGTTGATTATCGAAAAAGCGCGCGACGGAAAAAAAGTCGTGCGACTCAAGGGCGGCGACCCATTTGTTTTCGGACGCGGTGCGGAAGAAGCGAAAGCAGTTGTCGATGCGGGCATTGCGTTCGAGATCGTTCCCGGAATTACTTCGGCAATTGCCGGGCCGGCCTATTCCGGAATCCCGGTTACGCATCGCGCCGAAAATTCGCACGTCACGTTATTCACCGGCCACCAAGATCCGTCCAAGAAAGAGAGTGCAATCGATTACGCAGCACTCGCAAAGTTAGGCGGCACGCAGATCATGCTGATGGGCGTCGAGAGGATCGAATCGATCACGCGGGAAATGCTTGCGAATGGAGTGCGATCCGATCTTCCGGTGGCGCTGGTGCGCTGGGCGACAACGGGACGCCAGCAAACGTTGACGGGCACGCTCGCAAACATTGCTCAACGGGCCATCGAAGCGGACTTCGAAGCACCCGCAGTGGGGGTTTTCGGCGATGTCGTCGCGCTGCGCAAAGATCTTAGTTGGTACGAGAACCGCCCACTTTTCGGGAAACGGATCGTCGTTACCCGGACGCGCAAGCAAGCGGGCGCTCTCTCAAGTCAGCTTCGTGCGCTGGGCGGAGACGTTATTGAATTGCCAACTATCCGGATCGAGCCGCCGACCAATTTGCGGGAGTTCGCTGAACTCGTCCAAGATGCGCACGTTTACGACTGGATCGTGTTTACAAGCCCGAACGGTGTCGACGCGTTTTTCGAAATGTTTTTCAAACTGTACGATGACGCTCGTGAACTTGGGGCCGCGAAAATCGCCGCAATTGGACCGACGACGGCGCAACGAGTGCGGGATTTCCACGTGCACGTCGACCTTCAGCCCGAGCAGTTCGTGGCCGAGGCCGTGGTGAAGGAATTTCACAAGCAGGGCGGGGTCGAAAACCTGCGAATCCTACTGGCCCGCGCGGAAAGGGCGCGGGACGTGCTACCCAAAGAGTTGTCGAGGCTGGGAGCGATTGTCGATGAAGCATTTGCATACCGAACGGTTCCGGAAACGCGCGATGTTACCGGCGCGCGCCGCCGTTTCTTGGACGAGGGGGCCGATCTGATCACTTTTACCAGCTCGTCGACTGTCGAAAATTTTCTCGGACTGGGTTTGCCTTGGCCAAAAGGGATGCAGGTCGCAAGCATCGGACCGATTACATCCAAGACCGCGCAAGAGAACGGATTGAAAGTCGATATCGAAGCGCGACGTCACGACATCGCCGGATTAGTTGAAGCGATCCGGAAATACTTTGAAAAGTAAAATGTCCAGCAAGCAAGCGGCTCAGGAAGAACAAGATTTCAAGGTGGCGATGCAACAGCTGAGCGCCGAAGCGGAGAAGATTATGCCCTCGATGCCAATCATCGAGGACAGCGGTTCAATTGCGCCGATAAATGTTGAAACGACAAAACCGAGCGAAACGGTCGTGGACAAAGTCGTCCACGGGCTAGAGAGCAAACTGCTTAGCCGGCTTGATGAATTCGCCACACGAATTGAATCGGAGCGCGCCGCCGCGTTTGAGAAACAATTTTGCAAGATTGATGAACAGCTCGGTTTGATTCGCAATACCGAAAGCGTGAATCAGAAGCTGTTCGATTCGTTGCATACTGAGCTCCTCAAATACCGGGACAATTTTCTCCACGAATCCCTTCAGAAACCGTTTATTCACGATCTGGTTTATCTTTACGACCATCTCAACGGATTATGCGAACAGCTTTCGAGCGCGTCTCAGGAGAAAGACAAGCGCAGCCGCGTGTCCCAATGGCGCGATAATTTAGAGAACGCGATTCATTCCCTCGTTGAAATCCTTCACCGCTTCGAGGTCCATGAGATTGAGCCCCGGGAAAGGGTCGATCGCGCCTGTCATCGGGTGCTTAGCTTCGAACCGGCGGATTTCCCGGAAGAAGACGGGACCATTGTCATGCGGGTCAAGCGCGGGTTCATCTGGCGCGGAAAGCTGATTCGCCCCGAAGAAGTGATCGCGAAGCGCTTCGGTTAAGCCAGGCGATCCTTCCGAATTTCATTCCGAGATTTTGGAATAATTCGACCGGTTCTGAGGCATGAAAACTGCACTAGGATCGGTGTGTCTAGCCCAAAGCAATTTCCAATTTTCCCATGAGCACCCGCAAAGTAGTTGGACTCGATCTCGGAACCACATTTTCGGCTATCGCCCACATTGATAACTACGGAAAACCCCAAATTATTCCGAACACCGAAACGGAACGGATTACTCCGTCGGTGATTTTCTTCGACGGCAGCAATGTAATCGTCGGCACGGTGGCCAAAAATAATGCGGTCGCCGAGCCTGAGAAAATTGTCGATTTTGTGAAGCGGGAAATTGGCAAACCCAAGGACCAGTTTCACCGTGACTTCAACTCCAAAGTCTATTCCGCGGAAGAACTCTCGGCGCTGATCATCAAAAAATTAAAAGCCGACGCCGAGAAATATCTCGAACAACCAGTCACCGACGCGGTCATCACCGTTCCGGCCTACTTTAATGACGCGGAGCGAACGGCTACGATCACATCTGGGCGGCTTGCCGGATTGAACGTTCTTCAGATTATCAATGAGCCGACCGCAGCCGCGCTTGCTTATGGTCTCGACAAACTTGACGAGAATCAGACTGTCTTCGTGTTCGACCTCGGCGGCGGCACGTTCGACACCACCATCATGCGCATTGTCGATCACAAGATCGAAATGATCGCAACGAATGGCGACCATCGTCTTGGCGGAAAAGACTGGGACGACGTGATCGTGAACATGATCGCGGAAGAATTTGACCGGCTGCACGGCGAGAATCCATTGCTTGATTTGCACAGCTATCAGGACCTTCACAACCGCGCGTTGTCAGCGAAAGTCCAGCTCTCGAGCCGCAATAGCACGACAATCGTTTATCACCATAGCGGCAAGAGCGTAAAGCTGACCTTGACCCGCAAAGAGTTCGAGAACCGGACCCGACATCTGGTCGAGAAGTGCAAAACGATCTGCGAAATGGTGATGCAGGAAGCGAAATTGAAGTGGAACAAGGTCGACAAGGTTCTTCTAGCCGGCGGCATGACTCGCATGCCGATGATTCGCGCGATGATCTCGAGCTTTTCCTCGGTTGCAATGGTCGACCAGTTGAACCCGGATGAAGTCGTTGCCCGCGGTGCTGCGATCCAGGGCATGCTTTCGATGTTGAACGAGGAAGATGCTTCGGGGAAAAGAGTGATCAGCGACACGGTCCGGCAGCAATTTTCGGGACTCGACGGTGGATTGATTGAAGTTACCGACATCACTTCACATTCCCTGGGAGTTGTCCTTTGGGATGAAAAACATCTCCACGAATATGTTTTTCCAATGATTCGCAAGATGACGCCGATTCCCGCCGTGATAAAAAATTCATTTGGCACGGCCGACGCAAACATGCAACGCGCCGTGGTTAAGGTCGTCGAAGGTGAAAGCACGGTTCCGGGTGAATGCACTCCGCTCGGGGTTTGCGACATTCAGCTTCCCCCTTATTTGCCAAAGGGTTCGCCGGTAAGACTTACTTATCAGTACAACGCCAATCAGGTGTTGGAAGTGCAGGTGGAAGCCGCTGGAAACAATGCGCAGGTCACCATCGACCGGAATACTGGGTTAGCTCCACAGGAGATCGAGAAAGCAGCATCAGGCCTGGGCGAGCTCACCGTCAGTTAGGCGATGACAAAGTGCGACATCACCTTTCCGCTTCCGCTGCCTGATGATCCGCGAAAGTGGCAGGGGTGGAATAATTACCGATCGGACAATTTCTACGAACGGCTTTGCCTCGACCCCTACGCCAATCCGAGCAACGAGTTGATTGAAGAGCATTGCCGCGAGCTGATGCGCTGGTGGCAGAAGAAATTACCGCTCAAGAATCAACCTAGCAATCCTTTAGCCCAGTTGCTTCGATCAGGCTTGGAAGAATCGTCCCGCTTTTTGACCGAAGCTCGCATGGACCTTCTCGATCCGGAGCGCCGCAAGACTCTCGACGAACAATTGGCCGCCCAGTACCACGAAGCGGCCGTGATCGAACTTCAAAAATATCTTGAGTTTGCGCTCACTGGCGGTGTTCTGACCGCCGAGGAAGAAAAGAATCTGATCCAGTTCGGGACTGAACGCGCTTTGACCGAGCTGGAAATCACCACCCTCATCGAAGATGCGCTGCAGCAAAAGAACGCCAAGCGGGCCGTTCCTCCGTCGCCATCCGAACATTTGTCTGAACTTCCGGTCAAATCGAGTTCTGGGAATCCTCAGGAAGAATTTCTGCGCATGCTCCGCTTGAGCAATCTCGACAGCATGAGCATGAGCGACGATCAGCGCGACACGTTCATCGACATGGCGGAGAATCTCGGCCTTGAGCCTGGTGAGGCGGAAGATCTGGTCGACCTTTTTCTAGAAGAAGCTGACGAAAAGGCGTTGGCCGATCTGTCGCCACCACCTCCAAAGATTGAAGTCAAAGCGGTGACACCGGAAAAGCCGGCACCCGCGAAGTTCGAATACAACGCGGATCTGGAGCGTGCCCGCTATAACAATTTCACGAATTCAATAGGCGGAATGATGATCTTTGTACCATCAGCGGAATTTACTATCGGTAGCGAGGACGAAGACGCGACTCCAAACGAGCGCCCGACTTCGCATGTCACGGTCAGCCGTTTTTACATCTCTCGTTATCTAGTCACCAACGCGGACTATGAGCAATTCGACCGCGCTCACGCCGTCAAACGGGCTCCGGCAGCAGGGGACAAGCATCCGGTCGTCTACGTTAGCAGCCTGGATGCGATCAAGTTCTGCAACTGGCTGAGCACACGCGAACGTCGGAAGTATCGCTTGCCGACGGAAGCAGAATGGGAATACGCCGCTAAAGGCAGCGACGGCCGCAAATTTCCCTGGGGAAATCAGGATGGGCGCGGAGATCTGGCGAATTTCGCCGACCGGAACACGGTGTTTGCTTGGAGTGATCGTGAAATTGATTGCGGCTACACGGAAAGCTCGCCGGTGGGTGCCTTTCCGCTCGGCGCCAGCCCATTCGGGCTCGAAGACATGGCCGGGAATGTTTGGGAATGGTGTCTGGATTATTACGAACCGTACCGTTCCGGGCCGAAAATTAATCCGCGCGGACCAACCATTGGCGCCAAGCGCGTTCATCGCGGCGGAAGTTGGAAGTCGCGGTTCAGTAGTCTGCGAACAACTGTGCGTGGTTCGAACGTGCCCAGCTTTTCCTGTAACGATTTGGGTTTCCGGATTGTTTGCGAGTGCGACTAGCCGAATCGCGTCGGCAAAATTCTGCACCGTGCAGGGATCGAACCTGCGACCCAGTGATTAAGAGTCACTTGCTCTACCAGCTGAGCTAACGGTGCTTAAATCAAAAGTTCGAAGCCGGGAAGTTTCGTTCCCGGGCGCGGAATTGGTAGCGCATTCGGTAGCACGAAACCGCGCTTTGTTCCAGCAATCGGCGAGCGAAAACATCCGCCGGCATGCGCAAGATCGACATCAAGGTAGATCGATATCTATTGGAGCATGGCCAAGGGCGGCGCGAAAATAGAAGATTACGCGTTTCTAAGCGATACCCAGACTTGTGCCCTGGTCAGTCGCGACGGTTGCGTGGACTGGTTGTGTTTTCCTCGCTTCGATTCGGGTGCGTGCTTTGCCTCGTTGCTAGGCAAACGGGAGAATGGCCGTTGGCGATTTTCTCCGCGCGAAAAAGTTCAGAAGTTGGAGCGACGATATCGGGGCGACACCCTAATTCTGGAAACTGACCTGGAAACGGCCAGTGGCGTCGTTCGCCTGATTGATTTCATGCCGCCGCGCGGAGAAAACCCCGATATCGTTCGAATCATCGAGGGACGGCGTGGCGAAGTCGCCATGCAAATGGAGCTGATCATTCGCTTCGACTACGGAAACGTCGTGCCCTGGGTTCGCAAGCGGCATGGGGGATTGGAAGCGATCGCAGGGCCGAATGGTTTAATTTTGCGAACACCGATCGAAACTCGCGGGAAGGATTTGACGACCGTTGCCGAATTCACTGTGAAAAAGGGCGAGCGGGTTCCCTTTGTTCTCACCTGGTTTGCATCGCATCGGGAACCGCCGAAACCGGTTACGGCTGACCACGCCCTGCGCGACACGGAAAAATTCTGGATGGGCTGGACGAAGCAGTGCGAACGGAAAACCCGCTGGGAGGAAGCGATCGTGCGATCGTTGCTTGTTCTCAAGGGATTGACTTACGCGCCGACTGGCGGTCTCGTCGCCGCCGCCACCACTTCGTTACCGGAAGAAATAGGTGGAGTCCGGAACTGGGATTACCGCTACTGCTGGCTGCGGGATGCGACGTTCACGCTCGTCGCGTTCATGAACGCCGGCTTCAAGGACGAAGCGAGGCAATGGCGAGAATGGTTATTGCGCGCGATTGCCGGCATGCCCTCGCAGATGCAAATCATGTACGGTGTCCACGGCGAACGGCGGCTGGAGGAATTTGAGGTCCCGTGGCTGGACGGCTACGAAAATTCAAAGCCGGTCCGAATCGGAAACGCCGCGTCGAAACAATTTCAGCTGGACGTCTACGGTGAAGTGCTGGCAGCGATGCATCGGGCGCAGATCGAAGGCATCGAAAATGACGAGACCGATTGGGCGCTCCAACAAGGTTTGATGAAATTTCTGGAATTAAACTGGCAAAAACCCGATCACGGTATTTGGGAAGTTCGGGGCGAACCGAAACACTTTACTCATTCGAAAATGATGGCTTGGCTAGCCTTCGATCGCGCAATCAAATTAGCGGAGGCTTGCAATTGCGGCGCCGAGGAAGACATCAGTCGCTGGCGGAAAGTTCGCGAACAGATTCATCGCGAAGTATGCGAGAGAGGCTTCAACTCCTCGAAGAACGCATTTACCCAATACTACGGAGCAGACGCATTGGACGCGAGCATGCTAATCATGCCATTGATTTCGTTTTTGCCGGCCGAAGATCCGCGGGTTGTCGGCACGGTGGACGCGATTCAACGCGAGCTCATGCGGGACGGTTTCGTTCTGCGCTATCGACCGGAGGAGGAACACGTGGACGGCTTGCCGGGGCGCGAGGGTGTTTTTCTGCCGTGCTCATTTTGGCTGGCAAACTGTTTGCATCTCATCGGCCGAAAAAGTGAAGCCTGCGAATTGTTCGAACGCCTGCTCGATGTGCGCAACGATCTTGGTTTGCTTTCGGAGGAATACAGTCCGGCGTTGAAGCGGCAACTTGGAAATTTTCCGCAAGCCTTCTCGCACGTGGCCCTGGTTAATACTGCGCTCTTACTGAGCGACCAGCACCCAGCCATCGGCTGAGCTAAACGTAATCGGATCGAGCCGGCGGAGCGATCGTCTTGACGCTTTTTCGCGAAGGCAGATCCGGATCAAGAAAACCGAGAGCATGGGGTGGCTTGTTGTCAATGGCACGGCCTAGGCGCTACGTCCTATATGCTTACCGGTCGAGGGGAGAATTACGCCTGGGTATGCCGGGCGTAGTGACGCTCGACTCCCTTCGGCAAAAGACGTTTCCGGCCCCGCTGACGGCGTCGCGCAAGGGTGGCACGGCCGCCTTTGGTTCGCATGCGCGCACGAAAGCCGTGCTGACGTTTGCGAGTCCTTTTTGAAGCTTGATACGTGCGTTTCATAAGACCAAAAATTCGCCCGGAGCGAATTGAGAGCGGTTACCTTAGGATGGCATGGAGGATTGTCAACGGAGTGAGACGGCGGATTTCTGTCCGAATCACCAGTTGCAAGAGTCTGCAATTTCTGGAATAAGCAATGCAACAGACACAAACGGTGAGCGAGAAAGTCGTCATTGAGCCGGCTACCGAGGCTGATTTGGATGAGTTGTCCCAGATGCTCGGCGACCTCTTCTCTCAGGAGAGCGATTTTCGCCCGGACAAGGACAAGCAAATCCGCGGTTTGCGGTTGATATTTGAACAACCGAGCCGCGGGCGCGTATTCGTGCTTCGGCGGGACGGAATGATCGTCGGGATGATCAACCTTCTTTTCACCATCAGCACGGCCGAGGGCGGTTTCGTGGTCCTCTTAGAAGATCTGGTGGTCCATAAACAGTACCAAGGCCACGGTTACGGAGCGCTGTTACTTAAGCACGCAATCGAATTCGCGCGTCAGAAGAATTTCCTTCGCATCACGTTGTTGACTGATCGTCCCGAAAACGTGGCTCAGGAGTTTTTCCGCCGACACGGGTTCCACGAATCCACCATGATCCCAATGCGGCTCCTGATTACGCCCGAGCAAGACCCGTTGCAGTCCAACTTGTAGCTGGCGATCAACGAAAAACGCGGTGGACGGCACGCCGCAAGCGATTCCAACCGGCGGTAATAGGGTTTGCCGGCTGTGCCCGGCGATGGCGATGGGCTTGCGCGCGTTCGTCGTCTTTGACCACTAAAACGAGAAGCAATTGACCGCTGCCAACTTGCGGTCCTTTAATGACTAGTGGGCTGCTTAGGCTCAGATTAGCGTCAGTTTCGAGCAGAACGTCTTTCTCTTTGTAGAGTTTCAGATTCAGACTGTAACCCGAGTCATTTTCACCGCGAGCATCGCACTGCAGCGAAAAATATTTGCTGACAGCCAGCCAGTCTTCCTCTCCGGTTCTCAGCGTCTTGTCCGATTGGCCGATCACCTCGAACTGGTTGTAGCCGAACAAATCCTTTAACGTTTGCTCAAATTTAGTCAGCTCGGGCGGAATCGCCGCGGGCTGCGGGACATTTTCGGCGATCACCAATCCGCTCCAGACCGCGTGGGCCGCGTCGGCCGACACCGCGCCCACTGCCAAGATCACCACCACGGCGATAAGCAGGGGCCTCAGCATCGGGATAGTCTTATTTTGAGGCGTAGTCAGCTGGGAGTGTTTGTAATCCCTCAGTCCACAGCACCGTTACCTTGTTGTCGTTCTTAATTTCGAAGATCGAGACCGTTGCATTCGGATTTGCCGCCGGATCAACCTGCGTTTTGAGAATCTGGGTAAGATACTCCGATTGCTCGCCGGGTTCGTGCTGGCGCATAATGGCGACGGCGCAAACAAGAAACAGTGCGAGCGCGGTTGCTCCCGACCAAACCAGGCGCGGAAGGGTCCACCAACTCGTTCGGAACCCGCCATCTGTCTGAGTTTCGGTCTCGCGCGCGATGCGTTCGCGAAGTTGGTGACTGAAGAACTCCTCGTTGTTCAGGGCCTGGGCTCCGAGTTCCTTCTTCAAGAACACACCGAGCTTGTGGGCGTCGCGCCTTTCGGCCTCGGCTGCTGCCAAATCTGGCAACGACGACTCGAATTCAATCAGTTCCCTGCCGCTCAACTGACCGTCGAGCCAGGCAGTCCACTTTTCTTCATACGTTTTCATACACGTCCTTCAGGGTATTTTGTAACTTCTTTCGGGCATAGAACAGACGCGACATCACGGTCCCGATCGAGCAACCGAGGCTCTCAGCAATCTCGTGATATTGCATTTCTTCAATTTCTTTCATCAAAATTACGGCGCGATGTTCCGGCGATAGCTGCCCGATCGCCTTGTCGATTCGGGCCCGGATTTCGCTTCGTTCCATTTGCTGGTGCGGAAGCGGGTCCGCTTTCGGAACGGTTTTCGACGCGGGCTCGATCTCTTTGAGTTGGATCGAATCGTCGAACTCCGCACCGCCAGCTTTGATCTGCCGTTTTCGTAGCCAGTCAATCGTCACGTTCATCACGATGCGATAAATCCATGTGTAAAACGATGACTTGCCCCGAAAACGCCCGATCGATTTCCAGGCTTTGACAAAGCTATCCTGCGCCAGATCCCAGGCGTCCTGTTCGTTATGGACCATGTTGTAAATCATCGCGAAAACCCTTGTCCGGTAACGGGTCACCAGCTGGTCGAACGCCTCGGAATCACCGGCCTGGCACCTCTTGACCAGGTCTAGTTCCGACACATCGGCTTGGGCCGGAGTCGTTTCCGTTTGCATATTTAGACGGAAGCGGTGCCTATTTCATTCAACTCCGGTAACCTTCGGAGCCGAAGCGGCGACGCCATTCGCCGCGGTATTCCCCCATTAGGGTGATAATGCCGTCCCGGACCTGGAAAAGTCGTTGCTGGAGAACGGAATACTGGCGGCCCGCAATCAGCTTTTCGGACAATAATTTGGCCGCCGAATCCAGCGAAATCGTAATCGCCTTCAAAGCCCGCTTCAGATAGGCGATGGTCATTCCGAGCTCATCGACGTCGTCATCACTCAAGGCGGCAGCAAGCTTCGCGCTGGCTAGGGCGGCGTGGGTTGCCAGCTTGATCGCCACCGGCTCGTTCTGGAGGGCGGCATTTTGATCGAACAATTTGTCGATCCAAACGGTTAAAGCGAAAGCCGCGCGATAGAGCACGTGGTCCTCGAAGGTTTCGCCGGGCTTGTCGGCTTCGACAGGAGCTTCGTCATCTTGGGATCGCCAGTCTTCGTCCAGAAGCGCATCCACTTCGGCACTCCAATCCTCCGCTCCGGATGTCGCGGTCCAGCCCATTTCCCGCGCGATGATTTCGTCCCGGTTCGGATCGTCGATGTACTTTTCGAGCAGCTCCATGTATTTCTCGGTCCGCTGGTCCTGCTGCTGAAGAAACCGCTCCCAATCATACTCATCCCAAATCCCGTCCCGTTCCCGATCGAAGTCGGACATGATAGAACTAAAAACCAGCTTGAAGATGGGCGCAAAAAGTTTTGTGGTGGGGCGAGACTCTGTCGAGCCGTTTAAAGCATTCAAAGAAAATGACTGATCATCGGAGTGTCGCCCTATCGAACTTCTGCCTCCCGTTTGGTTTGCAAACGTAATTGCCCACAGGCCGCGTCGATGTCGTGTCCTTTTTCTCGCCGAAGCGTGGCCGCGACTCCTGCCTGCCGCAGGATGGAAAGAAATTGTTCCTGTTGTTCTGCTGGGGGGCGCGACCATTTAAGTCCGTGAACGGTGTTGTAGGGAATTAAGTTTACTTTTGCTCCCAACCGGCGCGCTACCCGGCTCAAACGACGCGCCTGATCGGGGCTATCATTGACGTCCTCGATTAAAATGTATTCAAAGGTCAGGCGCTGCTTCTTGTGCTGGGCATAATAATCGCAGGCGGCCAGGAGTGTTTCCAAGTTGTAACGGCGATTAACCGGCATGATTTGGTTGCGCACTTCGTCTGTTGCTCCGTGCAACGAAATGGCAAGGCGGACTTGAAGTTGCTCGTCGGCCAATTTGCGGATCTGCGGCGCTAAACCGCTGGTGGAGAGGGTGATGTGCCTGGCTCCGATTCCCAGGCCCCACGGCGCGTTAATGATTCGGATCGCAGATATGACGTTGTCCAGATTTGCCAACGGTTCGCCCATTCCCATGAAGACGATGTTATCTATCCGTTCGCCGGTCTCGCGCTCGATTGCGATGATTTGATCGACAATTTCATTCGGGCGCAGATTGCGCGAGAAACCGTCCAGCCCGCTTGCGCAAAATTTGCAGCCGTAAGCGCATCCGACCTGAGTCGAAACACAAACGGTTCGCCGGTCAGAGCGTGATCCATAAAGCGCCGGCGAAGCCGGGATCAAAACGGTTTCGATGAGGCTATCGTCGGCCAATCGAAACAGAAACTTGCGCGTTGTGTCCTTGGAACCGAGCACGCGGACGACATTGATTTTGCTGAAGGTAAATTGTTCGGCCAGCTTTGCGCGGAACTCGCGCGGCAAGTCCGTCATTTCGTCAAACGATTGGACGCGCTTTTGATAGAGCCAATCGGCGAGCTGCTGGGCCCGGTAAGTCGGTTGGCCGAGCTGCTCGACGATTCTCTCCAACTCGTCGAACTGGAGGGATTTAATGTCAGTCTTTACTTCCTGGGGCACTTTGGAAGTTACTAGATAGACACGAATTTCACTAATTCACCCAAAAAGGGGATTCACGGCGAAGCGCCAATCGGTCAGAGATTCGTACGAATTGGTGCAATTCGTGTCAGGGATTCTGACGTCTTGTCACTTGTCACAGGTCACTCGTCACTTTAGGTTTTCGCTTCGTTGATGAAATACATCTCGATATTAGCCATCCTGATTGCTGCCGTATGCGCCTTAGGCGGTTGCGCTTCCACCGACACTGCTACCACCTCGAGCGGAGAAAGAGTGCCGGGAGAAGTTAAGAGTACGGAAGAAAGCCGGCTTCAACCCGGTGTAGGCACCGGTCCAAACGCCAGCGTGAAATGGTGATTCGCCGTTTCGGCTGATCATTAGAATCGCGGCGATGGCAAAACCACAAACGCCGCTCACGATAGGTTGGGAGGCGGCGCGGGCCAATGCGAAGCCGGCGCTGATCATTCAAGCGCTCATGCTTGCGCTGGCGGTTGCTTACTACACAAATCCCGCGACTGCTCGCGCGCTTCGCGATTTTGCCGAATTCAAACGCGCGCACGGAGTGCCGTTCGTCATTTTGGCGTCGGTTGCCGCCGGTGCGCTGATCCCGGAAGCATTTCTGATTTTGTTTTTCCAGCGTGGTCGCCCGCACTTGGGAAATCTGCGCAATCTCGCATTCACGATCCCAGTTTGGGGATTTGACGGATCGCTGGTGGATCTTCTCTACCGAGCGGAAGCGCATTGGCTGGGCGACGTCGCGACGGCGCCGGTGGTGCTCGGAAAAATCTTGATCGACCAGTTCGGTTACAACGTTTTCTTCGCGGCGCCGTTCGGTGTTTTAACCTACGAATGGAAAAACAACGGAATTTCGCTAAGGCCCGTGCGCGATCTCTTCACCTGGCGACATTATCGCGACAAAATTATTCCGACATTGCTCGCGACCTGGGCGGTCTGGATTCCATTGATGGGGATCATTTATTCCTTGCCGCTCGCTCTGCAGTTTCCTCTTTTCACCCTGGCGCTTTCGTTTTGGGTGCTACTTCTCACTTACATGACGAACCGTTTTGCCGGAAAAGTCGAAGCCGACGCGCCGATGGCTCTTGCTATCGCCGAGCGATAGCAATTTAACGATTTAGTGAGTTAGCGAATTATATGTCGGAGCGCCGACTCCCGAAGAATGCGTCGATGCGCGGGTCTGCCGGTGAATCTCTAAATCATTAACTCGCTAACTCGGAGTTTTTCCATTTAGGAAAAACTCCAATGCTTCGCGCACGCCCGCGCCGTGGCTGCGCCGGGCGACGTAACCGCCGGCATTCCTCACTGCCGACTTCACTTCATGAATTGCATTGCCCGGACAAGCCGGCATTGCCGCGACGTCGCCATTTAACATTGAGATATCGTTGTGGTGATCGCCCGCTGTGAAAATGTTTTCGCGCGGGACGTCGATCAGGCGCGCCAGCTCCCCCAGCGCTGCGCCTTTGTGATAATCGGCGTGACAGAACCGCATGAAGATGGTGTTGCGCTGGTAATGGAATTTCGATTCGGGATCGCGCGCTTGCTCGATGAAATTTACGATCCGATCCATCTCATGCTCGTCTTCCGCCCGCAAACCTTCGAGCCCTTCGCTATCGTAAAGGAGTTGGGCCTTGGTTTTTTGGGTCACAAAATCAACAACCTCGGCCAGGGTCGACTGCGTCGAAGAAAATAACTCGGCGTGATCACGCGCGCACCGCTCGTTCCAATCGCCGAACGGCTCCCACTTGTTTCCGTTTGTGCCCGGGCGAAAAACTTCGCGTTCAGTTGTCAGAATGAAGTCCGGCCGAATTGGAAATTCGAAATCGGTGAGGCCCGATTCGAGCAAATCGACCGAGCGCCCGGTATTGATCGCCCAAATTGCACCTGTTTTTTGCAAGTCGCGGATGAGCTCCATGCATCCGGGGTCGAGCATCGGTTCGCTCAGGCGCGAGACCATGGTGCCATCAAAATCGGTGCTAAGAAGTTTGATCTGTTCCGAATTCAAGCGCTTAACTTAGGAATTGATTTGGCAAACGCAACGCGGGAACTTGAAGCGTGAAATCAGCCTACGAGTTGGCAATGGAAAAACTGGCGAAAGATCAGCCAACCGTCACCCTGACCGACGACCAAAAGAAGCAGCTCGCCGAGATCGATTCCCAATTCAAAGCTCGGATGGCCGAGAAAGAGCTTTTCCTCAAGGGCGAAATCGCCAAGGCGCAAGCGGCCGGAAAATTCGAGGAGATCGAATCGCTTCAGAAACAGCTGACGTCCGAAATCAAACGTTTGCAGGAAGATTGCGAAACGAAGAAAGAAAAACTCCGCGCAAGTTTTGGGAAATGATCTTCGTC
>DATINV010000041.1:0-6685 GCA_035473775.1 Chthoniobacterales bacterium
ACTTCGACATAGAGGAAGTCGTAAGCAGTGGTGGTAGATTCATCCGAGCTGCAGTTGAACCAGAAAGTAAGATTGCCAGTTGCTGTGCTAGGAATGCTAATCGTTTGATAAGTCTGGCCCGTGACGTTGTTATTGACCCCGTAGATCGTGTAGCCAGTGCCACTATGTGGGTAGGTGCCGTTACCATTATAGAAGGCGCCTGAACCGGACATCACCCAAGGCGAAATCGTGCGTTCGAACCCACCATTAACGATCAACTGAGTGGGCGGCGTCGGAGTTGGGGTTGGCGTTGGAGTCGCTGAAGGACGCGGTGTCGGAGTTGGAGTCGGCGTTGGCGTTGGGGTCGCCGTCGGAGTCGGTGACGGTATAATTGGCGTGGGGCTGGGTGTCGGCGTCGGGGTGACTGAAGGTCTAGGAGTCGGCGTCGGTGTTGGGCTCGGAGCCACTGTCGGAGTTGGAGTGGGGGTAGGTGTCGGTGTCGGTGAGCCGCCGCCGCAAGTACTGAACTTGAACGAGCCGATCCGTGTTCTCCAGTTAAAGGCGCCGTTGCTCGGGATGTACTCGTTGGTATACCAGAAAGTGCAATCGTCTGACGGGTCGACGCTCATCGCGCTGTAATCGCCCCAGCGAGAAAGACTCTGGCCAGTCTGCGAACCCGCGCCGTTGATGATCGTTCCTTCGCCCTGATCCATAACTCCGGCTGGGCTGGTGGAGAGTCGGCCAGTGTAATTAATCTGCGGATGGAGACTACTGCTCGATGTGCTGTAACCGAGCGCCATGTTGCCAGATTGGTCCATCGCGATACTGCCCATCCAGCGATAACTGGAATCGGGCGCATACGTGCCTTGTTGGAAAACGGTTGGCGTAGTGCCGGGCGTGCGCAGTTCGTACCAACGAATGCCGACGCTGGAGCCAGCAGTTATGCTGTGGTTAACGACCAACGACTCGTGATCGCCGAAGTTGCGATAGGCGAGTCGGTACATCAGACGATCTGACAACGAATCCAATTTCTGGGTTGTTCCGGACTGCGGAATACATGTTCCGCTCGTGCCGCACGCTTCAGTGTAGGACGCCACGGACAGTGCAGTTGGTCCGGTGAAAGTGGAATTAGCCGGCGTAGTCCAGTCGACGTGGAACTTCCAGAACGCGAGCGTGCTGTTAGTGGCACCTAATCCGACCACGTAGTTTGGCGCACCGGACGGAGGCAGCGTTGCGCCGGTTAGATGAGAAGGCAAAATGCCGCCATATGTCGTGCTGGTATTAAAGCACTGCTGAGTGGCCGTCTGTCCCAGCAGCATTTTCGAACGATCATACGCGCAAACTCGAGCGCCTGAGAAAGTGTTACCGCCGTTGCCAAAAATGTTGAACGACGTGTAGTAAGCATCCGGCCACACACCCATCTTGGGGTAGTCCGGGAAATCGCTGTTCCCGTAGCTGAAGGAATAACGATAATACGATCCGGTGGGATCGTTGGTTTGCGACACCGCCACGCACTGGAGAAATGGCGTGGTGCTGACCGAAAACTGCGAGATTACCCAACGGTTGGCGATTCGATCGTAAACCACCACCGGGTCGCCATCGTTGTTGGATTGGCAACCGCCGCCGAATCCGCTCCAAAGCGTGTTGATCGGCACCGGACCATAAATAACTGCGCCGGTGCTCTTATTATATACGGCGAAATCGGTGTTAACGATCTGGACGTAATGATTCGGACCAACGTCGCCGTTGGTGTCCGGCGGCGCGGAATTGACCGTGAACCCGGCAACGCCATTACCAATGCCATCGAAATTAGCGGTAGGAGACGGCGCGGCTGCCGTCGCGACTTGCCGTTGCAGAACCGGATCGCTCGTGAAGCGACTTGGGGGGCGCGGCAATCTTTCATGATCGCGGATCATGAAACCTGGCTGACGAGGGGCTGGTGGCAAAGTGCGAAGAGGCGGCGAAAGATCGTGATGAGTGTCTGGCGCCGCTTGGGAACCCATCTGGACGACAGACTGGGATTGGTCGGCCGCTCCCGTAGAGTCCGCATACAACTTGAAGCTGGATACGAGAGAGACGGCAGAAGCAACAAACAGAGCAGCGACGGCGGCAAACTTACGATACGACATAAAGCGTCAGGTTTGAGTATGGAATTGGGTTTTAGGGCTGATCGAACGGCAAATATTAAGCAAGTTTCACGCGAGGAAAAACTAGACTGGGGGTCGTTCTAAAGATACGAAATTTACCTAGTTGAGACGTTGAGTGGTTGGGAAGATTCAAACAATTTCGACCGGACACTTCGGCAGCGCTTGCATGAAGGCCCGGCCGTAGGGACGAGTTACAATCCGATTGTCCAGAATGACAACGATGCCGCGATCACTCGTCGTCCGAATGAGACGGCCAACGCCTTGGCGAAGTTTCAGGATCGCTTCCGGCAATGAATATTCAGTGAACGCATCGCCACCACGCGCTTGAATCAATTCGAGCTTGGCTTCGATCAACGGCGTATCCGGAACGGCGAACGGCAGTCGCGTGATGATCACGTTGGCAAGCGCTTCGCCCGGAACATCGACCCCGCTCCAAAAACTGTCAGTGCCGAAGAGAACGCTTCGCGGCGTTGATTTGAATTGTTCGAGCAATTTGGTCCGCGGCGCTCCCCCACCCTGCACCAATAAATTCATTTTATTGTCCGCAAAAAATTTCTCCATCTCACCGGCGACCTTTTGCATGTCGCGATAGCTGGTAAACAACACGAACGCCGCGCCGTCGGTTTTTTCCACAAAGTGCGCGATCCAGTGTTCCAGCTGTTTGGTGTAACCGGCGTCGCGTGGATCGGGCATTTTGCGCACAACAAACAGCTTCATCTGCTTTTGAAAATCGAACGGACTGCCAAGCTGCAATGGTTCGGCTTCGTCGGCCCCGATCCGTTCTCGGAAGTAGGCCAGATCTGGGCGCCCGACCGCAAGCGTGGCGCTGGTCATGACACAGCAGCAATTGTCGCGAAACAACATCCGGCGGAGATGCGGCGCGAGATCGACCGGCGCCGCGTTGAGAGAAAGAAATTGCGCGGTCTTGCCGGTGCGCTCGACCCAGTAAACGTGTTGCGGCGCGGCTTGCTCGAGAAAAATTGCGATCCCGTCGCGGGCATCACGGATTCGCCGGCCAAATTCCTGGAGCTCGGCTTTAATGATTTCGTCGTCCGCGCGCTTTACCACTTCGGCGATGCGCGCCTGAAGCGCGACCAGCCGGCCGGTGATTGTGTCCGGGACAAGATCGATATCACGGACCCGAAATTCGCGACCTTTCCGAAAATCCGATTTCGACTCAACTGCGTCGAAAAATTTCTCGACCTCGTCAATCAAGTCCGCGCCCAACCGGACACCTTCGGCATCCCTCATGACGGCGAAAAGTCCTTTCCGGGTGCGCGCGTTGTAGAGGCGTTGGATCGCCGATCGCAAACCGTATTGCGAAACGCCGATGCCGATCTGTTTCGAGGCGACCTGCTCGATGGTATGAGCTTCATCGAAAATGATGAAATCGTTTGGGAATAGAAAACCACTTTCACGCGCGCCCTGTTCGTCGGGTGTGCCAAGCAACATGAAAAGCAACGTGTGATTCAGGACGATCAGGTCCGCGGCGAGCAAACGTTTTCGAGCTTGCTGGTAAAAGCAGCGCGAATTCTGGCCGCACGTTTTCTGGGTACAAATGTGCGCTTCGCTGCAAACCTGCGCCCAAACTTTCGGATCGGGCTCGATTGACAAATCGCTCAATGTCCCGTCTTTCGTTTTCGCGGCCCATTCGGCGATGCGTTGGAGCTCGCTTTCTTCCGGCCCGGTGAAAAGTTCCTTCGAACTCTGCAATGCGCGTTCGAGCCGGCGGGGACAAACATAATTCTGCCGCCCTTTCATCAACGCCGCTTCGAACTCGACCGGCAAAACTTTTTTCAGGATTGGGATGTCTTTATAGAGCAGCTGCTCCTGAAGATTGATGGTGTGGGTCGAAATGATCGCTTTCTTGTGCTGCTCCAGCGCGAACAAGATCGCCGGAACGAGATAAGCGAGCGATTTGCCGACGCCGGTGCCCGCCTCCACGATCAGGTGCCGATCTTCCTCGAGTGAGCGGGCCACCGCCACAGCCATTTCCTGCTGTTGGGGCCGGAACTCGAAGTTTTGGGCCTTCGACAGCAGGCCTTTGTCGGAAAAAATGGTCCGAACTCGTTCAACGAACTCAGTTCCGAGGGAATCTTTGAGCGCAATCATAGTGGCGGGGGGTCGCAGACCAAAAATCAGCTTTTCCAGCGCTGAAACTTGCCTGCAGGGGTGCTATCCTAAATCCGAAATCTGAAATCTGAAATCTGAAATCTGAAATTTTCTTCATGCGCCTTCTCGATCGTTACGTGATTCGCAATTTTTTGCAGGTCTATACCTATTGCATCGCCGGTTTTCTCTCAATCTGGCTGATCTTCGACGTAAGCGACAACATCTCGACTTTCATCGACGAGCATTTCGGCTTCATGCTGACCGTGCGCTACTACCTGACCCAGGTCCCGGAGGTTTTCATTATTCTGCTGCCGGTGTCTCTGTTGCTAGCGTTACTGTTTGTGCTCGGACGAATGTCGCGCTCCAACGAAATCGTCTCGATGTTGACCGCCGGCATCAGCATCCCGCGCCTGTTGGCGCCGCTCATTGGGATGGGTTTGCTCACGGTCGCGGCCAGTTTGGCGCTCAATTATTCACTCGCGCCACACGCCGAAATGGCGAAGAAGAATTTTGTCGCCACCGCCCGCGCCCATCAGTTCAGCATTCAGGGACAGATTTTTCGCAATCGCACCGATCTGAGGACCTGGTTCATCCAAAGTTTTCGGCCCGGTCACGATCTCTTCAACAACGTCCAGGTCCTGCAGCAGGACGCTAACGACAACATTATTGAGAATTACTTGGCAGCGCGGGCGATCTACGACTCCAAAACGAAAACGTGGGACCTCGAGGAAGTGAAAGTGGTCCACTACGACAACGCTGGAAATATCACCGACGAAAAAATGTTGCCCTCGCTCAAGGTCGAGCATTGGAGCGAAACGCCATTTCGTCTTGGAAGTGCTAACGAGCGTGCGGAATACCTAAGCTTTCCCGAGTTGCGCCAGTATCTGCACTTCAATTCCGATTTCCCGATTGCCCTGCTCGCGCCGTTTCGCACCCATTTGCATTATCGAATCGCCTTGCCCTGGACTTGCTTGGTGGTTGTTTGCATCGCCGCGCCGCTCGGAATCGGTTTTTCCCGCCGCGGCGTGCTGGCTAGCGTGGCCAGCGCAATGGTCCTTGTTTTCTCGATGAATTTTATGACTCACCTTTTTCTCGCGCTCGGCGAGGGCGATCGCATCTCGCCGATTGTCGCGGCCTGGGCGCCGAACCTGGTTTTCACGATCATCGGGCTCTATCTGCTTTATTTACGTGCAACCAATCGCGAGGCGCCGCGCTTTCAACTCGCTGCCGTGCGGCGTATATTCGCACGATGAATCCGCTCCCCAACGACTGGGCGATCAAGACCCGAGCCGATACCTGCGCCGCAACCCAGCGGCCGTTCGAAGCGGGCGAGTATTTCTACACCTTGCTCTTTCGTGATGCCGAAGGTTTTCGGCGCGAAGATCTGAGCGAGGAAGGCTGGTCCAAACGAAACGAAAATATCCAGCCATTTTCATTTTGGAAAACGCGCTACGAACCGGTGCCAGAAACTCCAGAGCCGCTGGGAAAGGAAAACGCCGAACAACTGTTCCGGCGCCTGATCGCATCCGAGAATCCGCCGGCTAATGCCTGTTACGTTCTAGCGGCGATGCTCGAACGCAAACGGGTTCTCAAACAGATCAAGACTGAAAACGCCGAAAAAGGCCGCCTCTTAGTATATGAGCATGGGGAGACAGGCGACGTTTTCATCGTGCCCGACCCGGGCCTGAGGCTCGACGAGCTCGAGTCGGTCCAGAACGAAGTGGCCCAGCTGCTCAAAAGCGCCGCATAGGTGGAACGCGCTCTCCGCAGCGCGTTCATCGAGCTCGGAGAGCTCGATCTACCTTAGTGGTATGACGCGACTACAAAAATCGCGATCTTGTGAGAGAATAGGCCTCCGGTTATGACCTTACCCTGGTTTCAAAATCAGTTTCCGCTTTTCCTCGCGCCAATGGCGGGCGTGTCGGACAAGATTTTCCGACAGCTTTGCAAAGAATACGGCGCGGACGTGCTGACTACTGAGTTCGTGTCCGCCGAAGGAATCTTTCGGCGTAACGAACGCACTCTCGAGTATCTCGATTTCGACCAGGTCGAACGACCGATTGGCGTTCAACTTTTTGGCGCCGATGCCGATCACATGGCGGAGGCTGCCAAACAGGTGATTGATTGGGTCAGGCCGGACTTTGTCGATTTGAACTTTGGTTGCCCGGTCAACAAAATCGTTTGCAAGAACGGCGGCTCGGCTCTGCTCAAAGACTGTCCAACCCTCGCCAACGTGGCGGTTTCAGTCGCCCGCGCGATTGCCCCTCTGCCGGCGACGGCGAAAATTCGAATCGGTTGGGACGCAGATTCCATAAACGCTGTTCGCATCGCCACAGTTCTCGAAGACTGCGGAATCAGCGCGTTGACCGTGCACGGCCGGACGCGTGCGCAGAGGTATTCCGGCGCGGCCGATTGGAACGTGATCGGCGAAGTCGCCGCGGCGGTTT
>DATINV010000042.1:0-19411 GCA_035473775.1 Chthoniobacterales bacterium
CGAGATCGTACTGGGCCAAACCAGGACGCATTCCCTGAAAATCGATCAGGTGAGCCTGTCCGTTGCGCATCAAAATGTTCTGCGACTGAAAATCGCGATGGACTAAAACTCGGGGACGCTGCGCGAGGTCCTCGGCGATCCGTTGCAGAATCGGAGAAGCCGCCAGATTTTCGATCGCCGGCGGATCGACTTTGAAATAACGGCCGAGGCAATTTTCAAAAAAGTAACTTTGTTCCCAAAGATAAAGGGCGGCGTTGAACTCGGCCGGTAAATGTTGCCGCATTTCAATGCAAACCGGTTCCGGTAGTTGATGAAGTTTCCGAACTTCGTCCAAGGCCGATTCGTAAAACGCCCGTCTTACCAGCCATGACTCGGTGCGAGAACTAAACAGATCGCTTTCTCCCAGGTCCTCCAGCCAGATCAATCCTTCGTCCGGATCGTGATGATAAACCCGCGGCGCGCGGATCTCATGCTCCTCCAGAAATTGCGCGATCTCCACGTAATGCCGGTTCTCCTCGCGATCCCGATTATACTTTACCAAAATCAGAGACTGTTCGGACGAGCAGCGAACGCGGTAGAACTTTCGATCGGAGCCGCCTTTTTCGATCGGCGTGATTTTTATTTCATCGACGTCGAACCGCGGAAAATGGAGGCGCGTCTGGCGGAGAAGCAGCTCGGTTTTCATGGATCAAATGTCAACGTTGAGATGACTGCCAGTGACAGTTTTTCGGGCGCGGACAATACAACCAAACAGCTCGGCATTGGAAGCAATTTGTGAACCCGGCCAGAGGATGGTGTCCTCCACCAATGCGCCAGCGCCAACGCGGCAGTCGCGGCCGACTACCGTACAACCTCGAATCGTTGCCTCTGAATCGACCACGGCGCTCGGATGGATTTGCGCAGTCCAATCCAAATCTCTCACGTAAACGAGTCGCCAGCCTCCGAGGATCGCACGGTGGACGTCAAAGTACTCGGCGCGCGATCCGAGGTTGTACCACTTTCCGGTATCGAGCACGACCCCGCCGATTTTGCCGCCCTGCGAAATCCAATCTCCCAAAATTGGAATGAACGAAATCTTTTTCGCGAGTGGAAGACGCTCAAAAACCGTTCGGTTCCAAATCGCGATGTTGGCAAAGTCGAATTCGCCCGGAAAACCGTAGCGATTTGAAATATCGACAACGCGCCCGTCACGAAAAGCGATCGCGGAGCTCAAACCGGTTTGGCGTAGCCCGAGAGTGACGTCGTTGCCGCGCTTGAAATGTTCTTCGATGAGCGGTTGTAACGGGACGTCGGTCAAGACGTCGCCGCTATAGGTAATGAACGGATCGTGGCCGAGTCGCGTTTCAATGTTCTTAATGCCGCCGCCGGTCTCGAGCAGGACCGGTTCGTTGACGAAGTGCAATTCGGTCTCTTGGTAACGATTGTTCGGGAATGCCTGAGCGAACTTCTCGGGCAACCGATGCGTGTTAACAAAAAATTTCTGGACGCCGGCATCGATCAAATGGTCGAACGCGAAGGTGATGAGCGGCTTCTGACAAATCGGCACCAGCGGCTTCGGCAGTTCCTCAGTGAGCGGACGCAACCGGGTCCCGAGTCCGGCCCCCAGCACGAATGCTTGTTTGATTTCGGGCATGAGGTTAAAACGTCGTGATGGCGGAGGAAAGGGTGTGGCGCGGCAGCGTTTCCCAGTGGAAGAACCTGGGCTTCTTTCTGCTCCAGCTTCTGGTGGCCGCGGCGGTCGTGATCATTTTCAGCCTGCTGTGGCGCAATTCGTCGCCCGAAATCCAAAAGTTTAGTCCGTCCATTTTGCTGCTTCTCGCCTTGCCAATCTTTATCGCCAGCAAGCGTTATCTCCAAACGAAATGCACGATTTACGAGGTCACCAACGAACGATTGAAAACAAGCGAGGGAGTTCTGAGCAAAGTGACCGACACACTCGAGTTTTATCGAGTAAAGGACATCGAGCGTCAGCAACCTTTCCTCTATCGACTCTGCGGGATTGAGAACCTTCAGCTCAATACCTCCGATGCGTCGTCGCCGTTAGTCAGAATCGAGGGTGTCCCGCGCCACCTCGGACTTGCCGACGTGATTCGCAATCAAGTCGAGGCCGTTCGTCAGCAAAAGGGTGTCCGCGAAATCGACGTCGAGTGAGACTTACTCGCCCGGCGGGCCCAATTCATCCAAGCCGCGGGTGAGATCGTTGAAAGCGCGGAGGCAGGCCGCCTTATGCCTGTCGAGCCAGCGCTCGGAGATTTGTTTGAGGGGCGCGGGATTTAAATAATGAAGCTTCTCGCGACCACTCCAGAGCGGCACCACCAATTCAGCCCTGATCAGCAAATTTAGATGTTTGCTGATACCCTGACGGGTCATGTCTAAATGGCGGCAAAGCTCGTTTAGGGTTTGGCCATTATTTCGGAAAAGCTGGTCCAACAAAGCGCGCCGGCTGGGGTCGGCCAAAGCTTTGAAAACGGCGTCCACAGCTGGGTAGATATGCAACTGAATGGTTGCATATTAGCGCAGAGATGACAACCGCTTCTGTTGAAAAATAACAATCTCAACTGCAACCTGACCGCGATTCGGGTAACCCGGAAATCGACTACGTCTTCTTCAGATAAAGCGTGCGCGTCCCGAAGTCGATAATCCCGTGATGCCGATTCAGGATCTCGGCCCCGAGCAGGCCGACTGCCGGCGGTGACAGTTGCAAGTCTTCATGCAGAATTCCGCCCAAATCCACCACCCCAACATCGTTCCGGCCAATGTCGACCATGCCGACCGACATTTTCCGGATCCGCGCCACATCAAGTCCCTCTTGCCTGAGATTGATCGCAGCCGACGCGAAATTGGTTTGTTCGGTCGGAATGCGCAGGTGCCTGACGAACGGTTTATGCAAAAGGGTGGCGAATGCACCCGTGTCGACCATCAGTCGCGCTTGCGAACCGTTCACCAAACCGTTGACATACAGATTGAAGCCTTCGGTCACGAATATCGGCACTTTTTGAAAGCCGCGGAAGTCGAGACCGGGCACGGCAGACGGCAAGTCTGGTTGCATGTTCAAGATTAGGAGCTGCCGCTGGCAATCCAATACCGCTCTACTGGCAAACAGAACGTCGGTCCCGAGTATTCCGTCAGCCTGTTGCTCGCGCAGACGACGCGCAGCGTGGCGAGGGCCACTGAGATCAGCGGAAATCGCCGGCACGTCGCCGACGGTCAATCCGCCAAGGCGGAGCGTGTGAGCCATTACCAAGGTACTATACGAACCGTTCACCCGAACGCGGGCAGGATACTTGGAATCGACGGGAACTTCATTGACTCCAAAATGACTTCGCCGCTTGGAAGCGATTACAGTACCGGGTGATCCGCTGTCGACGATTAGCAGTGCCGGTTTGCCGTTAATGAAGGCATGGACGAGCAAGTGATTTTGATTTGAGCGAATCAGGGGGAGCGCTTCGAATTGCCCGCTTTGCCCGACGGCAGGGGGAGTAGAATGGGAAGATTCCTTCGCCGCCAACGGACTGGAAAAGCCGATTGCGCACAAGATCGGCAAAATGACTCGCGCTCCGCCCGAAAAAAGTCGGCCCCTGGAAATCACGGGCCCGAGAATAACACCTTTCCCAATATGCGGAAACGAATTCTGCTGCCGGTCGCGTAAATTTATGACTACACTGCTTTTGGCGTTGCCCGATTCCGTCCGGTAAGATTAACTCTCGCCGACTCCGAGCACGTTAAGAACCGTGGAAACCTCGACGACTTCGCCGCCTGCTGCCGATCAAAAATTTGTCCGGGGACTCGGTCTGCTCGATTCCACCATGCTGGTGGCCGGATCCATGATCGGCTCCGGCATTTTCATCGTCTCGGCCGACATTGCGCGAGAAGTCGGCGCTCCCGGTTGGCTCTTGGTGGTTTGGATCGTCACCGGTCTTCTCACCGTGATGGCCGCGCTTTCCTACGGCGAGCTGGCGGCCATGATGCCGCAAGCGGGCGGACAATATGTCTATCTGCGCGAAGCGTTCTCACCGCTATGGGGATTTCTGTACGGCTGGACTTTATTTCTGGTAATTCAGACCGGAACAATCGCGGCTGTAGCGGTCGGCTTCGCGAAATATTTCGGCGTGTTCTGGCCGGCGATTTCGGAAAAAAATTATCTAATTGCGCCGATTCCTATTTCTTCCGGCTACGCAATTTCCCTGTCCAGCGCGCAGCTGGTCGGGGTGATTCTAATTGCGTTCCTTACCTGGATGAATACGCGCGGGCTGCGTTTGGGGAAAATTGTCCAGAACGTTTTTACCTCGGCAAAAACCGGCGCGCTCGTTGCTCTGATTTTGCTCGGAGTGATCGTCGGCTATAACGCGGTGGCGGCATCCGGGAATTTCGGCGACCTGTGGACGCCGCGAGGAGATCTCGAGGGTGTGGGACGCGGATTGACGGCGGCGACCGCGTTCGGACTCTTCGTCGGCATCTGTGTGGCCCAAACCAATTCGCTGTTTTCAGCCGACGCCTGGAACAACATCACTTTCACGGCTGGCGAAGTGAAAGATCCTCGGCGAAACATTCCGCTTTCACTCGCGCTAGGAACGTTTCTCGTGATCGCGCTCTATCTCTTGGCCAACGTCGCATATTTGGTGACGCTGCCCCTGACCACGATTCAAAGTGTGTCTAACGACCGCGTCGCCTCTGCCACCGCGGATATTATTTTCCCGGGATTGGGTGCGAGAATCATGGCGGCCGCGATCATGGTTTCGACCTTCGGCTGCAACAACGGCCTCATCCTCGCCGGGGCGCGCGCCTATTGGGCGATGGCGCGGGATGGTTTGTTCTTCCGTTCTTCGGGAACTCTGAACCAGAAACATGTGCCCGCGGGGGGACTGATCATTCAGGGAATCTGGGCCGCCTTCCTCGTGTTACCGCGGGTTGTTACCGGCACAGATAAAACGACCGGCGCGCCGACATATGGCAGCCTTTACAACGATCTCTTGACCTACGTGATCTCGGCAGCGCTCATTTTTTACATTCTCACGATCTTGGGCATTTTCGTCCTGCGAAAGAAACGACCGGACGTCGAACGTCCTTATCGGGCGTTTGGTTATCCGATCGTTCCGGCGCTTTATATAATCGGCGCCTCAGTAATTCTGTTTGTGCTTTTCGTTTATCAAACAGCGCAGACCTGGCCCGGTCTCATGATCGTGCTGACTGGCGTGCCTATTTATTTTCTTTGGAAGGTTTTTGGAAAACCTTCGTCTGAATCAAGGGCGGACCGCGCCGACTAAAGAATCCGATAACAGGAGCCTAACATGGCAAATCTATTTAAGAGAAAGCCGCTCGATAAGCTGATGGCTGAAGCCGGAGAGGTCGGCGAACATACCCTCAAGCGTTCGTTAGGCTGGGTGAATCTGATGGCGCTCGGCATCGGCGGAATTATCGGCGCCGGTCTGTTTGTGCGGACCGCCGCCGCGATCGCCGACCGAGCAGGTCCGTCGGTCGTGCTCGCGTTCGTTGTCGCCGGAATTGGCTGCGCGTTCGCTGGTCTGTGTTACGCCGAGTTCGCCTCAATGATTCCGGTCGCCGGAAGCGCCTACACTTATTCGTATGCGACGATGGGAGAGCTCGTCGCCTGGATTATCGGTTGGGATCTGATTCTCGAATACGCCGTCGCAGCGGCCACGGTGTCGGATGCGTGGAGTGAATACGCGAACCGCGTTCTAAGCTGGTTCAATCTTGCGATTCCCTATCAATGGACTCATTCACCGTTCGAGCACGATCCCGGCGGCGTTCACGGGATGATGAACGTGCCGGCACTCCTTATCTTGTTTCTCCTTAGTTTGTTGCTGATCCGCGGCACGAAAGAATCGGCCTTCGTGAACGGACTAATCGTTATTTTGAAAGTTGCGATTGTGCTGCTCTTCATCGGGATCGGTTGGCAATTTATAAATCCGGTTAACCACACACCGTTCATTCCGCCGGCGACTACTCACGTTACTGCGCAAGGGATAACGCATAACTATGGCGGGATTCTCGGGATCCTCGGCGCCGCCGGCGTCGTGTTTTTCGCTTACATCGGGTTCGACGCCGTTTCGACCGCCGCGCAGGAAGCGCGCAATCCCAAGCGCGACATGCCAATCGGGATTCTCGGTTCGTTAGTCTTTTGTACGATTCTTTACATCCTGTTTTCCTACGTCCTTAGCGGCGTCGCGACGGTCGAAGATTTTCGCGCCGCCGGCCGCGAAGCGTCGGTCGCCTTCGCGATCAGCAAATACATGCATGGGTTCGAATGGCTCTCACGTGCTGTCACAATCGCAATCCTCCTTGGGTTCTCGTCGGTCATTCTGGTGATGTTGTTAGGCCAATCTCGCGTGTTCTTTTCCATGAGCCGCGACGGACTTGTGCCCGGAGTTTTCTCGGAAGTGCATCCGCGTTATCGGACGCCTTGGAAATCGAATATGCTCTTTTTCGTTTTCACCGGCGCCCTGGCCGCATTCGTGCCCGCCGATGTCACCGGTGAAATGACCAGCATTGGAACATTGTTCGCTTTCATTCTGGTCTGCGCCGGCGTCTGGATCATGCGCGTTAGAAGTCCTGAGCTCGAGCGCGGGTTCCGGGTTCCCGCGGCGCCAGTTGTTTGCACACTCGGAATCATTGTGTGCGGGGCAATGATTTACGGACTCGGTTGGACCAACTGGATGCGACTAATCGTCTGGCTGCTGATCGGCTTCATCTTTTATTTCGGCTACGGCAAAAGCCATAGCAAGCTCGATGCGCCAAAACCACCGGACATGCCGGAAGGAATCAAGATGACAAAGGACGGGCTGCTGTAACAGATCGATTACGCCATTCGTTAAACGCAATGTCGGCGCGATCTAACTCCAACTACTTTCGCTGAAGCCGTTCGTAGGACTGGTCGCACCCACTCCCAAGAGCGTTTCCGCGCGCCGGCGAAGCGCGCTCGCATTTTTCCGGGCGCCGAATGCGCGACGCGCCGCATCGATTTTGTCCGGCGATAAATTCATGGCCCGCAAAATTTCCCAGTCCTGATCGGTCAACAGCGCACGGTCCTCTTCGCTCACGGCGCGTTCTTGCAACCGCGAAACCAGCTTGGTCAATGCGGTGGGATTCGAGCCGCGGAAAGAATCGATCAATCGCTGAAAACTCAAATGAAATGGAATCGTCGCTACATCCAACTCGCCGTTACCGGTCACTCGCTCCGCCGGCATCGTTACCTGATCGGACGTTGCCACTGAATTCCAGACTGCTTCCGGCTGAAAAAATCCGAGTTCGACGCGATAATTTCCGCGCGGTTCATTAACAGTTAAATAACAATTGCCCGCCATTGGCTCGGCCGCTTGCACAACCTCCTGGCTGCCGTCCGAGCGGGACACCCGCAGGTGCACTTGTCGGTCCACCGGCGCTGTGCTCTCAAAGACGGCCGACCAGTCCACATTCCAGTAAACAAAAAGTGTTCGCGGGTCACGGGCAATCGCAAATAACAGCGGCGCTCCATAAACGCGCGGTAATTCAATGGCGTCGGCCAGATCCGGCGGGAGTTTGGAATCGCTTCGTGCCAATTTTATGACCGGGCCATTTGAAATTCGATAACCCCGGGGCCCATTCGACCCTGGTTTGCTTTCGCTTATGATTTTCTCAGACACGGAAGGGAGCTAACTTGGCGGAAATCGGGCAAATACAAAGCGGAAATTGCGCCAACTAACGATGGTTCGACAGTCGATTGCTCTCGCAGGGCGACCATGCAAAAGCCTTATATCATTTTCAATCCGGCGGCCGGCTCTGCTGGCGCCGGCGAAAGCGTTGCCGCGCGGCTGAAAGAACTTCAGCCAATCGCTTTACGCATCACGCGCCGAAAGAGCGACGCTGAGAAGTGGGCCCGCGTCGCTCGCGCGTCCAGGACAAATCTTATTGTCGTTGCCGGTGGCGACGGCACCTTGAACGAAGTGGTGAACGGATTGGGAATGTCCGCGCACAAGAAGTGCATTGGACTCATTCCTCTCGGAACCGGCAATGATTTTGCGCGGACACTTGGTCTTCCGGATTCGATCGCTGACAACATCGACGTCATTCGCGCCGCAAAAATAAGGCGAATCGATCTCGTTCGGGTCAAAAGCAAACGGTCGCGTTATTTCGTGAACGTATCGGCCGGAGGTTTCAGCGGGATGGTGGATGAAAAAATCACGCGCCAAATCAAACGAACTTGGGGGCCGTTGACTTATGTTCGCGGTGCGGCCGCTGCCCTGCCAAACCTTCATGCTTACAGAACCGAAATTGTTTTGGATGATGACGAGCGGCTGTCCACCGATCTTTACAATGTGGTCGTGGCAAATGGCCGTTTCGTCGCCGGCGGATTGCCGATCGCGCCGACCGCCGACCCGAGCGATGGAAAACTCGAGCTGGTTTTGATTCCGAAACTGGGGCCCGCTGAAATGGCATTGCTCGCCGCTCAAATTGTTTTAGGTAAACATCTGTCGAGCAATGCAACCATATTTCGACAAGCCCGAAAGATCGCCGTTCGATCGCGCCCCGGTATGTGGTTCAACGTTGACGGCGAACTGGTTGGAAACGCACCCGCAGTATTCCAAATCATGCCGGGCGAGCTAAACTTCATCACCAAGTGACTAGGTCGAAAATAGTTCCACTGAACGAACTGGCTAAACGCGTCAAAGAATTGCGCGCCGGCGGGAAGAAAGTCGTCGCCACGAACGGCTGCTTCGACTTGCTCCACCTCGGCCACATTCGTTATCTAAAGGCGGCGCGCGCGCTCGGCGACATCTTGCTGGTCGGTTTGAATGGAGACCAATCGGTTCGCGAACTAAAAGGATCCGGCCGGCCGATTAATAACGAAAAGGACCGCGCGGAGGTGATCGCGGCGCTCGAATCGGTCGACTTGGTCTCGATCTTTCCGGAATTGCGCGCAACGCGATTCATCGAGCTCGCTATGCCGGACGTTTACGTGAAAGGGGGCGATTACAATTCGGAAACGCTCAACGCCGAGGAAAAGGCCGCGCTTCAAAAAATCGGCACCCAGATTGACATCATTCCTTTCGAAAAAGGCTACTCCACTTCGGGATTGCTCGAAAAAATGCGATGCGCCCCAAAGTGAAACCGCTCGGTCTGGGAATTCTCGGTTCCGGCAAAGGATCGAATTGTCGCGCAATTTTTGAGAGCATCCGCGCGGGAACGTTGTCGGCGCGAGTGCGGGTCGTGATCTCGGACGTTCTTGACGCGCCGATTCTCAACATCGCACGACAATTTTCCGCGCCGAATGCTTATCTGCCGCCGGGACAGTTTCGGACGCGACTCGAGCCAAATGTTGAAGCAGAGCTCGTCCGAATGTTGCGCGATGCAGACGTCGAGCTCGTCGTCCTCGCCGGTTTCATGCGAGTTTTGAAATCAACGATTCTGGAAGCGTTTCCACGTCGCATCATTAATATTCATCCGTCACTTCTTCCAAAGTTTCCCGGCCTGGAAGCCTGGAAACAGGCGCTTGCGGCCGGAGAAACGGTGACCGGATGCAGCGTGCATTACGTCGACGACAAAATTGACCACGGCGACATCATCGCTCAGCGCGAGGTCCCGGTTTTGCCTAACGATTCGGCGGAAATTTTGCACGCCCGAATTCAAGTCGCCGAGCACGAACTCTATCCGGCGGTTATCGCGCAACTCTGCGCGGAGCGCGCTTCCTAACCGCGCTCCGCCTTTTGATCGCGGGCCAGTAAATCCTCCATCGCTCGGACGGGCGGTTTCCCTTGATGCACCAACGCATAAACTTCGTCGATCACCGGTGTGTCGATGTTCAATTTACGCGCGCATTCGTAGGCGCTTTTCGCTGTCGGAATACCTTCCGGCACCGTTTGCATGGACGATGTGATTTCGGGCAACGTTCGTCCGTGTCCTAGCTGTTCGCCTACTTGGCGATTGCGGCTGAGGTGACTGAAGCAAGTCGCGACCAGATCTCCCGCTCCGCTCAGGCCGTAGAATGTTCGCGCGTCCGCGCCCATTTTTGTGCCGAGCCGGATCATCTCCGCCAATGAGCGCGTAACCAGCGCTGCTTTTGAATTGTCGCCCAGTCCGAGCCCGTCACCGGCGCCTGCTGCGATCGCAAAAATATTCTTCAGCGCGCCGCCGAGCTCGATTCCAATAAGTTCTTCGCCCGTGTAAATCCGGAAGCGCGGCGTGCCGAGATGATGCTGCAGCTCAGTCGCGCGGGTTGGATCGCTGCACGCCACAACGGTCGCGGTGGGGAGTTCGCGTGAAACTTCGATCGCTAAATTCGGCCCTGAAAGCACGGCCACCGCGTGATCCGGAAAAGTTTCCGCGAGGATTTCGCTCATACGTTTGCCGGTTCCGTGCTCGATGCCTTTCACACAACTGAGGAGCACCGCGTTTTTGTTGGTAACGTGAAACCGGCCCGCAATTTCTCTCAGCGCAGTCGATGGCGTCACGAAAACAATCAGATCGGCGTCGCTACAATCTTTAAGCTCACTCGTTAGGCCGACCGACTCTGGAAGCGTAACCCCTGAAAGATGAATTTTGTTCTCCCGCGTTTTTCGAATCTCTTCGACGCGTGCCGCATTATTTCCCCACAACAAAACCGGATGCCCGCGCTTTGCCCAAATCAATGCTAACGCGGTGCCCCAACCGCCGGCTCCAACGATTGCGATGCGTTCCAGTTTCACTTTCGGGAGAAGCGCGGTTCGGTGCCGCTCAGCAAACGCGACATATTCGAACGATGGCGAATGACGACAATCGCGGCCAGAAACAACGAAAAGTAAACCAAAACGGTCGATCGTAGTTGGTGGAGAGACAAAAGTGTGATCATTGCGACAGGCAAAGCAATCGCGGCTGCGATAGAAGCAATCGAAACATAGCGCGTGGTTTTGAAAACGGCGACCCAGACGGCGCACATGATTAGCGCGGCTATCCAGCTAATGCCAAAAATAACGCCGAGCGAAGTCGCCACGCCTTTGCCACCTTTGAAACCGAGCCAGAGCGGATAACTGTGACCGAGCACGGAAAAAATTCCGGAGAGTGCGACGCAGAAATCGGTGCCGATTGGATCAAATTGGCAACGATGAGCCAATGCTCGAGCCAGGAGAACAGGAACAAGTCCCTTTAGAAAATCGGTTACGAACACTGGATAGCCGAATCGTTTTCCAAGAACACGGGTAACATTCGTGGCGCCCGGGTTGCCGCTGCCGACTTTTCGAATATCGATGCCGCGTATCCGACCGGCGATGTAGCCAGATGGAAATGAGCCGATCAAATAAGCGATCGATCCGACACAGACGAAGCACAACAAGGGATGCACGCTAGTGAACGGCGGGTTCAGGGTGAGAACTATTACATAAGTAACTACGGCGCAGACATATATGTAAAATAGAAATGTCCGCGGACGTGACCCCGCTAATGCGAGCGGCGTCTCCCAGAGAGGTGGGTCGAACTTTGCTAAGCTTCTGCCGCGCCTCAGAACTCAGCCCGATGACGCTTTCGAAATTGAAGCCGGCTGGAATTTTCTGCCGGCTGTTCCTCTCCATCTCCCTATTCTGTTGAGCCTGTCGATCCGAGTAGCCCGCATATTTAATTTCAGTCGCGAGGAGATCCCAGATTTCGAGCGGAGCGCTCGATCGGATTTCTTCCGGCAGATCAGCGACTCCAAACTCTGCGCGCTTTAGCAACTGACTGATTGGGACGCCGCCAACTTTCGTCTGGGCGGCGAGCATGCGGCAGCGGTCGATCACTCGCATTTTTTCCTCAAACGCCGCCCAGCGGACCGTGTCAATTAGTCCGATTTCATAGGCACGCGGAGTCAGCCGCTGGTCCGCATTGTCATGGCGCAGGTGGAGTCGATCTTCCGCCCGGCTGGTGAACATCCGATACGGTTCCTCGGTTCCTTTGATTACGAGATCGTCGATCAAGACACCGATGTAAGCCTCGTTGCGCCGGAGAGTGAACGGCGGCCGGTCTTGCACCCTCAAGGCGGCGTTCGTTCCAGCCACCAAACCTTGAGCGGCGGCTTCTTCGTAGCCGGATGTGCCGTTCACCTGGCCGGCGAAATAGAGGCTTCGGACGGATTTCGTCTCGAGGGTGTGCTGGAGCTGGGTTGGCGGAAAATAGTCGTACTCGACCGCATAACCAGGCCGCATTATTTCCGCACGCTCGAGCGCAGGGATGGAATGAACGAACTCAAGCTGAACATCGTAAGGCAGACTGGTTGAGATCCCGTTGACGTAATATTCTTCGCTGTGTCGCCCCTCTGGTTCTAGAAATAGCTGATGAGCTTCCCGATCGGCAAACTTTACGACTTTATCCTCGATTGATGGACAGTAACGCGGGCCCGTGCCCTCGATTCGACCGGCATAGAGCGGGGACCGATGAAGGTTCTTTTTGATGATTTCCCGGGTTTGGGGGGTTGTTTGAGTAATCCAACACGGGAGTTGTTCCACGTGGAACTCCGTCCCCGACACATCATTTAACGTAAAAATCTCATCGGTCTTCCTATACTCCCGATCAGCCCGCCAAAACGAGAACCTAGGCGGTGGCTCATCCCCAGGTTGAACTTGGCAACGGCTAAAGTCGATTGATCGGCCATTGAGCCGACAAGGGGTCCCCGTCTTAAACCGTCCCACTTCGAAGCCCAGCTCCTTGAGATTCGCGCTCAAACCGGAACTTTGATCGGCCATTCTGCCACCGGGCTTGCTATTTTCACCGATGTGCAAGAGTCCGCGCAAAAATGTTCCCGCGGTGATGATTACGCTCTCGCCGGTGATGGTAAGCCCCAAATCCGTCTCAACGCCCGTCGCCTTGCCATCAGCAACCAGCACCCGGGGAACTGTGGCCTGCTTCAGGTCCAGACCGGCCGCTCGCTCCAGAATCGCCTTCATTCGGAATTGATAAGCCTTCTTGTCACACTGCACTCTCGGCGCCCGAACCGCGGGCCCTTTTGATCTGTTCAGCATCCGAAACTGAATCCCGGTGGCGTCCGCGTTGAGCCCCATCGAGCCGCCCAGCGCATCGATCTCCCGAACGATTTGGCCCTTGGCCAGGCCGCCAATTGCCGGGTTGCATGACATCTGGCCGACCGTGTCCAGGTTTTGGGTCAGCATCAGGGTTCGGCACCCAAGCCGCGCCGATGCCAGCGCTGCCTCGATCCCGGCGTGGCCGCTGCCGACGACGATCACATCGTAATGCACAGGTAGTTTAAACATTGGGACTGGCTTTTATAGGATACCGGTGGTCGAATCGATAATAATTTATAATATGCTTATCATCAATCATTTCCCTAATGAACTCACCACACTCTCCGCACCAAGCTCGGGACGAATTTCTTGTAACGCCCTCAACGCCATGCGAGTGAGCAGAATAAACAGAAGCACTGTGATCGCAAACGCTCCACCCCAAGTCCAATACTCCACAATACGCGGATGACTTCGGCCCCGCGCCAGGTTCAAGCCGAGCTGCCCCAATGTTCCTAAATAGGTGTAAAGAAAAAGACCCGGGGCGCGACCGGCTGTGGTCCAAAGCATGTATGGCCAAAACCGGATTTTCGTTAGGCCGAAAAGATAATTGAGGAGGCTCGTTGGAAACAACGGATGCAGCTGACAGAGGAAAATGATTTTCCAGGCATCGCGCGCCACGGCTTTGTCCAAAACTTGCAGCATCGGACTCCGAGAAAACTTCGCGTTCAGGTATCGCGCGCCGAACCAATGACTCAACCCAAACGAAACCGCGGCTCCAATGCTGTTGCCTAACAGCACAATAAAAAATCCCCACCACAAGCCGAAGAAAAATCCGGCGCCGACGCTCAAAATTCCACCAGGCAATAAGAGAACATTGCAGGCCGCAAAAAGCAGCGGGTAAAGAACCGCCCCTGACTTTCCCATCCCGCTAACACGACGCTGCAGCTCGGCGACAAACGGGATGATTGGAAAGAAATGCGAAAGTAGCGCGATTGCGATGATTACCGCCGCAAGGCCAGTAAGCTGAAAATACTTTGCCCGTGGGCCTTGCAGCATTCCTTGAGTCTGCTCGGCTCAGAGACTCCGCGCAAATATCCAGCGCTCAATTCGCCGGCCGACTTCCGATTAAGACGCTGAAGATTGCGCCTTCTGGCGACGCGGAATTCCGAGACTATCAAAAATTAGCCGCGTCGCATCCGAGCGATTGAGAGTATAAAAATGAATCCCGGAGACATGGTTATCCAAGAGATCGTGACACTGTTCCAAGGCGAAGTGGACGCCCACACGCTTGACCATTTCCGGATCGTTCTCGCAACGCTGTATCGCGCGGAGAAGTCTCGCTGGAAAACGGGCGCCGCCGGCTAGCTCGGCTATTCGCCTCAATCCACTCATAGACGTAATCGGCATGATGCCGGCAATAATCGGGACGTGAATGTTGGCTAGCGCGCAACGTTCGCGGAAATCCAGGAAGTCGCGATTTTCAAAAAACAGCTGGGTAACGATGTAGTCAGCTCCCGCGTCTACCTTCGCTTTCAGGTGATCCATTTCGACTAATCGATTGGGCGTCGCGGGGTGCCCTTCCGGAAACCCAGCCACTCCGATGCCGAAACCGCGAGGATCAGGATGCGCACCGGATTGATTGAATCGGCGAATGAACTTCACCAAATCGATGGCGTGGGGAAAGGAATTGCCCGCTTTGTCGAACGCGATTTCGGACGGTCGATCTCCTCCCAGCGCGAGAATGTTTCCAATCCCCGACTTGGCATACCGAAGTAGAATGCTTTCGACCTCTTCTTCGTTGTGACAGACACAGGTGAGATGAGGAATGGGATCGAGTTTTGTTGTGTGCTTAATCCGCTCGACCAGATCATGCGTTAAATCCCGGGTCGAACCGCCTGCGCCATAGGTCACGCTGATGAAATGCGGCATGTACGATTCGAGATCTCGAATCGTTTGGTAGAGCGTTTCCGCCGCCTCCGGTGTTTTTGGAGGAAAAAATTCGAACGAAAACGTCGGCGACTCCCCCCGCATGATATCCGTGATGTGCATCAATTCAGACCTATCTTCGTTCTTGGCGCGACTTTTGGTCAAACGACCAAGCATGTCGCGGTCCATCGAGCTTGCGCTTACCGCCGAGCGCGCCTCAGGTCAATGGCATCGCTACGGTAAAATCGCGAAGACTCGCGCTGGGAATCCGGAACCGCCCTTCGGTTTTGGAAAACTGACGATCGCAAGAGCGCCAAACTCGGGAACCTGATCGAGATTAGTTAGCAACTCGATTTGGTAATGGTTCGTGCTCAAAATGTAGGTCTCGAGCGAGTAATCGTCCTTCGTTGTGGCGAGTCCAGGGTCCGTATCCGTCGTTTCGTGCCCCGACGCGGTGATCTTGCGTTCCTCGTATAGGAGCTTTAGCGCCGGCAAACTCCAACCAGGATAGTGGGAAACACCTTTATTATCTTTATTCTCCATTTTGGCCGCGTCCGGCCAACGTTTTGACCAATCGGTCCGCATCGCCACAAACGCACCGGCCGGAATCTGTCCGTGATCAGCTTCCCACTTTGCTAACCGATCTACCGTTAACGTGTAATCTGGATTCCTGGCGCATTCGTCGTGAACATCGACCACCACTAAAGGCAGCACCATTTCCTTCGGTTCGATCTGATCGACCGTGCGCAGTCCTCTAATAAAGTGTGCCGGCGGATCGACATGGGTGCCCCATTGCCCAACGTGCGTGTAAAGCTCGGAAAAGAATCCGCTCCCGATCGTATCAGGGCGTTTTTGGTACCAGTAAATCGTCTTCCGTGTTTCGTCCGGAAATCCAGGCCAGCCTGGAATTCCCGGCGCAAATTCGTGGGTTAGGTCGACAAACTTTTTGGAAGCGAGCGTCTGTTGCACCGACCAAAGCGATTTCTCATCGCTGGAGCGGGCTTTCGAAGTCAGCGGAAGGAAAACGATCGCCAACAAAATCCAACGCGTTCGACGTTTCATCCCGCTTTGTTAACCGATGCCTCAGCAACAAGGCAACAAGTTCGAACAACTCTTAATAACTTTAGCCAACAAGGGCATCATCAAGGTTGTGTGCAGTTGTTGGCAGTGTTATCAACAGCTTGCTCTGCCCCTACGTCTCGGCGCAGCGCCGGAGTTGTTCGCGCAGAGAAGAAGAAGAAGGAATGGGTCCTCAATTAGAAATACTAATTGTACATGCGAACAACTCGCGGTTTTGCCGCGAATTGAAATAGCAGACTTATGATGCCCAACCTTGCCGCCACGAATACTCGCTCGGCGGCATCGGCAACGGGATTGGCCCCTGAAGCGTGCGACAGCTTGTTCGAGCGTGTCGCGTGGCTCTACGCGTTTTGTCGCGAACGATTATTCCGCGACGACACGGATCGTATCGTTTCTACACTTTGGCCAAATCAGAAGCCAGCTTCCGGAATCCGGGTGGTGGAGCTCGGTTGTGGCCCTGGATTGTATTCTCGAAAGCTGGCCCAGAGATTTCCGCAAATAGCTGTTACCGGAGTTGATCGTTCGGAACGCCAACTTAGCTGGGCGCGTGCCCGCACAAGTTCCGGGGCGATACCAAACTGTTCTTTTGAACGCGTGAACATTTTGTCGCTCCCGTTTGCTGAGGCTTCGTTTGATGCCTTGGTAGCATCCCGGATCTTTACGATACTTCCCGACCGTCAGCGGGCCGTTGGCGAGATGTTCCGGGTTTTAAAAACTGGCGGGCGCTGTTTCATCGCCGAACCGCGTTATGCGGTGTGGGCTTCGATCCCACTTTTTTCCATGTGGGTGATGGCAAGCGTCATTCATTCTGGCAATGGCTATCGCGAGCCGAAGAAAGCGACGGTCCTCAAGCTTCGGGCGTTCGAGGAGTTATTTAATTATTTGCCTTGGAAATCTGTTCGCGTCTGGCGGGACGGGCGTTACCAGTACGCACTTTGCGAAAAAGGCTGAAGCAAGACCTTTCGCAACAATGCCGGCGCCGCATCGAATCCTGGATCCTGCCAATCCCACCCTTCAGCTAAAGGTTTGCGCTTTGGCCGTGATGACGAAAGCTCCGCGCGCCGGTCAAGTTAAGACGCGCCTGGTGCCGCCGTTGACCCATGAAGAAGCCGCGCAGCTCAATGCCTGTTTTCTTCGCGACACAGCTGCCGCAATCCAAGAGGCCTGTGGTCAGAACGCTGTTGGTGTTGGGGTTTATACGCCGATCGGTTCCGAAGCGATCTACACCGACATCTTGCCCCTGGATTTCCAATTACTTCCGCAATGCGGCGATGGTTTTGGTGAACGACTCGCCTTGGCTGCGGACGATCTTTTTCGCTGCGGCTTCGATTCAGTTTGTCTGATCGATTCCGATAGCCCAACCGTTTCTGCCGATGTGTATCGACGAGCGGTCGCAGCGTTGTCTCAGTCGGTTGATCGCGTCGTTCTCGGTCCATCGGATGATGGCGGATATTATTTGATCGGCTTGAACCAAACGCATCGCGAATTGTTCGAAGGAATCGATTGGAGCACTGAACGCGTTTTTGATCAGACGCATAGACGCGCGAGGGATTTGAGTCTCGAGGTCATTGTTTTGGCCAACGGCTACGACGTCGATGACGCTGCGACGCTTCGGCGGTTGCGTGACGAATTGCTATCGGACGAATCCGATCTTCAGTTTGCTCCGGACACGCGAAAATTTCTGGTCGAACTCAGGTCTAAGAAGCGATTCTAGCGTCATGGTTAGGAACGCAAAACACGCGCTCGTCACCGGCGGCGCTGGTCTGATTGGATCGCACGTCACGGATCTTCTCATCCGAGAAGGCTGGCGGGTGCGGGTCCTCGACAATCTTGAGCCGAACACGCACCGTCACGGCAAGCCAAACTGGATCAATCCGAAAGCGGAGTTTGTGGAGGGCGATCTTCGGGATCGCGAAACGATCACCGCCGCGCTCGACCAAATCGAAGTCGTGTTTCATCAGGCCGCCTACGGCGGGTACATGCCGGAGATTTCGAAGTATGTGCATGTCAATTCGTTAGGCACGGCCCAGATGCTGGAAGTGATTCGCGAAAAGAGTTTGCCGGTCCAAAAAATTATCGTGGCGAGCTCGCAAGCCGTTTACAGCGAAGGCGCCGGCGACTGTCTGAAGCACGGACTGGTATTTCCAAACGTCCGCCCGGTCGACCAACTACAGAAAGGTGATTGGCAGGTACATTGTCCGATCTGCGGCGAAGTTACAAAAAGCGCGCCGACTCCCGAGAACGCGCCGGTCGGCGGCGAAACTGTTTACGGATTAACCAAGGTCGATCAGGAGAAGCTCGTGCTGCTTTGGGGCAAACAAGTTGGGATTCCAACCGCGGCTCTTCGTTATTCGTGCACCTACGGACCGCGGCAGTCCATTTTCAATCCTTACACCGGCGTGATCGCGATCTTCTGCACCCGGTTGCTCAACAATCTGCCGCCGGTGCTTTATGAAGATGGCCAACAGACGCGCGATTTCTCGTTCGTGGAAGACATCGCCCGCGCGAACTTCCTCGCGGCCGAGACCGACAAACTCGACGGTCTCGCGGTTAACGTCGGCAGTGGCGAAGGCACGCCGATTCGCAAGATCGCCGAGATTCTTTCGCAATTACTCAAGGTCGATATCAAACCGGAAGCGCGCGGCGAATTTCGACCCGGTGAAATGCGTCACCTCACCAGCGATGCAAAGATTGCCCGTGCTGCCGGCTACAGACCGCAGGTCGAGCTCGAACAGGGAATTCAGCGCTACATCGATTGGATCAAGATCCAATCCGACATCCGCGATTACTTCAGCGAAGCCGAACAAATTCTAAAGAGCAAAGGCATCGTTCATCGAGTACAAGTTAGGAATGCCTGAAGCCGCCGGCATCCCCGATTTCAATTCTCCGGTTGCCGAGCACGCACGAAAAGATTTTCCGCTGCTCGACGCGGACATGACAATCGCGGAGGCGCTCGAACGGATTCGGCGCGAAGGCGTGGGGGAACGGGTTATCTATTTCTTCGCCGTCGACAGCGAAAAACGTCTCGTCGGCGTTTTGCCAACGCGCCGCTTATTGACCGCAACGCCCGAAACTCATTTGCGCGATGTTATGGTCCGTCGCGTTGTTGCGATCCCCGCTACCGCCACAATTTTGGATGCTTGTGAATTTTTTGTGCTCTACAAGTTCTTTGCGTTTCCAGTCGTGGACGAGCAACGCCGCGTTATCGGCGTCGTCGACGTCAGTCTTTTCGCCGAGGAAATGTTGGGGGCACGCGAAGAGCAATCGCGGCCGGCCGGTCCGGTTCGTGATGATGTCTTTGAAGTGCTCGGATTTCATCTCGAACAAATCCGCGGCGCATCGGCCTGGCGAGTTTTTCGATTTCGTTTTCCTTGGCTGCTTGCCACCGTCGCCAGTGGCACTATTTGCGCGATTCTCGCCGGCGCGTTCGAAGCGACTCTGGCCAA
>DATINV010000043.1:0-16896 GCA_035473775.1 Chthoniobacterales bacterium
CCCTAGCAACCGGAATACTTCGCCAATCGAGGGGCGTCGCGTTAATTCGTAATCTGCGTCCGCGATCACGCCACCGCGACTCTGGGTAATGACGTGGACGTCATGGCCAGCGGCAGCAAATTTCCGAACCAGAATCTTCGAGACGGTTTCAATTCCGCCCACGCTCGGATCAAAGAGATAAGATGAGAAAAGAATTTTCACTCGTACTTTTGCTTCTCAAGAGACGCACGATGGCCGCGATACTGTCCGACAGCTTGATGAATTGCGCGTCGCGCAAGATCCCCGTGACGAAGAATCTCCTTTATCATTTCGAAGGCAGACAATGCCTTGTTCCGAATACACGGCTGATAAATCCAAGAATGGCACAGCATGGCGAAAAATCGCGAGGACATGTCGACCTCGACATCCATGAACGAGCGGGCGGCCGGATCGAAATGATGGAGGACGTAAGTCGTCAACAATTGTCGAATCCGGTAACCGAGCCAGTGAAGACGACTTCCGAATTCAAGATAACCGGCCCCAAATTTAATGGTCTCAACATAGCAGACGCCACGATTGAAAATTGCCCTCGGATAAATCGTTGCGCCGTCCGATATGGCCCAGCAATTTTCGCGATTGGGCGGGGCAACCGAGAAGCCACGAGCAACGAGCTGTCCGGGACATGGTGGCGGAACGGAAAGGTCGGTGTCACCAGGATAACGTTCGCCAATAATCCAAATCGAATCCGGATCCTGTCGAAGAGCTTCTACACATTTTTCGAAGTGGCCTTCCGGAAACTCATGATCATCATCCATTGTTCGAATGTGCGTGCCTCTGCACAAACCCGCCGCATGGTTTCGGTTCGCGTAGAGACCTCGCTGCGGGCCTCGAACATATCGGCAATCGTATTCGTGCGAGATCCGGTCGACCTCGCCGGAATGTTCTGGGTCTGAGTCATCCGAAACAATTACTTCCTTCACGTGGGCTCGTTGCGGCTGAAGCGACCGCAACGTCCGTTCCAGACTCTCCGGCCGGTTACGTGTAACCAGAGCAACGCTCACTGAAATTTCGTTCATTGCGCAGTGATTCGAGCGCTTTTCACTTCTTAATCCCAAAAGACTCGGCGATACCGCGGACAAGCGATTCTGAGGAAACGTGCCGATGGTACCAATCGTAAATGTTCGCCGCCACAGTTGATCGATCTTCAGCAGTTGGCACATCGGCGGCATTTGATTCGACAAAAAACGGACCGGGTAAACGGTCGCGTTCAATCGAGATTGGTGTACCGCGATGGGGAAAAACAGGGATGACCGCATGCGCACAGGCAGCCGCAAATGCGCTCGATTTCAAAACGACCGACGTCTCAATGTCCGGACGATGGAAGTAATCAATCCACGCAAACGAACAGGTCTTCAGAACCTCTGAAGCGTCGGCCGCGGCGATGCGCGGCCGGTAATGAGATTCGATTTCGAGATGAGAAAGAATCGAGCGGACCGCTGGATTCTCACTTCCGCCAAGCAGAAACAAAGTTTTCGGGGCAATCGACTCCGGAATTTGTTGGATCACCCGAGCGAAAGATCCTAGCGATTTCTCTCCCAGTAGAGTGCCACCGACAATCGCCCATCGATGCGGATCGCGGTTTGCAACTTGTTCGCGAGACAATGACGGCTCTCCCAACCCGGACGGCGTCGGGTGCAAATGGATCAGCGTGTTTGGAACAAGGCGTTGCAGTTTATGCAGATAATTTTCGCTGGCGACAATGCATTCATCGGAAAGATGAGCGACTGATCTAGCAAGATGGATCTGGATTGGCTTCAACCAGAACTCGCTCCGCCACGGAGGTCCGGAGGCATACAATTCGTGAAAAACTGTTAGAAACACACCGCGACGGTTGCGCGCCATCCGCCGCAGGATCGACAATAATCCGAATGGAATGCCTCGCTTCTGATATCCATAACTCACGTAGTGCAAGAGAACATGATCGAAGGTGCCGGGTTGATCCTGAATGCGATCGAGCGGGTGAACTTCGAATTCGCGAACTGTCGTTACAGAAGATGCATTCGGAGTAGCAAAAATGGTTGAGAATCCGAATTGGTCGCGAAGCTTTTCAGCCAGAGTCAGTGCGTAATCGCCAACTCCGTCGAGCCCTCCCGGAACTCTGGGAACAATCTGAAGAATGAAGTTCTTAGCCACGAATACAGGCGAACGAACGCGAAACGAACGATTCCTTAAAATCCATTGAGCCTATCCGGGTGGGTTCGTCATTTGTTCCAGCGCAACTTGATATTCATGCACAGTATCGGCAGCGATTTTCTCCCAGCGAAATGTGTCTGCGATGCGACGAGACGCTTCGGACAAGACCGAATATTCACTCTCACTCATTCGTAGGACTTCGAGGGCGCTTTCAACCATCGCTCCAACGTCTCCCATCGGGACCAAAAATGCCCAGCCTTTATCAGTGAAAATTTGCCGTGGTCCTGGAACGTCGTAGGCGATGGTAGGAATGCCGGCAGCAAGTTGTTCGATTACCGACAAACCGAATCCTTCAATGTAGCTCGGGAAGAGTCCCACCGCGCAGCCGCTAAGCAGATTCGGCAACTCATTTCGATCGAATTTCCCCAGACAAAAAATTCCCTCAGATTCGGAAACACCTAAATCCGTCAATACCATTTCCTTGCTAACCATCGTCCCAAGAAACTTGAATTTAACCTCCGGCATCTTGGATCGAATTTGGCGCACGATTTCAGGCCAATCGCGAGAGCCCTTGCGCAGTCCCCACATGCCGACGAAGCAGATTTCCTTTTGTTGGAGCCGGCGCGCGACCGGTTGCATCGCAGCGGCCAACGCAGCGCGTTCGGACTCATTCAAACCGTTGGGTTGAATAATGACGCGATCGTGCGGCACAAAAGGCCTCTCATTTATATTCAAGAGATTGACCAGATCGCAGGTGCATAAGGCGCGCTCCGCATTCAGACTTTGGCGACGGGCAATGAATTTATAAAAGAGGCTCCCAATCCGCTTGCCGCGCGGCTGGTCAGGCCACCGTTTTTTGCTGTAGTGAAGGAAATTTTCGTAGAGACGACTCAAACCCAGGGAGCGGCCCACAACCAAGCCACCAAAATGTAAACTTTTTTTCCGAAATGGAAGCGTCCCCAAAAGACAATCGATCACGTCGAATCGAGAGGCGTTTTGCCGGACAAAGCGAGCGGCCCAAAAAGGAAACAGCAGACGACGCAACGCGGATAGCGGACGCGACGACGTCGGTTTGGGAAAAGCATCGGTTAAACAGAATCTCTCGAACTTATGCCCAGCCTTGGTCCATTGTTCGGCCAGCTCGATCCAGACGCGAGCCCCTCCCAACCGCGGGTCCCACGGCATATCAACAATACCCAGAATTCGAAGCGTCTGTTTCACAGCGAACCGCGAAGAATTTGATGACCAATTGCCGCCCAGAATTTATGCCGGATCGGATTTACGTAATGACGAATCGCCAGCGCGCCGCTGGCGTAATGGTCGGCATAACCAAATTCGTCGTCCAACTGTAAAACGAACTTTTGCGGATCGAAAGGTCGGGCGCCGTTCGCGTGCAAAGAAAGATGCGTAATCGTTTGAGTGGTAAAGAAGTTCGGTACGCTAGGATACAGGTGCAATCGTTCCAACCCGAGCGACCAGTCGAGCTTCTTAAACAACAACAGGAAACCCATGTTGGCGGGATTTCGTTTTTCAGTTTCGTCCCGGAGAAGCCGCTCGTCGCCGGCAAACACGCAGTCCGCTTGATAAAATGCGGGAACTGAACGCGTTTCTGCAAGGTCGGAAATTTCGCGTGCGCCTCTAAAAAAGAGCACGTCCGAATCGGTATAGAGTGCGGGACCATTTACAGGCAATGACATGATGAGAGCCAATTGTCTCCCGGTGAAATGAGTCGTGAGAAAAGACTGAACATTCTGAGGTAGGTCAGACGGCAATGGCGGCGACGTGTGCTGCACTGCGACGCACTGGTCAATGCTTTCGAGCAACGCCTCACTCTCCGCTGTGTGGGACCCGTCGGACAAGACGGTAAATTGCTTTGGACGCCCGGCATGAGTGAGGAACGAACGAATTGACGCGACTTGCTCCGGCACGCCTCGCTCGCCGGAATAGGCGTAGACCTCCAGCGGCACGTCGCGAAGGATTTCTATCTTTCGTCGAGCGATGGAAGGTAATGCGGCCTGATAAAAACGCCGCGTGATCATACCTTCGAGCCGGGCGGAATGATAAGGAACGTTCGGCTTCATTCATCCAACCGCCGAAGCGAACCTCCGGAAACCCCGGTAACTTAGGACGAGATTGAGAAGCACGCTGGGCACTGCCGAAATCAAATTAAAAATAAGCACGCCAGATACGCTGGAAAAATCCGTAAACGGAATCAGGGCGAATTGAGTTACCAAAGTGAGAGGAATGTAAAGCCATGCTCCCTCGATCCACGCCTTAGAGGCATTTAATAACCAAAGAGTAGCCCCAAACGCCGTCACTATTGCTGCCCCGACCATTAACAACAGTTCGCGATGCAGGTGAGTATAACGGTTTCCGAGGACGAAAAGGAACGCATCCGGAAAAAATGCAGCGGCACCAAGCACTGCAGCACTAAACAAGCCGACGCCGCCACCGATCAATAAGTAAAGCCTGCGCAGTTTGCCCTTCTCCTGACATCTTGCGAATGCAGGAACAAAAACGTTCGTAAGCATGTTTGTCACAACGGTGAAGATCATTGCCAGGCGTCCGAGCGCGCCCACTTCCGCGACTGAAGCGGTTTGCCGCCCAAAAAAACTGATCAGAAACACGGTGATCTGTCCTTGGAAACAATAAAAGAGCGCGTTGGCTGCGAGTTTCCTGATCAAACGGGTAATTTCCTGCCGATCTTGCGGATTTTCCGTTGCACTAAGATCGACCGCTTTCGCTGCGTAGGATCGGAGGAGTAAGTACTGTAAAAAGAAAGTGAAGCTGGCAATCGCGACCGCCAATCCAGCGGTGGCGAACAGGTAAACCAGGCCAACGACTAACAGGAGGCGCACCGTTGCGCAGGTGAAGTCAATCGTTTGGATCTTTCCGATGTCGGATTTCAATCGAGGGACAACGCTGAAAACGTCGATCGAGAGTTGCAGAGCAAAACCGGCGAGAACAACCGCGATCAATAGCATCGCGTAAAACAAGGATGCGCCATTCCGGGCCAGCATCGCGTAAAGAATCGGCGCGACGATGATAATTGCCGCGGCGGCAAGTTTTCTTCGCACTGACAAGCCGGTATTGATTAATTCACCAAAACGGTGTCGATCCTGCCAGACGCGGCCACCAATTGAGATCAAGCCGATGCTAATGCCAATATCGGCCAGCAAGTTGAGGGTGGCTTGCATGGCATTGGCGATGGTGAAATACGCGTACTCGCGTTGAGGCAGCCAACGCACGAGAAGGATCCCACTAGCGAAAGCCAGTAATTGGACTCCCATCTGGACCAAGGCGTAATTGCCGACGCGGCGGACCTGGTCGAAGGCCCGGCGCAATACCGGAGTGTAACCTTCGGCCAGCACGGGCGTGGACACCGGAGCGAAGAAACTCATGGCCGGATCATGTTGGAAGAGAGCAATGAGCTACCGAAGTGCCAAGCGGAATTTACACGTCGGCCCTTTGGCGGTAGCCAAGCTGGCTTGAAACAATTCCCCCCGAACTCGCCGAAACTACGAAGTTTCGATCGCTTTGGGACGCGGTCTCCGCACTTGCGGCGCGGGTTCGCTCTCAGGAACAGACGGCGTCGTGTAATATTCGGAGTATTGGTAGTAGTAATACTCGGGCAACGACGTATCGACGAAGTTGAGGATGACGCCGGGAATATTGACCTGGCGATTATAGAGCAACTCGAGCGATTTCTTAACCAATCGCGCCGAGGTATAGGAAAGCCGAACCACGAAGATGGTGGCATCGATTTTTGGTGCAAGGCTCGTGGTATCGTCCGCCGCCAGTATCGGCGAGCTGTCGATAATGATGTAATCGTAAAATTCGTAGATTTCGCGCAAGAGCGCGTCGGTGGATTCCCGGAGGAGATGTTCACTCGGTTGCGATAGCGTTTTGCCACGGGGCAAAACAGACAAGGTCGGACATGCTGTCGGGACGACAACTTCGCGCCAATTGACTTCCCCCTTCAAAACTTCCGAGAAACCGATTTTCGAAGCAATGCCAAACGTTTCGCGGATGGCGCCCCGACGGAGATCGCAATCGATCAAAAGAGTTTTGGCGCCCGAAAGAGCCATGGTGATGGCGAGATTGGCGGATACGGTCGACTTCCCTTCGTTAGGAACAGCACTCGTAACCAAAAAGCTCTTCGGCCGCGGTCCATCGTAGGGCATGAAAAAAATGGACGACCGAATATTGCGATACGATTCGGCGAACACGTGACGTGCATCGTCGGGTTGCAGTAGATCCACTTTGCCTTTGACCTTTTCCTTCGGAATCTGACCAAGGACATTTTCCGAAAAGTGGTGTTGGAATTCGCTGAACGACGCCATCCGGTCGTCGATGCGGTCGAGCAGAAGAAGAATGGCCAAGCCGGCGAGCGAACCTATTCCAAAGCCAATCAGGAGACTCTTGATTAGGCCCGGCCGGACTGAAACCGGGATCGTAGCCATTTCCATGATCGAGACCTGATCCTCACCTCCAACAACTTGCGAGACATCGACGTCCTTCAAATTGCCTGTGAGTCGGTCATAAAGCGTTTTCAACCGATCGACTTTTCCTTTGATTCGATTGAACTGAGCGAGACGCTGGCTGAGGTCGAGTGCTTTGGCTTCCCATTCCTTGATGTTCGTCTGGAGATTCTCCATCTGTTTGCCGATGGATTCGCGACGTGTCTTCAACCGCTCGAGCGTGTCGGCGCGGAAGAGTTCGATCAACTTGTCCTCCTTCGTAATCGCGTCATTAAGCTTCAGGATTTTGGGATGGTTCGGCCGCAAATCCTTCGCCAACGTGTCCCGTTCGGCTTTGAGAAGCTGGAGCTGTTGTTTCGCCTTTAAATAGTCTGCTTCAGGACCGACGTCAGAAAATGGGAGACCCTGAGTGTCGGTTGTGGGCCCTTGAGAAGCCTGCGCTGCATCCATTTTGCTTTGGGCCCGATCGAGATTTTGATCGAGGTCGAGCAAGTTTAACAAATCGTACTCAGTTTTTAGCTGCGCATACTGCTGATTCAACCGAACAAGATAAGCGGCAGCACTGTTACCCTCTTCTTGGATGAATCCGATGTTGTTCTGTTTCTGAAACTCGATCAGCTCGTCTTCGCTGTTACGCAGATCTTTTTCAACCTGGATCAACTGTTCGGTGATTCCGGTCGTAACCTCGTGGCCCCGCTCTTCCCGCATCCCGCGTTTGAGATCGAGATACTTTTGCATGACGCCATTCAAATAGGCCTGGGTATAATCCGGCGAGCTGCCAACGCCGCTAAGTTCGAAAATTGATGTGCGTGGCCGTTGCACAACGAAGACTTCCACGGGAACGGGCTGCAATTCAGGATGCGCCGAGCGCACCAGCGACTCAGCGCTGTGTTTGACCTCGTTGCTCTGCATCAACTGCACCTGGGTACCGTAAAAATTCGCCATCTCTTCGCTGTAAACCGCGCCCTGCGGAATTTTCATGCTGCCCGCGACGATCATTTTGCCGGTCGACATGTACTCAGGTGGTCTTTGGTAAATGAGAAACGATTCCACAAAGAGGCCGAGACAGATTGTCAGAACGGGGATCCACCAGCGTCGCAGAAGAAGCGACTTGTAACGGTGCAACCTGGTGATTAGCGCGGCCGACCAGGAAGTAGAAATATGTTTGTTGGCAGCTGAGTTACGCATACTACATGTTGATCAAGCGCTGCGGAACGTAGATCTGGTCGTCCGGTTGAAGTTCCAAATCCTCGTCGGTGTGTCCTTCTTCAATGACCCGCTTGAGATCAACCGCGAATTCCTGGCCATTCTTACGAGTCAATTTCACTTTTCGTTTGTTGGCGAAATCGCCAAACCCGCCTGCTTTAATAATCGCCTTGCTCACCGTATAACTTTCGTCTGGTGGGATTTCCTGCGGCCCCTGCCCTTTGACCGCACCGTAAACGTAAACTCGTCCTTTGGATTTCTCGCTGACTCGGTCGACGGCGAGAATCACGGTCGCGTGATAGTAATATTCCTTTTCGAGTAATGATTTGATTGTGTAAGCAAGTTCTTTGCACGATTTGCCCCGGGCCGGCACAAGGCCCACATAAGGGACTTCCAATTCGCCGTTGTCGTTGACCCGTAAGCGTTGCGAATCATCATCTCGATCCTCGACCACTCGGAAACTGACGTAATCGTTAGAGCCGAGTTTCTTTTTATCGTCCAAGACTGCCATCGAGTTTGTCCGCATCACGGTGCTCATTGCGGAATTCCCTACGTCGGGGGACGTCGGCCGGGGAGTCGCCGGTGCAGGCGTAGCTACATCCTGAGCGAAACTCCAGTTGGATAAAATAACCAACGCTGCAGCGGTGGCTGCATACACAAAGACTCTCATGTTAACCCCCAATTTACCCCTTTTACCTTTTTTAGAAACTGTAAGTGCCGTCGACAGAAACGCGGTTTTGGTTGTAATCGCGCAGAAACACATCGGAATCCTTGCTTGTGCCCTGATAGCGGACTCCGAGTGTGACGTGGGGTGTTAACTGATATCCGAGAGTGACCGCGCCGCCGATGCGGTCGAAGTTTTCATTGATAATGCCGCCTGATTCTTCGGCGTCTTCAAAGAAGAATTCCGTCGTAAGCAAGGTATTGCGGAGGATGTTCCAGCTGACGGCATGACGAATATAATTAAGAGTGATGTAATTTGAATTCACGCCGAGCTGGTTTTCGTGGCCCGCGCTCAACGTTTGGCTGATCTGAGCGTTAATGCGATGAGACACCAATATGTTTGCGTAGTAATCAGCCAGGTCTTTGTGATCCGGAAAGTTGAAGGCAAACGGCCCGAAAAAGAACGTCACAAAATTCTGGTCGAAATTGATCCACTGATATCCGCCGGCCGCGCGGACTTTTAGATTATTGGTTAGAGCCATTTCAACGAACCCGCCAACGGTATAATTCTCGTTGTCGTTGAGAACCCCAAGGCCCCCGCTTTGGTTATCGTAACGAGTGAAAACCGCATTGCCTTCGACCCCGACAGTAATCGTCGGATTCACGATAAATGCAGCCGAACCGCCGACTATCTCCGCGTTTCGGTTTAGGTAATCAAAGTCCGAATTCGTCGCGATAAAATTGTAGTGATCATATCCGACCTGGAGTAATAGCTTGTTCAGGTCCCACAACACCGAAACGCCGGCCGTGTTTTCGAATCGGCCGTAGTCCACAACGTTGCTCAAAGCGCCTTCTTGAACCGGATCCTGTTGGAGTTGCATTTTATCGTGCAAGTTGATGCGGAAATCGCCCACAAAAATATCGAAAGCGAGCTGAGATTTCGGAGCGACCAATAGAAAATCCGTATTAGCGTTCGAATGATCGAGGTAAAATGAATAGCCAATACCCAAGTCGAGACGCAAGGTATTGAGTTGGGTTACCGGCCAAATCATGTCGAGAGTTAGATTCGGAGTGACGATGACGTCGTCCTCGGTGTTAACCTCGGCGTAGTTGATGTTGTCGTTGTACTCCACTCCGACCGTCGCGCCCACCCGGAGACGAACCGGCCCTACCAACAAATTGTACGGGATTCGCGAAACGTCTTCTTGTCTTGCTTCGTATGCATCTTGACCAGCTAAAGAAGGTCGAATGGCATCCTGCGCAAGAACGCTGATGCTGCAGGCTGAAAGCATTCCGACAAAAAGCAGCGCCAATTTTCCATGGCGGAAAGGGGCAGCACGATAACTCATAAGCAGGTTCAAGTAGGTTAAGCAGTTGTGGTACCAGTATCCATTTTCAAATCCCAAGCCGGTGACTCACGCCAACACGCTGGTCTCGGTTCAAGATGGTGGTGTCCTTTTTTGTTTAGGGGTATCTCTTTTACGAGAAAATCCCCCCTAGAGGCAAGCTAAATCCGTGAAACTTTTTACTCCTTATAGATAAACAGCTCTAACTAAGGCGGCCACCAGCTCGGAGTGCCCTCTGCGCCTGAAATCGCTCAGGGTTGGCCCGCTCTAAGCTAACACTCGATCCATGGCTTCCATCTCACGGCTGTTCCGAGCCCGATTTGCCGGTCTATTCCTGGGTTTGGCATGCTCCACCCTGTTCGCGGGAGGCCATTGTCTTTTTGCCGAGGGTCCAGTGAATAAAGTCCCGCAAATCGAATACATTTCCCCCGACGGAAAATTCTCATCTCTGTCCGCCGACAATCCGAACGCTCGCGAATCGACTGCGTCATTTGTTGACCGCAATACGGTTAGTTGCGCGCTTCACGAAGGCGAAACCACTTTTATTATTGAGTTGCCCAAAAATGCCACCAGCGACCGCTTTACATTTCTAAATCAAAATGCTGACGCTTGTGGCGAGCTTCGGATCGCGGTGTCGGATTCGGCGTTGCCGGTGGACAGTCCGAAGTGGACTGAAGTGGATGGAATTGTTCCTTTCGCCCACAAACGACTCTTCAAATTGTCGATTCTCGGCGTGGAGACGAAGTTTGTTCGGTTATCATTTCGAGTTGCGAACCCAGAAGAAAGGTCTGCCAGAATTTCTCAACCGTTCCGTGGTTCGATTCTCGATCAAGAGATTGATTCAGGTCTCGCAATCTTGCGCGAACATGCTCGCGAGCTAAATCTTGCTGCGTTTTCAGTCGGCCCGCTGCAAGCAACCGCCAAGTAATTGGCGGCCAAAAATCGTACGAAATCCCCTCTGGAAGCGCGCGTCTGCTCCACTCTGCAAAGGCATAGAACTAGCTATTTATATCACACGTTGTTTGACGTGCTGCATGCGATTGGAAAACGAAGAGGAGACTACAAAAACGCCGATTCAATCGCCGTCGCCGGAGCAATTCATCGTTGGCCGGCTTCCGGGATTCGATCATGAAAATAAAACATCCGTTCTTCAAACTGATTCGACGCCGGGTAATGATTATTTTGCATTTGTTGCCCGGGCTACGAACGATGCAGTTCGGGATTGGAATGTAAAAACGGGCGAACTCTTCTGGCCCCAGAGCCTCCCAACGCTTCTCGGTTACGATTCCGAATCCGCCGAAGCTCACATCAGCTTCTGGCAAAAAAATCTTCATCCGTCCGATCGCACCCGAGTCACTTCATCGATCAACGACGCCCTTGCTGGAAGTAACAATCATTGGAGTGGCGAATATCGCTTTCGCCGCGCAGACGGAACCCACGTCAACATTCTGGAACGCGCGCTCATTCTTCGGGACGAAAACGGCGCAGGCATCCGGCTCATCGGTTCGATGATGGACATCACTGCGCGCAAACAACTGCAAGACCAGCTTTGTCGTTCGCAACGCATGGAGGCGTTCGGCCAACTCGCCGCCGGTGTTGCCCACGACTTTAATAATTTTCTCACGACCATTCTGGGTTATGGCGACTTGCTTCTGCACGAGCGGCAAATCAAAGGAACATTGGCCGACCATGTGACTGAGATCCGGGCCGCAGCCGGCCGCGCATCGGCATTAACTCAGCAACTTATGGCGTTCAGCCGGCGCCAACCGATGGAAGCCGTCGTCGTCGAAGTCAATTCCATTGTCACCAATCTCGAACGTTCATTGCTGCGACTCATCGGCGAGAATATTTCGGTGGTTTGCAATCTTCACCACGAAAAAGAGGGCGCTCACATCAAGGCCGACCCCGGACAGATTTCCCAGATTATTCTCAACCTCGCGGTCAACGCGCGCGACGCGATGCCTCAAGGCGGAGAGTTGATGCTCGAAACGGGCCTTCTCGATCTCACCGCGGAAACCGAATCACCATTTGAATGCGGTGCCTTTGCGCCTGGCGAGTATGTCTTAATCACCGTCACCGATACCGGCGTTGGAATGAGTGCGGACGTTCAGGAGCACCTTTTCGAACCGTTTTTTACGACCAAATCTGACCGACAGCGAAGCGGGCTTGGTTTGGCAACTTGTTACGGAATCGTCCACCAAAATGGCGGGCACTTGCGGATCGAAAGCGAGGAGGGCAAGGGCACCACCGTTAAAATCTATCTTCCGCGCGTCCCCGCCCCGCCTGCTCCTCCTTACAAGAAACCGGGGGCGAAGAAAGTGCGGGGGGGCACTGAAACAATTCTCGTTCTGGAAGATGATGTCAGCGTGCGTCACATCTCTGTGCGGATGTTGCGCACGCTCGGGTACGACGTCATTGAAGCCGCAAATGGCAGTGACGCGCGGCAGCTGCTTGCTCAAAACGAAGGACGTCACGTCGATCTCCTCCTTACTGATTTGATCATGCCTCAAATGAGCGGCCGTCGCTTTGCCGATGCGCTGCGAGTACGGCACCCCAATATCAAGGTCATGTTCATCTCGGGTTATCTCGAAGAATCGCTCCAACCAAGTGATCGTTGCGAACCGGGAATGTTTTTCCTACCCAAGCCCTTCGATACCGAACAGCTCGCGTCCAAAGTTCGGGAAGCGCTCGACGCTTGAGTTATTGGTGGCCGGCAGTTGTCGATTTCCAATCTCGCGCTGACATTCAAAGCGCGTGATTACTTTCAAAGACATCGAAGCCGCGCGTGATCGAATCACCAGCGCGATTTTTCATTCGGACTGTCGCCATTCGATTCCGCTAAGCGAAGTCGCAGGCTCGGAAGTTTTTTGCAAATTTGAAAATGCGCAGCGGACCGGAAGTTTTAAAGAGCGCGGTGCCCGCAATGCGCTCGCCCAACTCCCCGCCGATCAAAAAAAACGCGGCGTGATCGCCGCTTCGGCCGGCAACCATGCTCAAGCGCTCGCGTATCAAGGGAGGCTTCTCGGCATTCCGGCCACTGTGGTGATGCCGCAATACGCGCCGTTGATCAAAGTGACGAACTGCCAGCGACTTGGCGCTAATGTTGTTCTTCACGGCCACGATTTCGGAGAAGCCAAAGCGCGCGCACACGAACTCGCTAATGAAAAAGGTCTCGCTTACATCGATGGTTACGACGATCCCGCCATCATCGCCGGCCAGGGAACGCTCGGACTCGAAATTCTCGATCAGGTAAAAGACGTCGACGCCGTGATTGTTCCCGTCGGCGGCGCCGGATTGATTGCGGGAGTTTCATTAGCGATCAAAAGTGTGCGGCCGCAAACCAAAGTCATCGCGGTCGAGTCGGAAAACGTCGCAAGTTTTTCCGCGGCGCTCCAAGCCGGCAAACCGACGAAGATCCAATTAAGCCCAACCCTTGCCGACGGTCTTGCCATTCCTCAGGTCGGCGGAAACGCGTTCGCGATTGCGCGCGATCATGTCGATCAAACAATCACGGTGAGCGAGGAACAAATTGCGATTGCGATTTTGCGGTTAATCGAGCTTGAAAAGACTGTCGTGGAGGGGGCCGGTGCCGCTCCATTAGCGGGGTTACTTTCTGGGAAATTGCCCGACCTCGCCGGCAAACGCGTGGTTCTTCCACTTTGTGGCGGCAACATCGATCCGAATATTCTCAGCCGCGTGATCGAGCTCGGCCTTGTCGCCGACGGCCGTTTGTGCCGGTTCAACGCTGTCATCAGCGATCGCCCCGGCGGACTCGCCGTTCTCAGCAAACAAATTGCCGCCGCCGGCGCAAGCATTAAACAAATCGTGCACGATCGCGCCTTCGCCAGCTCCGATGTCTCTATGGTCAATGTTCTTTGTACCGTCGAAACGCGGAACCGCGATCACTTCGAGCAAGTGCGCGCCCGGTTGAAAGAACACGACATCGACACTTACGATGTTAAATAAGGTGGATCGCGTTCTCCGAGGGCGATAAACAACGCGTTCGGAGACCGCGCTCGACCACTTGAAGCGGGAATCGCGCTCCGTAATCTGCTTTGATGCACAAGCGCGAACAATCCGTCGATGTCACATCCTTCGCGCGGCGGCACATCGGTCCGAATTCCCAAGAGACCGCGGAAATGCTGCGCCGAGTCGGTTTTGATGATCTCGCCGCGCTGATCGACGCGACCGTCCCCAAAAATATCCGACTCGATCGTGAATTGAATCTGCCGGATGCCAAATCGGAGGCGGAAGCGTTGGCGGAGCTCCGCCACATCTCAAAGAAGAACAAAGTCTCGAAATCTTTTATCGGCGCTGGCTACTCGGATTGCGTTACGCCGCCAGTGATTCAGCGAAACATTCTGGAAAACCCCGGGTGGTACACCGCTTACACGCCCTACCAGGCGGAGCTCGCCCAGGGCCGGCTCGAAGCGTTACTCAATTTCCAAACGATGATTCTCGATCTGACCAAGCTCGATATCGCCAACGCGTCGATGTTGGATGAGGCGACATCGGCCGCTGAAGCAATGGCGCTCTGTCACGCATCGGTCCCGGACCGGAAAACGTTTTTCGTCGCTGACAATTGTCATCCCCAAACGATCGCCGTCGTTGAGACGCGCGCGAAACCGCTCGGAATCGAAGTGAAGATCGGCAATTTCGCGAACTTCAAGTTCGACAACACGGTTTTCGGCGCCCTGGTCCAATATCCGGCGACCGACGGCGCGATTTACGATTACACCGAATTCGTAAAGCAAGCGCACGACGCCGGTGCGCTGGTTGTGGTCGCCGCAGATGTCCTTGCGCTCACCTTGCTAAGACCGCCGGGAGAATTCGGCGCGGATGTCGCGGTCGGAAGTACACAGCGCTTCGGCGTTCCACTCGGGTTCGGCGGTCCGCACGCCGCCTATTTCGCGACGCGCGATCAATACAAACGACACATGCCGGGGCGATTGGTAGGCGTATCGCACGATGCCGAAGGCCGTCCAGCGTATCGGCTTTCCTTACAAACGCGCGAGCAACACATTCGGCGCGACAAAGCGACAAGTAACATTTGCACGGCCCAAGTTTTACTTGCTGTCATCGCTTCGATGTACGCGGTTTACCATGGTCCACGCGGTTTGCGCGCGATCGCCGAACGCGTTCATCGTACTGCGCGGATCCTGGCAGCTGGACTTGAAAAGCTCGGACACCCCCTTCTTCATCAAGAATTCTTCGACACGGTTTGCGTTCACGCGTACGGCGACGCGAACGTTGTTGCTGAAGCCGCGGCAAAGCGTGCAATCAACCTTCGACCGCTCGCGCATGAATTCCTGTGCATCGCGGTAGATGAGACAACGACCTTAAAAGACGTCCGAGCGATTTTGGACTCAGTTATCGAGGCCTACTCACAACTTCGAGAACGCGATGTGAACCTTGAGGAACTCGCGAACACTATCGATGAATCTCCAATTTCAGTTCGCACTTCTGAATTCCTGACTCATCCCGTGTTCAACACCCACGACACTGAGACTGAAATGCTGCGTTATTTGCGAAAACTCGAATCACGCGATCTCTCGCTCTGTCATTCGATGATTCCACTCGGCTCATGCACGATGAAACTGAACGCCACGGCCGAAATGTTTCCGATTTCGTGGCCGGAATTCGCAAAACTGCATCCATTCGCCCCGGTCGAGCAAACCACCGGTTACGTCGAGATGTGCGATCAACTTGAAGATTGGCTGGCCGAGCTCACCGGGTTCGCCGCGGTTTCGTTGCAACCTAATGCCGGATCCCAAGGCGAATACGCCGGATTACTCGCGATCCGCGAATATCACGCATCACGTGGCGAATCGCATCGCAACGTCTGTTTAATTCCTACTTCCGCGCATGGAACAAATCCAGCCAGTGCGGTTATGGCCGGACTCAGAGTTGTGCCGGTTGCGACACTGAAGGATGGCGACATCGATCTCGCGGATTTGCGCGCGAAGGCCGATGCCCACGCCCGAGATCTGGCTGCGTTGATGGTGACTTACCCGAGTACACACGGCGTTTTCGAGCCCACGATTCGCGAGATTTGCGAAATTGTGCACGCGCATGGTGGTCAGGTTTACATGGACGGCGCGAACATGAACGCGCAATGCGGACTTTGCCGACCCGGCGATTACGGCGCGGATGTTTGTCATTTGAATCTGCACAAAACGTTTTGCATACCGCACGGCGGTGGCGGCCCCGGCGTCGGCCCGATCGGCGTCGCGAAACATCTCGTCCCGTTTTTGCCGCGCCAATTCATTGCCGATTCGCAAACCGGTGAAGTTATTTTCGGCGACGGCGAAGAAGGGAAACGTCGGCCGCTTGGAAATGGATCAACGCATCCTCACGGCGGTGGAACTGGTGGAAATGTCGCCGCAACTCCGTTCGGCAGCGCGAGCATCCTAACGATTTCGTGGATGTACATCCGCATGATGGGTGCGATCGGGCTAAAACGGGCCAGTGAGATCGCGATTCTCAATGCAAACTACATTGCAAAGCGCCTGGATCCGCACTTTCCGATTTTGTTCAAAGGCAAACGCGGACTCGTCGCGCACGAATGCATTGTCGACCTTCGTCAGTGGAAATCAGTGGGCATAGAAGTCGAAGACGTGGCCAAGCGGTTAATGGATTACGGATTTCATGCGCCGACTGTTTCCTGGCCCGTCGCCGGCACAATGATGATTGAGCCTACGGAAAGCGAACCGAAACACGAGCTGGATCGTTTTTGCGACGCAATGATTTCGATTCGCGCGGAAATCGAAGCGGTTGCGACCGGGAAAATGGACAAACAAAACAATCCACTCAAAAACGCGCCGCACACCGCACGACAATTCGCAGCGGAAAAATGGGAGCGCCCCTACTCGCGTGAAGAAGCCGCATATCCCGCGCCGTGGACGCGCGAACACAAATTCTGGCCGTCGGTTGCGCGAATCGACAACGTCTACGGCGATCGCAATTTATTCTGCTCGTGTCCGCCGATTGAAGAGTTCTAGCGGTAAGGACTCAGCGCTTGCTTCGCT
>DATINV010000044.1:0-11251 GCA_035473775.1 Chthoniobacterales bacterium
GCATTGCCGACGAAGTGCAGGCCGGATTTGGTCGCACCGGTTCGCATTACTGGGGATTCGAAACCCAAGGCGTGATTCCCGACATCGTGACGATGGCGAAAGGAATCGGGAATGGTTGTCCGCTCGGCGCAGTTGTCACGATACCCAAGATTGCAGCCGCATTGGCGCAACGAACCCACTTCAACACATTCGGCGGAAATCCGGTCGTCTGCGCCCAAGGCATGGCCGTCCTCGACGTGATCGATCGCGAAAAACTTCAGGCCAACGCGCTTAAGATCGGTAACCGAATTATTGCCGGCCTGAACGAACTCAAAGAAAAACACAACATCATCGGCGATGTTCGCGGCAAAGGTTTGCTGCTCGGGATCGAGCTGGTGAAAGATCGACAATCGAAGGAGCCGGGAAAGGAAGAATGCGCCCAAGTTGTGGAAACATGCAAAGAAATGGGCCTCCTTCTTGGCAAAGGTGGACTTTGGGGACAAACCATCCGCTTCTCGCCGCCCATGTGCGTCAACGAACACGACGCCGACTTTCTTCTCGAAGTCCTCGATCGCGCGCTGGCGAGTTTGTGAATTCAAACCGTGACCAAGTCTCCCCGGCATCCATCTCCGGCCGAGATCGAGTCGAGCTAGTCGCGTTCGTTATTTTGCTTAGTATCGTTGGGTTTGTGTTTGCCGGAGATCATCCAACGGCCGCGGTCAGCGCGGACGATGCGCTCGCGAAACTGAAGGAAGGAAACGCGCGTTTCGCGAACAGCAAAGTTTCGCAAGGCAAACCGACGGCTGCCCGACGAGCGGAGACTGCGCAAGCCCAACATCCGTTCGCGATTGTTCTGGGCTGTGCAGATTCGCGGACAACTCCGGAAATTATTTTCGATCAAAACATCGGCGATATTTTCGTGGCCCGAAACGCCGGCAACCTGGTCGATGAGCATACGCTGGGAACGATCGAGTACGCGGTCGAGCACCTCCGGGTGCGGCTGATCGTTGTGCTTGGCCACGAACGTTGCGGCGCGGTGAGGGCAGCGGCATCGGGCGGCGACGCGCCGGGTCACATTCAATCCCTGGTGCGCGACATTCAACCGGCGGTGCAGGCAGTCAAAGACAAGCCCGGCGACCAAGTTCATCTCGCAGTGGCAGAGAACGCCCGGTTGATGGCGGAACGGATTCGCAAGGAAGCGGAGTTTGGCGAAATCGCCAAGGACGTTAAAATTCTTTCGGCTGTGTACGATCTTGACAGCGGGAAGGTTGATTGGGGAAAAGAATAATTCAGCTACGAAATCACCGCTGCGGCAACGGAGCACGCCCCCAAAAGTGGGAAAAGTGACAGGTGACGTGTGACGAGATGTCTGATACAGACGCGGGATGCAAGCAAAACCCCAGAATTACAAAGATCTCATCGTGTGGCAGAAGGGTATAGCGCTAGGGAAACTGATTTACAGGCTCACGGCTCAGTTCCCGAGTGAAGAGAAGTTCGGCCTTGTCGCGCAAATGAGACGAGCAGTGATTTCGATTCCATCGAATATCGCCGAAGGCCACGCGCGACACACAATGGGCGAGCTTATACAGTTCATCTCGCATGCTGAGGGCTCGGTCGCCCACTTAAACACTCAATTAGTTCTCGCGATTGAACTCCGGTTCACTTCGACTAGCGACTCTAACACAGCAAGCCAACTGCTGGAGCACTTACGTCGAAACCTGAATGGACTGCGCCGTAAGTTGCAAAAATCTGCGTGAAGCTCAGACATGTCACATGTCACTCGTCACACGTCACTCTTAGTTCTTTCGGTTGTTCTTTTTCTTTCAGGAATCAGCGCTCTGATCTTCGAGACGCTCTGGTTGCGGCTGAGCGGGCTCGCGTTTGGGAATTCGACTTGGGCGGCAGCGCTGATCCTTTCCAGCTTCATGGCCGGCCTTGCCCTCGGGACTGCTGTCGCCGCGTCTGTAAAACTTCGCATGCGTCCGCTGAAACTTTACGCCACGCTCGAAACCGCGGTCGCTGTGTTCGGTTGCACGATTGTTTTCGCGTTGCCGATCCTCGGCGAATTATTGCGCCCGCTTTTTCAAGCCCTTTGGTCTCATCAACCACTTCTTCTCGCGCTTCGGGTATTAATCTCGTTCGTTATTCTATTGATTCCGACGACGGCGATGGGACTTACGTTACCGGTCGTTCTCGAGGATCCGATTCTGCGGGAGCAGCGATTCGGTCGCTCGGTCGGTTTGCTTTACGGATTTAACACGATCGGCGCGGTCGCGGGCGCGTTGATGGGTGAACTTTTGCTAATCAAGGTCTTCGGATTGTGGGGAACAAGTTTGTGCGCGGGACTCTTGAATATCATCGCGGCCACGGTTGCGTTGTTTCTGATCAAAGGCGAGACGCTAGCAGCGTCCCCTACAAAAGAAGGACCGCGGCGTCTCTCATTCGAATTCAACTATCGGCCGCCGTGGAAGCTACTCATCGTCAGTTTCGGCGCGGGACTATTGCTCTTGTGTCTGGAAGTTGTCTGGTTTCGGTTTCTCCGGCTTTACATCGCGTCGTCGGCGAGCGCGTTCAGTCTGATGCTCGCCGTTGTTCTTGCCGGTATCGGGATCGGCGGCGCGATTTCCGGGGCAATCTCACGTATCTCGCGCAACGGATTGTCGATTCTGTTCCTCATCGCAGGAATTGCGACCTTGCTTTGTTACGAATTCTTTCCGGTTCCAAAACTCAAGCCGGGCGAAGCGAACTTTTACTTCGAAGCCTGGCAAACGATCACGTTTCTGGCGGTCGCGCTGATGTTTCCAGTCTCGTTGATCTCAGGCGTCATGTTTCCAACGATCGCATCTGCGGTCCAGGAAACGGTCGAGAACCGGTTAAACTGCCTTGGTGTCGTCACGCTTTTCAATACCGCCGGCGCGGCGATCGGACCATTGCTGACCGGATTCGTTCTGCTGCCAAAGTTCGGGTTTCAAACGAGCCTCGTTTTCTGCGCGCTCGGCTACTTAATACTCGCGCTATTGAGCGCTGGACGGACTTTTTGGACCTCAGGCTGGTCTCGCCTTGTTCTAATCGTGCTCCTGGGCGCCTTTCTCGTAATCATCGTGTTCTTTCCGTTTCATCGCGATCAAATTCACTTCGCTAACGCACGAAAATTGTACGAGGACGAAGGCCAGCATCTGGTAACGAAAATCGAGGGAACATCGGATACGTGGCAATTGCTTCGGCGGGATTTATTCGGCCTGCCCTATTACTACCGGTTGGTCACGAACGGATTTTCGATGTCGGCCACGAATCCAGTGAATCAGCGTTACATGCGTTCGTTTGCGTATTTGGCAATGGCGTTACACCCGAACGCGCACGAGGCGTTGCTGATCGCGTATGGGTGTGGCGTGACGGCCGACGCGTTGACGCACGATTTCGACCTACGACGCATCGACGTGGTCGATATTTCAAAAGAAGTCTACCGGCTGTCGAGTGATTATCGCGATGCGGGTTATTCGAACCCGCTGACAGACTCGCGGGTGAACGCAATTATTCAGGACGGACGCTTTTTCCTCCAAGCGAGCCCAAAACAATACGACATCATCACAGGCGAACCGCCCCCGCCTAAAGTTGCCGGCGCGGTGAATCTCTATACCGAGCAATTCTTCAAGTTGATGAGCGATCGTTTGAATGATGGCGGGATCGCAACGTTTTGGCTGCCAATTTATCAGCTCACAGTTGATGAGACGAAAGCAATTCTGCGCGGATTTCACGAGGCGTTCCCAAACACGATCATCTGGTCCGGCCCGGACGAAGAGTGGATTATGTTGGGAATTAAGGGCGCGCCGCGGGCGATCGGCGTTGACGAACTGCGACGACTCTTTCGCGATTCGAACACGAAATCCGATCTCGGGCGGATTGGAATTGAAACCCAGGAAGAGCTGCAGACAATGTTCCTAATGGATGGGGATCAAATCGATCAACTCGTCCGCGACGCGAAACCGTTAACCGATTTGTTTCCGCGACGTCTAGGCGATGACACCAGCGTTGATCCGGCCATTCACGAATTCGCACTTAATTATGTGCATTCGTCATCGGCGGCGGCGCGTTTTCGGTCGTCCAACCTGATTCAGCAACTCTGGCCGAATGCTTCCAGCGCGCAGTTGGACCCATTTTTCGTGATTCGTGAGATGCGCTATCGCGGGCGATTGGAAAACAGGAACTGGCTCGCCGATCTGGATGTCCATCTGCGCGGATCAAATTTGCGCGAACCGGTACTGGAAACGCTCAGAACGAACTCCTTCCGTGTCGCTCTGGCGGAAAAAGTGGCAAACAATTCGAATCCGCCGCCCCCAGACACTTTGCCGGACTTGGTTGCCGCTTCCCTGGCTGATCGAAATTACAGCAAGGCGATCCAACTGCTAGATACGAAACAGAGTGCCGGTGCGGCGAATCGGGATGATCTACTACTGCTGACGTATCTTAACTGTTTGAATCACGATGTGGCCAAAGCGGAATCCGTTGCGAGTGGAGTTGCCGATCGTGACGAGCCGTTAGCCAAATGGCTGTTTGAAAAATTGCAGGCGGAATATGGATTTCGTCCGCCAAGTTAAGTAACTCCAAATTCCGCTAAGCTCGGCGGCTTTATGAAGGCTGAATACGACGCAGTTGTGGTCGGCTCGGGCCCAAATGGTCTGGCCGCGGCCATTACCCTCGCGCAATCGGGATTGTCGGTTTTGGTGTTGGAAGCTAACGCTACCATTGGCGGCGGCGCACGATCGGCTGAGCTAACCTTATCGGGTTTTGTCCACGATGTTTGTTCAGCGGTCCATCCGTTGGCCGCAGGCTCGCCATTTTTCAAAACATTGTCGCTCGAGAGATTCGGACTGAGCTGGATCCATCCCCAAATTCCCCTCGCCCATCCGCTCGATGATGGCAGTGCCGCCTGTTTATATCGCGACCTCGATGCCACTGCGAATTCGTTAGGCCAGGACTCAACTAGCTATCGGCGGGTGATGAAACCGCTGGTCGACGATTGGGAAAAACTCGCGACGGAGTTTCTCCAACCGATGTTGCATGTCCCAAGACATCCCATCGCGCTCGGCCGGTTCGGTATCGCAGCACTTCTGCCTGCTAGTTTTCTAGCAAGAACGCTGTTTCGAAATCAACATGCTCAAGCCTTGTTTGCCGGAATCGCAGCGCACTCTGTTCTCCCGCTCGAAGCGCTGGTTTCATCAGCGTTTGGATTTGTTCTTGGCGCCGCCGGGCATGCAGTCGGCTGGCCGATCCCGCGCGCCGGCTCGCAATCGATCTCAAACGCTCTGGCCAATATTCTTCGCGACCTCGGCGGTAAAATCGAGACCGGGCGGCGCATCGAACACATCGATCAACTGCCGAAATCGGTCGTGACATTTTTCGACACGACGGTGTGGAAATTCGCCCGCATCGCCGACGATCGATTGTCGAATTCCTACCGTCAAAAACTGGAGAACTTCCGACACGGACCCGGCGTTTTTAAAATCGACTACGCTCTGTCGTCGCCGATTCCGTGGAAGGCTGAAGAATGTCGACGTGCCGGCACCATTCATTTGGGCGGAACGCTCGAAGAAGTTGCAGACGGCGAGCGGGAAGTGGCGCGCGGCAAAATTCCGGATCCGCCGTTCGTTCTCGTCGCCCAACAAAGTCTGTTCGACGAAACACGCGCACCGCGCGGCCAGCACACGCTTTGGGCTTACTGTCACGTTCCGTTTGGATGCGACTCCGACATGTCTGGGGCGATTGAAAACCAAATCGAGCGGTTCGCGCCCGGATTTCACGATTGCATTCTGGCGCGCCACAAGATGAGCGCGGCGGATCTCGAGAAATCCAATTCCAATCTTGGCGGTGGCGATATCAGCGGCGGCGCGGCTAACCTCTGGCAACTTCTCGCCCGGCCAACGCTCAGTCCCACGCCTTACCGGACACCATTGCGTGGAGTTTACTTGTGTTCGTCCTCTACTCCGCCGGGTGGCGGGGTTCACGGAATGTGCGGTTATCACGCAGCGCGCGCCGGGTTACGCGATCTGTTTGGCAAACGAATACCTGCGGATCCCGGATCGAAGCACCGCGATTGAAAATCGGTCGCGCACCTCTATCGTTGCGCGACATGAAAGTTTTTGGCGCGGGAATTTTGGGAATGGCGCTATTGAGCGGGCCGGTGTTCGCCGGCGGCTTCGAAGGCTCGACGAATGATCCGTTGAATCCGCCCCGATTCGAAGCAGCGGTCCAATCAGGTTATTTGTTGGGGGTGTTCGGCAATCCCCATAGTTACGAAATTGGACCCGAGTTCGTCACCGGGCGAGTTCGCTGGGGCGTTAACGATTCAGATAACTGGACCCGCGGCTACCATCAGTTCTCCCTGACTTTTTTGGCCGAGCCAATCTTTCGCGGTGTCGAGAACCATTATTTCGGGATCAACTTCGGCGGCCGTTACAACTTCGTGCAACGAAACTGGCGCATAGTCCCCTACTTTTCCGGCGGGCTCGGCCTAGGGTGGATCGACAGTCATCCCGACATGCTTGGATCGCAGGGCCAGGATTTCACGTTCAATATTTTAACGGCCCTCGGGTTTGCCTATGAAATCGACAACAATTGGAAGGTCGATGCTGGTGTGCTTTATCAGCATTTATCCAACGGCGGGCAAACCGATCCGAACCCGAGCTTGAATCTGCTCGGGCCGCAGATTGGCGTGAGTTATTCTTTTTAACGTTGTCATGTTGAGCGGAGCGAAACTGCTGGTCATTGGCCCCGTGTCACTTGTCACTTCTCAATGAATCCTCCGGAAGAAAATGTGCTGGTAATAAAACGCTCGTTGTTTGATGAGCTCGGAAGTTTTCAGGGCCTGAACTTCGAGCCGCGCAAATATCTCGACGCGATTTTGTCACGCGGAAACAATTTTTTCCTATCGCGAACGAAAGCCGAGAAAGATCCAACGCACAAACAAATCATTCCTTATGTGTTGCTCACTCATGCCGGAAAAGTTTTGCATTACGTCCGCGGCAAAAAAGCCGGCGAACAGCGACTGGTGGCCAAAGGTTCGATCGGGATCGGCGGTCACATGAATGAAAGTGACGAATCGCTCTTCGCTTTGGACGAGGCTGCTTATCGGGCTGGAGTCGAACGCGAAGTTGATGAGGAAATTTCCATCAACACAAAGTTTGAGGATTGCGTCGTCGCTCTCTTAAATGACGACAGCAACGACGTCGGGAAAGTGCATCTCGGCGTCGTTCACATTTTCAAACTAGCCGAGCCAAAAGTCGAAAAACGCGAAGCGATGATCACGAACCTGGCATTTCTCGGAAAAGACGAGCTCGCAACGCGGCGCGACTTACTCGAAACGTGGTCGCAGATTTGCCTCGATTCGCTCGATAAACTGATCGGTTAAACAGAACTACTGGGGATTATTCCCCATCGAAATGGTTATGTTTTCGATGAGCCACTTCGTTGCGCCTTGAGAAATAGCAAGCTGCAAAGTCACCGGTTGGGCGGGGTAATTAAGGTGCGCGGTGAAGATTCCGTGCGGGTTCGCCGAGATCAGCCCGAAAAACGAAGTGTCGAAACTAACATTATCATCAATCTGGATCGGTTGGGACGGCACCCCGAACTGGGCGAAGCGTTGCATCAGATACGCGCGCTGCGAGGGCGGCATTTCCATTTTGGCCTGCGATGCGAGATCGGTGTCCAACATCGAAGCGTCGTGTTTATTAACCAGCCGGTCGATGACATCGTGGCCGTAACGAATGCCATCACGCTGGGTAGCTGCCTTGGTTGAATAGAGGTACCAGATGATGCCTCCGCAGATTGCCAGCAGAATAAAGAGGACTACGAAGCCTTGACCGGACACACTAGAACGAGAGCTGAGTTTCATACGTTATTTATAACCTAAACCTAAGCCTTGGATCACTTCACCATTTTTGATTAGCGCGCCATGCTGCTGCGAACCGGTGTAAGTGCCAAATCGATTGCGCGCGTTCACTCTAAATTGAACCACATAACCGTAAATGTGTTCGCCGTTTTTTCCCAGATCGACCGGTTGCGGATCGCTCTGCCATTCGATTTTCGCAGTGGCGGAGTCGACCAATCGTTCGCTTAGCCATTTCATCACGATGTCTTTGTAGTTACTGGGATACGGACCGTATAAGGCCGGGTCGGCCGGCGCACCTTGCTGCGTCTGGCCGGCCAGACCGCCGATGAAAAACAATATCGCGACGCAAAACGCAAGCCCTTTCATCCGGCTGCGATTTTTTCACTTCGCGATTTGCTAGTCCAGCCCAATAAACTCAGGACGCACGCGAGTGTTCCTTGAAAAACTTTATGATGAGCTGGGTGACAGCCGGTGGATAAAAATGTCCGTAAGGATGAATGAACGTCTCAACCGCGGCGGCTTTGTTGGAGGGATAAAGCGTGCAGCTCGCTCCGCACGATTCCCCCTGCTCGGCACAGCCGTTAAACTTTCGGACCTGATCGATCGTGGCCTGCTGTCTCTCGAATCGCGCTAACTGATCGCTTTGGCCGCCGTAATGGAGGACAGGCCGCGCTTGGGTCAATCGAACCTGCGGCAGCAAGACTGCGCCACCCGGAGCGAACGCAGCGAACACGCTCGGCCGTTGCGACAGCAGCAGATACGTGAACAAACCACCGTTGGAAAACCCTGTGGCGTAAACTCGATTCTCGTCGATCGAATATTTTTCGCGGAGCGACGCCAGAATCGCGTCCACGAATTTCAAATCGCGATCATTTTCCTGCCCGGCTTCGCGCTGCCAGCCTGGTTTCTTGCCTTCGCGATCGAGCACGATTCCCGGGGTCGGCAATCCTTGCGGATAAACCACGATTGCTTCTGGCCAATAATTCTGCATCGCCATTCCGCGCGCGGCAAAATGCATGTTTCCACCGTGGCCATGAAACGCGAAAATTACTGGTGGTTTTGCCTTAGAAGCAGTTGTTGGAAGATAAACCAGCGCTTCGCGCTCAATACCGTCGACTGTCCATTTGGTCAGCGTAGGCTCCGATGCACAGGCATAAGAAAGTGCGAGAGCCGTCCCCAGCGAGCAAATTAGGAATCTCATATATAAGGAGACAGATAAGGTGCGGTCAGGGTTACGCCTTCCATACTTTTCTTCGACCGACGAATCCAGTATCCATGCCGGCATGACCTGTCGACCGATCCTTCTTATTACCCTCATAGCCGTGTTTTGCGGGGGAATTTCCTTAGCACAGGAAGTTTCCCCATCGCCGCCGACCGAGTCCGCCAAGTCTTTTGATCCGGTCGCAGCGACCAACGCGTTGCTCGCGACAGTTCCGGCTAATCAACGGGCCAAATCGAACGCTTATTTCGAAGGCGGTTACTGGTTGTTGCTTTGGAACTTTCTGGTGGCCGCCGCGATTTCCATTTTCTTGCTCGCTTCCGGGCTGTCGGCGCGACTCCGCGATTTCGCCGAGCGTCGGACAAATTCCAAAACGGTGCAGGTCGCAATCTACGCCGTCGGCTACATTCTGATCGTCGCGGTTTTAAGTTTTCCGCTCCTTTTCTATCAGGATTTTATTCGCGAACATCAATACGGATTCGCGACTCAATCATTCGGGCCCTGGTTTGTGGAACAGCTGACCAGTCTTCTCGTTGGACTGATCGCCGGCATAATTGCGTTGCCGATCTTGTATGCGGTGTTCCGCCGTGCGCCCCAGAGTTGGTGGATTTGGGGGACGCTGGTTGTGGTGGTTTTGTCGTTCGCTGGCAATTTCATTGCGCCGGTTTACGTCGAACCCCTCTTTAATACTTACAAGCCACTGACCGATGCGAAGATTCGCGATCCCATTCTGGCCATGGCGCAGGCGAATGAAATTCCGGTCAAACAAGTGTTCGAAGTTGACGCTTCACGCCAAACCACCCGCGTGAGCGCAAACGTGGCTGGAATGTTCGGCACAACCCGCATCGCGCTCAATGACAATTTGCTCAAGCAGTCCACGCTTCCAGAGATTCGCGCGGTCATGGCCCACGAGATGGGACATTACGTCCTCAATCACGGTGCCAAGATCACAATCTACTTTGGAGTTGTTGCCCTGTTTGGATTCGCAATCGCGCGCGCAGTATTCGCTTGGGCCATGCGCCGGTGGGGCGAGCGCTGGAGGGTACGCAACATTGCTGATCCGGCTGGACTGCCATTCCTGGGCCTCATCTTCGTAACGTTCACGTTTCTTATGACTCCAGTTTTGAATTCAATCGTCCGGTCTTGCGAGCGTGAAGCAGATCAGTTCGGGATCAACTTGTCGCGCGAACCAGATGGTGAAGCCACAATTGCGCTAAAGCTTGGCGCCTACCGAAAACTCGATCCAACTCCACTCGAAGAATTTATTTTCTTCGATCATCCAAGTGGCCGCGCCCGGATCCAAATGGGGATGGACTGGAAAGCCGGGCATTTGCCCTGCGGCAACGCGAACTCCCCCTAAATTAAGAAGGCCTAACGCCGGCGTCACGCATCCTGCAGCCCTTTGCCTTTGAGAATTCGCGGAATGCACTTTTCAATTCTTGTCTCTCGGGTCTTGGACTGTTTGGCGCCGCCAAAATAGAGCAGATATCCTCGCTGTCGCCCCGGTGTCAGTGCCTCAAACGCCCTTTTGAAAGCAAGGTCTTCATCCAGCCTTTCCTTCAACTCTGCCGGAACTTTAAATTCTGAAGTTCTCTTATAAGTCACTTCTAAGCCGGCTTTCTCCGCCGCAATGGCTTCATTGACGTAGGATTTTATGACCGATTTCAACTGAACTATTTCTCGCAGAGTGGTGAACCGAAGCTGGCGCGCGGCCTGCACGTTCTCGGTTTGTTGAACCAGGATGCCGTTGGGATCCTTTAACAGGGCGCCTTTGGGAAATAAAAGGGCACAGTACTCTTTGAATCCCTGAATGATTGCTACGTTACTGCTTTCGAACGTGTAACACGGTTTACCCCACTTCAGTTCCTCGGTGACCGGGCAGCCAAGAACGATCGCTCGCAGTTCCGTCATCTCCGCACGCCACGTTGAGGCTCTCGTGAAAAATCCATCAACCTTGGGATTTTTTTTGCTCATGGATCGATCCGGTGAAAATTAAAATGCCCTAACGAGACTTTGATCAGCGTTTGAGCTGCGCTATTAGCGTGTCGGCAATTGTGGCCGGCGTTTCGGCAACGGCGATGCCGGCGGCTTCGAGCGCGTCGATTTTTCCCGACGCGGTTCCTTTTCCGCCGGAAACAATTGCACCAGCGTGACCCATTCGACGGCCG
>DATINV010000045.1:0-3814 GCA_035473775.1 Chthoniobacterales bacterium
AAATCGAGAAACGATTGTCGGATTTGGGCCGAGGTCATGAGTGCCGATTTATGAGCTGCTAGTTAAACCACGAATCGACACGAATAAACACGAATTCGAAAGACGTGAAGCGTCAGTCTCAAGGAAAGAATGTCGATCTTAACGTTTAAAATGCGACCGACAAGCTGGTGGTGACGAGGTAATCGGCGAAGGCGGCGTTACCGCCGATGTCGGCATGAAATTGGTTCGACACTTTGATGTCGGTCAGATTTTTATCGGCATGCCGTTTGAGCGCGACCGGGCCGGTGACAGAAAACGAGAATCGCCCTTTCGAAACCGTCAGACCGGGTTCGAGGTAAAAGGCGTACCCCGCAGACCGCCAACCGTGATTGTCGCCGATCAAATCTTTCGCCGGCACGCCTTCGACCCGACCGCCAACCGTGAGGGCGAGCGCGTATTTCGACCAAACAATGTAACCAGCGCCAGCGCGCGCCAAATATTGGTCCGGAACGGAGTTAAATGTGTAACCGAATTCGCCGAGAGTGTAGAAATCTTCGTTGCCGGTCGGTTGTTGGATGCCGTTGCTGTCGCGCGGGTTAACCAGGTAAATCCCCTGAGCGTAGGCAAACGCATTCGTGTAAATCTTTTGAAATGCCGACAGCTCGGTCACAATTCCCACGCCGCCATCACCGGGTTGAATGGCTGGATCGACCGGGCGCAAGACTGGACCCGCAGGCTGGTGAAAAATGTCCATCGCATCATCCTTCCCGGTGGGGATTTTGATGCCGAGGCCGACACTTACATTTCCTTCGTGATGTTTTTCAGGTTCCAGTAGCCAATAATTTCCGATGATTCTCAAATCGCCTACGCCGCTGGCACGGGTGGTAAACTTGTGAACGAAATCATGCTCATAATAACTGGTGCGATCGCCGTCGTTCAGTGGAAGTTCGAGGCTGACACTGAAACGCTCGGTCGCCTGATAGATAAGACTGAAATCGTACCCGTAGACATGCGTACTGGCGAAGAGGGCCGGATCAGTTGGATAGGGCAATTCCTTGTCGCCGTGGAATTCCCGGAATGAATGGAGCCAGCGGAACGAAACGTTTGCCAGCAACTGGCCTTGCTGAAGATAGGGCGAACCTTCTCCGCAACAATTGTTGATAGCACCCAGACTGGGCGCAATTAATCGCGCTGGGACTCACCCCTGCGATAAGAGCGTTCGCGGCGAAAGAGCGAGAATCGAAATGCTCACCGACAAAACCCATGCAGCCCTCTGGGAAAACGAGCGGATATGTATTATGTCACCTCGTTCCTGACAGGCGGAGGATTACGTGGCTGTCGGGCGCCGTCAACGACATTCCGGGCTGCGGGGGTGTCGATCTGGGACGTCTACTGGCGATCTAGTCCCATCCGCTGCACCAAAGAAATGAAACGCGGATCGGCGCGAAGGGGGTCGAAATGCGGCTCTATTTGCAACCAGGCCATTAGCCCGGAGCGTTCCTCATAGCCGCGTTCCAACCACGCGATGGCCTGATCCGTATCATTCAAGCCAATGTAAACATACGCGATGAGACCCGGATCAATGTACTCGCGCGTGGCGCGATCATTTAACTCTTGGATAATTTTTTGCGCCTCGGAACGTTTGCCCATTCGGGCCTCGACATAACCCATCTCAGCCGTAATCCACGACCAGTCTCGGGAGATCGGCCTGGCCCGGTTTAGTTCCGCGAGGGCTTCCTCATATCTTCCCGATTGGTCATAGTCCTGCGCCAGACTCACAGATGCGTAAACGAAATTCGGATCCATTTCCAAGGTCTTGCGATGTTGCGCGATGGCATCATCAAATCGCCGCGCAAAATAGTAAGCCAACCCCAATTCAGAACTGATGACGAGATTCGTGGGGTCCAAGTCGAGTCCGTGTTTCGTTTCGACAATGGCCTGGCCTGGTCGCTTCGTAAGTTCGAGGCAGTGGCCATAGAAGTGATAGACTTGCGCGTTTTGCGAATCCAGTTCCTCAGCCCGTCGCAGTTCATTCTCGGCTCCGACAAAATCCCAGTCGTAGTAGAGTTTCACGATGCCAAGAGAGAGGTGGGCTGACGCCAACTCCTCGTCGAGGGTCAACGCTTTCTCCGCATAGATCTTCGCCTGCGGGAAAACGTCTTTGGCCACTATGACGCCAAGTTCTCCGAGCAAGCTGTAGGAGTCAGCAATTCCGGAATACGCCAGCGCATAATTCGGATCCTTGTCGGCTGCCTGCTTGTATAACTCAATGCTCTTTCGGTACCCATCCTCCGTGTATTTGTTCCAATAAAACCGGCCCTTGAGATAGAGCTGATACGCTTCCGTATTTTGGGTGTAACGTTTGGTTATTCGTTTCTGATCTTCTCCGGTCAATTGAAGGGCCAGTGCGTCCGCGACTTTTTGGGCAATCGTGTCCTCAACCGTGAAGACATCGTTGAACTTTTCATCGAACTGCGCGCTCCAAAGCGCGACGCCGTCGGCTGCGTCAATCAGCCGTACCGTCACACGGATCCGATCGGCAACCTTTTGGAGCGTGCCATCCAGGACGGCGTGCACATGCAGTAGGCGCGCGGCTGCCACTGGGTCGTGCTCTTGCTCGAGATACTTCTGGGCGGAAGTAAGGGAAGGAATGACGACGTGCTCGACCGCGCTCAATTTTGCAATGAGCGTGTCTGCCATTCCATTCTCCAACGCTTCGTCACGGTTTTGTGATGACAACGGTTTGAATGGCAAAATCGCCAGGCTTTTTTGCGGCACCGTAATCGGGTTTGCTGTCGGAGAAGCCGTTCGACGTTGAGCAAGCCAACCCGCGATCGAAATCAGAATGAGCGCGACCACACCGGCGGCAATCCACTTCGTTGCTGATGCTTTCGCAGCTTCGCGCTTACTCTTCAGTTTCTGCGGGAGGGCGGGATTGCCAATGTCGCCGTCCTGCAAGCTGACAATCTCGATCTTGACCCCGTGCTTTACTTCAACCTGACCAAGATCATGCAAACGTGATTGCCATCTGCTGTGCTGTTCGAGATCCTCAGCGGCCCGTCGTGAGAGCAAAATATGACCAGCGTCACCGCAATCCATAACGCGCTGCGCGATGTTTATTCCGGTCCCGGTGAGATTCGTGCGACCGTCCACATCTCTTACCTTGTGAATCGGACCACTGTGGATTCCCATTCGGACCGCGAACGGCGCTTCCTTAAGCGTGGCGGAAATTTCCATGGCGCAACGCGCCGGCGCTTCCGGGCCGCTAAAAAACGCCAGCACCACGCCGTCCCCAGTCGGCAAACGGATGAGTCGGCCGCTCGCGTCTTCAATCTGAAATTGCTCAGTGCCGCGAACGACCTGGTTTAATCGCTGCGTAGCCGCGCTTTGCTCATCGACGAGCAACTTCGAAAAACCGACAATGTCGACGAACAGGACGTGTCCGATTTCGAGTTGAGCGTCGTTCTCGGGGCTCATGCCGGTAAGGCCTGGACCTACAATCATTTCAGCTGCATCCTGCCCCGTCGAGAGCAAACGAGCAGGCAAACCGGCGACGTGACTAACGAGTGGTAGCGGGAGTGCCCGCGTCAGCCACTTTCCAGGCTGCGCGAAATTGCTGATCGATTTGGTCGGCCTCGTAATCGTGGCCTTGCGCCTTTAAAGAATCGCGCAGCCCGGAAAGGGCTCTGGCGTCACGCGGCTTTCGTTCGAGGTCGTCCCGAAAAACTTTTTCTGCGTCAGGCGCGCGATTCATTGCCAAAAGCAAACGCCCGAGGGTCGGCCGAACTGGCGGATACCACGCCGGCGGCTCGCTGTAACTGAGAGCGTCTTCTGC
>DATINV010000046.1:0-1634 GCA_035473775.1 Chthoniobacterales bacterium
GCCACAGAATTTCCACGACATCGAATCGAAATGTAACGTCGGGATTATCGAGCAATCGCAGCCAGGCGAGTCCGCCTTTGGAAACACGCAATTGTTTTTGTCGATCGACCGCTTCAATTGGCCGACCGAATTCCTCGCCGCCGCGGGTTTTGACTTCGACGAACACTAGCGTGTCGCCGTCGCGACAAACGATGTCGATCTCGCCACCGCTGCGTGATTTGAAATTTCGATAAAGAATTTTGTAGCCGTGGCTCCGCAAAAATCGGCAGGCCAGTTTTTCGCCGCGAGCGCCGCGACGAAGATGTTCAGGCAATGAGTCCTTCGAGCGCGAGAAACGGTTGAGCCACCGGCTCGAAAGAGCGGCGATGGATCGGACACGGCCCAAGTTCATGGAGTCTGGAGAGATGCAGTTGGGTGCTGTAGCCCTTGTGCTGGTCGAAACAATATTCGGGAAATTGCGCGCAGAAGTCACGCATCATTCGGTCGCGAGTGACTTTGGCGATTACGCTAGCGGCGGCGATCGTCAAGCTATAGCAATCACCATCGATGATCGCAGTTTGCGGAAATGGAAAAGGAAAAACAGGAAGACCGTCGATCAACACGTGCTCTGGGGGAATCGCGAGACCGGTAAGGGCGATTCGCATCGCTTCGTGCGACGCCCGCAAAATATTAAGCCGATCGATTTCAAGGTGATCCACAGTTCCGACGCCCCACGCGATCGCGGAGTTTGAAACGATTTCGTCGTAGATCTTTTCACGCAGATCCGGATTCAGCTGCTTGGAGTCGTTTAATTTCCGGTGACGAAATTTTTCCGGCAGGACAACTGCCGCGGCAACGACAGGACCGGCCAGCGCGCCGCGCCCCGCTTCATCAACGCCGGCGATTCGAACGACTCCGGTGGCGCGCACTTTTTTTTCGTAACGAAATCCGCACCGGCGATACATCCGGCAGCCAAAATACTGAAATGCTGAAAAACTGAAACCTGAAATTATTTCAGCTTTCAGCGTGTCAGTGTTTAAGCATTTCGTTCGCGAGGCTACTCGCGAACGGTCGTTGCTTCCTTGCCTTTGCGGCGGCGGAGATAATTCAATTTCGCGCGCCGCGCTTTGCCTTCGGTTTCGACTTCGATTTTAGCAATGCGCGTTGAGTGAACCGGAAAAACGCGCTCGACTCCCTCACCATAGGAGATGCGACGAACGGTAAACATTTCATTTAAGCCACGGCCTTTACGGCCGATCACGATCCCCGAAAAGATCTGGATTCGCTCTTTGTCTCCCTCGACCACCCGAGTGTGGACCCGGACGCTGTCGCCAACCTTGAAGTTGGCGCCTTCTTTCTGCTGCTCTTTTTCGATAATATCGAGGATGCGGTTCATAAGCGTCGTCCTGGGGAGGGAAGGAGCCCAGACTTTGCAACAGTTCAAGGCGGATTGCAACCGCCCTTCTAATTCTAATTTAACGAGTTAGAGATGTAGCGATTCGCAGAAAAATCATCAAATCACTGAATCGCTAATTCATTAAATGTGATTATCTTGGGAGCCCTTCGCGCTCGTAGCTCAACTGGATAGAGCGTTGGCCTCCGGAGCCAAAGGTTGTGGGTTCGACCCCCGCCGGGCGCAGGCCGGACGGCTTACC
>DATINV010000047.1:0-8545 GCA_035473775.1 Chthoniobacterales bacterium
CATCAGTTGTTCGAAGCCCGGCTGCATCGTCGGATCAACGCGCAACGATTCGGCAGTGAAAATTTTCCCGGTCTCGACTCCCATGTTGCGAAGACCGTCGCAGAGAAGTGCCGCGGCGAGATCGTCTTGATCGCTGACCGCGGCTTCAAGGCGCGCGCTGCCGCGTTCTGCGATCACACTTTCAAGCGTCATTCGAGCAACATCTCTCAGGTGCTCAAGAGAAGGCGGTGGCTGAATCGCCGGCTGTGCTGTCGTCGAAGTGCGTTGCCACTCAATATGGTAAAGAACATCGCGTCCTCCGCCGACGCCCCCGCGGCGAACTCCTGCGACGTTGATCGCACGGAAACCGTCGACCAGAACACACGGGTTACGATCTTTGTCGTAAAGTCCAACGCGTCCCTCGACGAATTCGTCGTTACACTGCAGGACACTGGCTTGTACTCGCGCGGATGTTCCTGGTGAGCGGAGGAAGAGGATTCGCCCAAAGCGGACCGGCAGCTTCAATTGTGAGCCCCGCGCCTCGATGGTCGCGCGTCCCGCGGAAAATATGTGCAACGCGCCGTCGAGCAAAACCGGATGCAACGGGTAATCTCCCGCGCGAGTTGCAACCGTGTCCGAAAGCTCCACCAATCCTTTCGATTCGCCTTGAGCGGCGAAAAGCTCTCGAACGGAACGAAAGGTGTCGCCGTAACGAAGGCCCAGATCGCTCATGTAACGGTAAAATTCGTCAACCTCGATTGGCTTAAGTTCTTCGCCTTCGTGCTTGGCTTTATCGTCCAAACGCGAGGAAGCAAAGGCTGACTCGGTCCGCTCCCCGCGCATCGACCCGACAACATGCAGAGACCACGATGCTCCCTGATCAAACCGGCTTTGGATTGCGAATGTGCGTTCGTTAGGCTCGTAAGAGATTTCGAGATTAACGCCCGCAGATGGATCGGGAAGAATAAGCGGCTTTCGAATTTCAAAATCTTCAATAACGAACGGGCGGCCTTCGAAGAGCTGAACGCCGGCTTCGAGTGCCAAGTCAACAAAGGCCGCAGCCGGAAAGATGACGCGGTCCTCTACTTTGTGATCCTTCAGGTATGCCATGTGCCGATTGTCGAGTCGCGCTGTCCAAGTCGGCGTTGCGGAGGGCAATCGCATATCGAGCAAACCGCGTCCGCCAGCACCGAGGCGACCGTCCCGCCACGCTGGCGCTTCATACCACCAGCGACTTCGATCCCAAGCATACGTCGGGAGCGAGAGCAACCGACGCGACGGCGTCATGGCCTTGAAGTCGAGCGCCACGCCCGCACGATGTAAATCCATCGCCGCTTCGATCAACGATTCATGTTCGCGTTCGCGTCGGACTGAAGAAATGACGACTGGCTTTGCGCCGCCACGTTCGGCGAGACATTCTTGAATCGAATGCGCGAGGGCGGGATGTGCGCCGAGCTCCAGCCAAATGTCGACCCCAAAATCAGCGATGGCGTTTATGGCCGGCGCAAATTGGACCGGTTGGCGAACGCCGCGTCCCCAATGTTCGCCTCCGCCCACGTTGCCGGGAAGACGATTGCCCGTCACGGTACTAAACATCGGGACTTCTTCCAATTGCGGCTTTAAATCAGCCAGCGCGTTCTCCAATGCTTCTGAAGCCGGCTGCATCATTTCATGGTGGAAAGGATGATCGACGCGCAAGATTCGCGCGAAAACGCCTTGGGCTTCGAGTTCCGCTAACATTGCTTCAATCGAATGGCGCGGACCAGCCAGGGTGAGAGAACGTGGGCCATTAAAGGCGGCGATCGAAACATTCGAATCATGTTTGTCGATCAGGGCCTGCGCTTCAGCTTGGCCGAGCGCGACGGCGAGCATCTTTCCTTCACCGCGCGCGCAACGATCCATAAACTGGGCACGCAAAACAATGATTCGCGCGGCTTGCGATAGTGAGAGCAGGCCGGCAATACAAGCGGCGGCAATTTCGCTAACGCTGTGACCGACGACTGCGGCAGGTTGCACGCCCCAGGATTTCCAAAGCTCTGCCAGCGCGACCTGCATGGCGAAGATCGCAGGCTGCGCGATTTCGGTGCGATGCATCTGCGAGCTTTCTTCGGGACGACCGAGCTCTTCGAGCAGTGAAAATTGGGCAATGCCGCGCATGGCGGCATCGCATTCCTCGATCATTTTCCGAAAAACCGGTTCCTGCTGCATCAACTCGCGACCCATCCCCCACCATTGCGGACCTTGTCCGCTCATCACAAAAGCAACCCGTGGCGGTGATTCCGGACGAGGCGTGAACGACATGCGAGCCTTGACGCTGTCCTGTTTGATTGCGAAAGCGTCGAGTTCCTGAATCAATTCCGGAATTGAGTGCGAGACCAGGGTCAAACGATGCGCGTGATGATTGCGCCGCGCGCCCAGCGTGTAGACGAGATCTGGCAACACCGGAGAATCGCCGTTGAGATTCAATCCCTCGGTGAGCCAGGCAGCCAATTTCATCGCGTAACCACGAAGTGCATCTTCCGATCGGGCCGAAAGCATTACCGGCCACGCGCGCTCTGCCCAAACTTCTTGAGGTTCAGAGTGCGATGACGGCGGCGGCTGCGCGAGGATGACGTGCGCGTTCGCGCCTCCAAAACCGAATGAATTGACCCCTGCCAAATGTTCGTCACCTGTTTCAGGCCACGATTCCAGAGAGGTCGGAATGCGAAGCTTCAGTTTCTCCAAATCGATATGCGGATTCGGCCTCTTGAAATGCAAGCTGGGTGGAATTTTCCCGTGCTGAAGGACAAGCATCGCTTTAAGAAGTCCGGCAACGCCGGCTGCAGTCTCGAGGTGACCGATGTTTGTCTTCACCGAACCGATCGGTAGCGGAGCAGATCGATCTTTACAGAGCGCTTCAGCCAAAGCGTGTGCTTCAATCGGATCGCCAACCGCCGTTCCCGTTCCGTGCGCTTCAACAAATCCAATTGCGCTCGGCGCCACACCCGCGTCTTTGCATGCGTCCTGCACGAGGCGCGCCTGCGCTTCGCCGCTCGGTAGCGAAATTCCATTCGTATGACCGTCCTGATTGATAGAGCTGCCAACGATCACGCCTTGGATCGGATCGCCATCTGCAACTGCTTGGGAGAAGCGTTTCAGCAATACCACGCCGGCTCCCTCTCCTCGGACAAAGCCGCTCGCCGACTCATCAAATGCGGCGCATCGCCCATCGGGAGAAAGGATCGCTGCCTGGGAAAAACCGATGAACCCGCCGGGCGTGATCATTATCGTTACACCTCCGGCGAGCGCAGTGTCAGCGCGCCCCGCCCAAATGTGCTCGCATGCCGTATGGATCGCCGTCAGCGCCGAAGAACACGCCGTGTCCATTGCCACGCTGGGTCCGCGAAGGTTTAAACAATAAGAGATGCGATTCGCCGCGATCGAATGCGCCGTTCCGGTAGCGCTGTGAGGAGTGATGCCGAAATGATCAAATGCCGTCGTTTGGATCCCCTGGTAATCGTTGTGTGAAATGCCGACGAAAACCCCGATGTCGTTCCCTTTTTCAAAATCGAGGGTGACTCCTGCGTTTTCGATTGCTTCCCATGCGGTTTCCAGCAACAAGCGATGTTGCGGATCTACGTAAGGCGCTTCTCGTGGGGAGATGCCAAAAAATGAGGCGTCGAACTGATCGACCTGGTCCAGAAACCCGCCGCGCTTGGCAAAAGTTTTCCCGGCGATCCCTGGCTCGGCATCATAATAACGCTCGACGTTAAATCGGTCCGGCGGGATCTCGCTAACGGCGTCGCGTCCTTCAATCAGCAATTTCCAGAACGATTCCGTATCATCGACACCGCCGGGAAAACGGCAACCGACTCCAATAATGGCAATACGATCTTTTGGCATGGGGTGTAGCCGCGTTCCAGAAACTGGGGCCGCGATCATAAAACAAATCCTAAGTATCGCAACCAGCTATGTATGGTTGTTATCTATTGCATTACGAGCGCGCACCAGCAACCGGTTCTCCGATACACTGATTTGATTCGTAGACGACGAAATCAGGCTAATTATTCATATTCAGTAATTACACTGCGGCACCTGCGGACGGACGAATATATTGAAAGCAGCTAACGCATCACCAATCTGAAGGAATAAAATTATGTGCGGCATTGCAGGCATTATCGATCTTGCCGGGCAGCGACCCGTTCCAGACGGAGTCATTCACCGGATGGCCCGTGCTTTGTTGCATCGCGGACCGGATGAGGAGGGTTATCTTGTGCGGCCAGGACTTGCCCTGGCTTCGCGGCGATTAAGTATTGTCGGACTCGCCGACGGCCAGCAACCGGTTGCCAATGAAGACCGAAGCATCTTCGTCGTTTTTAACGGCGAGCTCTTTGATTACATCGAGGAGCGTGCAGCACTGCAAACGCGAGGACACAAATTCGTCACCCATTGCGATACTGAAGTCGTTCCGCATTCGTGGGAGGAATACGGTGACAAAATGTGGGAAAAGTTGCGAGGGCAATTCGCCATCGCGCTATGGGACGAGAGAAAACGTCAGCTTCATCTCGGACGCGATCGTTTTGGCATAGCACCACTTTTTTGGACCCGGCAAGATGGCTGGCTTCTTTTTGCGTCCGAGATCAAAGGACTACTCGCCTCAGGGATGGTTCCAGCGCGCCCGGATCGACGCGGCATTGATCATATTTTTACATTTTCGGCGATGCCGGGACCGCGCACTTGCTTTGAAAATATTCAACTGCTCACTCCGGGCCACTTCCTGACAGTGAGTCCGGGAAGCGGAAGTGATTCAGGCGACCAAATTGAAGAGCGGGCTTTCTGGGAAATGGATTTTCCAGACCAAGGCACCGAGGAGTGGGGACAGGACCCCAAACGGCTAGTCGACGAATTTGAGCAGGTCTTGCTCCAGGCCGTCGAGGAACGATTGCGCGCTGACGTTCCAGTGGGCGCTTATCTTTCTGGAGGTGTCGACTCGAGCATGATTCTCGCGTTGGCGTGCAAGTTGAAAGGTCCCGCAATCAATACCTACACGGTTCGCGTCCACGATCCGAAGCTGGACGAGCTTGATGCGGCCAGCTTGTCCGCGCGGCACATCGGCGCCAAGCCGCCGATCGTCCAAGATTTTCGCGACGAAGATGCAATTGCTACGTATCCGAAATTGATCGCTGCTGCGGAAGCTCCGGTGATCGACACTTCCTGCGCAGCGCTCCTCCAACTTGCCGGCCGTGTCCACAGCAACGGACAAAAGGTTGTTCTGACTGGCGAAGGCGCGGACGAATGGCTGGTCGGTTATCCTTGGTACAAAGCGGCGAAGTTGATCGGTTTTCTTGATCTTATTCCGGGCTTGCCATTGAGCAAACTGGTGCGCAATGCCTACCTTCGATTGAACAAAGTCCCGCATTTTACAGATGCGTGGCGCGCTGAAGTGGAGAGTTCGGTCGGCGGTCCCAACGCGTGGATCGACGCCTACGGCGTGCTCGCGATTTCCAAGTTGCGTTTTTACAGCGAGTCGATGCATGAGGCTCTCGCCAACGCGAATCCGTGGAAGGAGTTAGACTTTCCGCTCGATCGCGCGCGACGGTGGGATCCGCTGCATCGTGGAGTTTGGATTGCTGCCCGCGTTCTCTTAGCTGGACACCTTCTCCAAGCGAAGGGCGATCGTGTGGCAATGCATTCTTCGGTGGAAGTTCGCTATCCGTTCCTCGACGAGGACGTCTTTGATTTTCTGGCCCAGCTGCACCCTCGCTGGCGATTGCGCGGACTCCGCGACAAACATTTGCTGCGCCTGTTGGCCGAGCGCTGGGTTCCGAAGTCAGTGGCGCGCCGCCAAAAAGTCATCTTCCGCGCACCCCTCGACAGCTTTCACATGGATCCCGAGCCATCCTTCGTTAAACAGCTCCTAAGTGAAGAATCTATTCGCAAAACTGGGTACTTCGATTTGGCGGAAGTGAATCGTTGGCGTCGAGATTTTCGCACACTGCGCGCTGGCTCATTGCCACGGCTTTCCGTGGAAGCTGGCCTTGCGGCAGTGATTGCCACACAACTGTGGCATCATCTTTTCATGGGCGGCGGCCTGGCGGATTTACCGGAATGGTTTGATATTCAAACACCGACCGGTGCTGAAGCCCAAGTCTGAGACTTGCGCGCCAACATTATTAAAGCTTCGCTAGCGTCTCCCGGCCGTGTTGCTTTGCTTCAGGGTCGTCCTTTTCGGCGTCCGGCATCGCCAACCCCTTGTTGATATAGAATCGCGCATCCTCTTTTCTTCCCATTTGCGCGTAGACCCGCCCAAGCTCGATGTAATGCATCAGGCGATCGGGATTGAGCTCGAGCGCCTTGCGCATGTCGCGTTCGGCTTCTTCGTTCGATCCCTTGGGCAAGCGGCCAAAGAACATTCCAGCCACAGCCCGTTTGGCGGTATTGACGTCTGCCAGGACACGATTCCATTTACCAAGAACGTACCAGGCGGTATCGTTTTTCGGATCGAGCGCGATCGCTTTGTCGGCCGATTCTTTAATCCGGGGAGCTGCCTTCACCTGTTCTTTGATCGACATAATAGGCGACATTTTTCCGAGGGAAATCGCCGTATCGAGCTGAGCCTCGGCGTCGTTTGGACCGGCCGCAGCCGCTCGAGCGGAATAATCGAGAGCGAGGTGTCCAAGTCGCAATTTTTCCTGCGTCGGTGACGCGTCTTGCATGAGATGGCGATATTGCCGCGCGATGCAAACCATCAAATGCGCGTTCTTCGGCTCCAACTTTTCTGCAGCAAGATAAAAGCTCAACGCCTCGCTGGCCTCTAGTTTCTTGTCGAGAACTTCGCCTTGGGCCACAAGTTTTTCCGGCGACATTTTTCCCGAGCGTGGCACGCCGTCCGGGCGAGCAGCGACTGAGTCCGGCGCCGCGTCGGAAATCACGGAAAACAAGGCGACGGTAATTACGACACTAATGTGGCCAAGTAGGGCTCTCATAAAAAGATGGGGTTGGGAAAGATAACCTTGACTGCGACCGCATCGCATCTGGGCTTTTCCACCTGCCCGCAATAAAGTAATCGCTTCCAAAGGAGCAGATGGTTTTCCCCAAGCGGTCGCAAGCACGCAATTTATGAGAGCTAGCAGTGTTCCGCGGTGCGTATTCTAAGTATGAAGACAAACATTCTGAAAATTGGCGCAACGTCTTTCGCTGTCACCATTTGTATCTGGTGCACTCAAGCATTTGCGCAGACTACCACCGTGACCACGACGAAGGGCGCGTTCAATGAATACGTTCCCGGATCAGAAACGATGGTCGTTAGAGCCGAAACGGGTACGACGCCGTTGCGTTATACCGTCACGAAGCAAACAACGATCGTTGATGAATCAGGCGCCCCGGTTTCGGTCGAACGCATCTCACCTGGTAGCCCGCTTTCCATTCAGTACACGGGAACCGGTGATCATCTCGTGGCGTCACGCATCGTTATACAAAAGCCGACGGCCGTGACCGAACAGCAAACGACTACGACAACGACACGCGATCTAACCCATCATGAAAAGCACGAGCTGAAAGAGGCACAAAAACACGAGAAGAAGGCAGAGAAAGAACAGGCTGAGGCACAGAAGGACAAGGATAAACTCGACCACGACCAGTAAGAGCAAAAGGTCGCTCCGAAATCACTCGCTTCGAGCGATTGATTTCTGTTACCACCGCTGAACCAGACGCTCGTGCCACTGGAGTTACTTAATGACTTCAGGGGCTCTCCCAGGCAAGTGTGGCTAGCGATTCTTCATGGCCTCTTCCACCAGCCGACCTGCATTTAGGAGTGCCGCTTCGCTAAGCTCTGGTCCGACCAATTGCAAGCTGGTGAGCGGAATAAGGCGACGTGGCATAGGCACTGGGATCGCCAGGGCCGGAATGCCTGCGAAATTCACCGCCTGCGTGTTTTGCAACGCAAGCACGTGCGCTTCGAAGGCGACTGTGCCTTCAAACAGCGGAACGTGAGGAGGTAAATTTTGCATTGTGGGCATTGCGATAAAATCCACGTTTGCGAATGCATTTTCCAAAGTGGCTTTCCAGGCAGCTCGCCTTTTCAGGGCTGCGCGATAGGTAGTTTTGTAGTCAATTCCACCTACAGTGAGAACAGCCTTTGTCCGAATGGTCACTTGAGGCTGATGTTGGTATTTGTTGTCGTAAAGCCACGCACCCACTGCAGCGACGGTCGCGCCATCCTTTTGGGCCTGAGCCCATTTCTTGGTAAGGTCCGGACTTAGGTTCACAATGTTGAAGCCGGTCGAACGCAGCGCATCATCGATTGCGCGGTCCACCCGTTGATTGGTTCCTTCTATGTATAGGCGGCCGATTCTGATCCCTTGAGCCAAGGGCCTGGCCTTCACAGCTCGCCGGTATTGATCCGAAAATCCCGTTTCCAGCAGGTCCATACCTTCTGCCAGGTTTTCAACATTCTTGGCCATTGGCCCAACCGTATCTAGATTAGTTGGCGCAATCGGATATACCCCGTCGAGCGGAACCAACCCGAAAGTGGTCTTCAAACCACAGATTCCACAGCAAGCTGCGGGGAAGCGAATAGACCCTGCCG